>DASWFO010000313.1:0-25691 GCA_036394195.1 Alphaproteobacteria bacterium | reverse complement strand
CCCGAGCCACTAGACCCGCACGTCGATGAACGCCTGCCGCCGCAGATCGCTGAGGTAACGTCGCGCGATCAAGTCGATCCGCTGCCGGGTAAGGTTTTCGGCGATGTCCTCGCGGCTCGGCATCTGCACCGCCGGATCCTGCCGCTCGCAGAGCATCAGGAGACTGACGCCGGTGTCGTTCTGCATCGGCTCCGACGGCTGGCCCACCTTCAGGTCGGTGACCACGGGGCGAATGGTCGGGTTGAGGTCGCGGACATGCAGGTCGGGCGTCGGTTCGGTGTACGTGACGTGCAGCTCATCGGCCGCGTGCTTCAGGTCGTCGCATCCGGTGACGGATTCGCGGACGGTCTGCGCCAGGCCCTTCTGGGAGTCGATGTCGTCGGCCGTGGCGCTGGGTTCCAGCGGCAGCGTGAGCTGCGCGATCGACACCACCGAATCTCCCGGATCGGCCGCCGCCAGGACGCGCTTGTCGCGCATGAGATAGATATAAAAGCCGGTCGGCGTGCGGATCGGCGGCGTCGCGCGGTTCTTTTCCAGATTGTCCATCGCGCCGATGACTTCGGGATCGAGCGACCCGCGCTCGACCCAGCCGATGTCGCCGCCTTGCGAGGCCGACGCCGCCTGCGAGAACTGCTGCGCCATGGCGGAGAACGACACGCCGCGCCGCATCTGATCCAGCATCTGCTCCATGTTGCTGCGGACTTCGTCCTCCTGGTCGGGGCTTTCCACAGCGAGGAAGATCTCGGCCAGCAGGAACTCGGTGGTGCCCTTTTCGCTGTTGATGCGCTCGATGACCTCGTCGATCTCGTCCTGGCCGATGTCGAGGCTCGGCCGCAGCCGGCGGGACACCACTTTCTGCCACGATAGGCCGGCCTTGATCTGCGCCAGCAGGCTGCCGCTCTCGATGCCGTCGGCGGCGAGGGCCTTGAGCAGGGCGCCGCTCGGCATTTTGTTGGCGGATTCGATGCGGCCGATCGCGTCGCTCACCTCCTTGTCATTGGCGGCGGCATGGATGCGATTGGCTTCCTGGATCTGGAGCCGCTCGTCAATCAGCGTGCGGAGGGTTTGCTGGCGAAGACGGGTGCGCACTTCCTGCGTGTTCGGCATACCCGACGTTGCGATCACGAGCGTGACGCGATTGTCGATGTCGAACATCGAAATCACATCGTCGTTGACCACGGCGGCAATACGCTGGACGGTTCCGCTGTCCTGGGCCTCTGCGATCGTGGACACGGCGGCGAGCCACCATGCGGACAATAGCGCCAGCGCTGTGAAGACTCGGGTAGGTCGCTGTGATCTCAGGAATCGGCTCATCGGGTCATGCTGCCATGGGGGGTAACCGCCGCGCGCGCCATTTTGCGGTTGAAGCGGCCCATCTTCAAGAAATCTTCAGCCATCCTCTAAATGGAGCAGCATCGTGGTGCCCAGCAGCGCGCTGACCACCGCCGGGGCCCACGCGGCCAGCGACACCGGGATGCTCCCCGCCTGGCCCAGGGCGGCCACCAGGTTGGACAGGAAAAACAGGAGGAAGCCGCTCGCGATACCGCCGATCATCAGACGGATGGCGCCGCCCCGGCGGGGCGGACGCAGGGAGAACGTGGCGGCGATCAGGACCATCGCGAACAGCAGCAGCGGGCCGGCGATGCTGCGGTGCAAGTAGAGCCGGTGGCGCGTCGCCGAGAACCCGGCGGCTTCCAAGGCGCGGATGAACGCGGGAAGATCCCAAAATGAGATGGTTTCCGGCGAGCCGAAGCCGTCGAGGATGCGCTCGCGCGTCATTTCGGTCGGCAGCTCGTATTCAGCCTCGAGATGCGGCACCTGACCCGGCGTCATCACGGATGCGTTGTGGATCAGCCAGTAACCGGTTTTGAGCTCGGCGCTGCCGGCGTCGATCCGTCCGATGAATTTGTCCTCACCTTCGAAGGTGAAGATCATCACGTCTTGCAGCTCGATGGTGGCCGGGTTGACCCGGCTCGCATGGACCACCGAATTGGTGACTCCGTCGGCCTGCCGCAGCCACACTCCGGCGGAGGAGACCGCCATCATGCTCGATTGCCCGCGAAAAATCTGGGCTTCCAGCTGCTCGTAGCGCGCATAGAGGACCGCGCTGACCGGATTGATGACGGCGAGCGTGAAGGCGCCGATGATCAGCACCCCCGTGACCACCGGCAGCAGGAATTGCCACACCGACACGCCGGCGGCCCGGACGACGGTCAATTCCTGGGTCCGCGCCAGACGAAAGAACGCGATCATCGCCGAGAACAGGACGACGAACGGGATCATTTCCTGGGCGAGTTTCGGCTGCTTCAGCAGCGACAGGCGGATCACCATCCCGAGCGTTGCCGCCGGCAGCGTCGCGGCGCGGCGCAGGAGCTCGATGAGGTCGAACAGGAAGACGACCGTCATCAAGCCGACGAACACCCCCAGAAACGACAACAGGAACTGGCGACCGACGTAAAACGACAACGTGGGGGACAGGCGCATCGTGAACGGCCGGGTGCGGACTCGCTTTCGGGAATGAGCCGGACGCTATCACGATCACCATGCGGGGCGAAGATGGCGAGAAAGCGGCCTGCTCAGTCGCGGTATTACAGCGCCGGGGTGGCCCGCCGGAGTAGCGGAAGAGTGGCGGAAAACGTCCAGAACAAATCATGTACAGCATTGAAAACCGGGCTTTTCTTGTCCACAGATTGTGGCTAGAGTGCCCCTCTCGCGCAGCCGGGCACACGATCCTTGGAGCGGCGCGGAGAGGAACCAGCCGCAATGAAAATCGCGTTTTCCAAGCCGGAACAAACCAATTCGGGCAGCCTCGTCGTGGGCGTCAGCGAGGAGAGGAAATTGACCCCCTCCGCCGCGGCGCTCGACAAGAAATCCGGGGGAATTCTCACCCGCGCCATGGGCGCCAGCCGCTTCAAGGGAAAGAAGGACGACCTCCTCGACATCATCGCGCCGAAGGGCCTGTCCCTGGCGCGGATCGTCCTGGTCGGGCTCGGCAAGCTGGAAAAGCTCGACGCGCTCCGCCTGCAGGCCATCGGCGGCCAGCTCGTGGCGCATCTGAACCGGGTCGGCGAAACGGTCGCCACCATGCAGATCGACACGCTGCCCGGTGCCCCGCTGCAGGCGCCGGACATGGCGGCGCATGTCGCCTACGGCGCCAAGCTCAGGTCGTATCGCTTCGATAAGTACCGGACGCGCGAGAAAGAGGAGGCCAAGCCGAGCCTGCGCTCGTTCAATGTCATGGTCACCGACGTGGCGGCGGCTCGCAAAGCCTCGGCACCGCTGGACCGCACCGCCGATGCGATCTTCTTCACCCGCGACCTCATATCCGAGCCGCCGAACGTCATCTATCCCGAGACGCTCGCCGAGCGCTGCAAGCGCTTGACCGCCGTCGGCGTCAAGGTCGAGATCATGGACGAAAAGCAGCTGACGAAGCTCGGGTTCAACGCGCTGCTCGGCGTGGCCCAAGGCAGCGTTCGCCCGCCACGCGTCGTGGTCATGCAATGGAACGGTGCCGCCAAGGCTAAGGACAAGCGGCCGATCGCCTTCTGCGGCAAGGGGGTCACCTTCGACACCGGCGGCATTTCGATCAAGCCGGCCGGCGGCATGGAAGATATGAAGTGGGACATGGCCGGCGCCGGCACGGTGGTCGGTCTCATGGAAACTCTGGCGGCGCGGCGGGCGCGCGTGAACGCGGTCGGCGTCGTCGGCCTCGTCGAGAACATGCCTTCGGGCAACGCACAGCGTCCGTCTGACATCGTAAAATCCCTGTCGGGCAAGACGATCGAGGTTCTGAACACCGACGCCGAAGGCCGCCTCGTTCTGGCCGACGTGCTGTGGTACACGCAGGAGCGTTTCAAGCCGAAGGCGATGGTCGACCTCGCGACCCTGACCGGTGCCGTGATCGTCGCACTCGGCCATGAATATGCCGGCATCATGTCGAACAACGACGACCTGGTGAAACATCTCACCGCGGCCGGCGACGCTGTCGGCGAGCGACTGTGGCGGCTGCCGCTGGGCGAGTCGTTCGACCGCGACATCGATTCCGACGCGGCCGACGTGAAGAACATCGGTTCGAACCGCGCCGCCGGCTCGATCATCGGCGGCCAGTTCCTCGCCCGCTTCGTCAACGACGTGCCGTGGGCGCATCTCGACATCGCCGGCGTCGCCTGGTCGAAGAAGGACCAACCGACCGTGCCGAAGGGCGCCACCGCGTTCGGCGTGCGCCTCCTCGACCGTCTCGTCGCCGAGCACTACGAAGAACCCGGCTGAACAGCGTCCTATTCCCCTTCGTCATGCCCGGGCTTGACCAGGCTTGACCCGGGCATCCATGGGCCTCAAAACGAACCGACGCCCTCGCACACGATAGGCGGTTCGTCCTGGCTGAGATCAGATTTTATCATTTGCGCACGACGGCGCTCGAACGGGCGTTGCCGCAACTCTTGGAGAAGATTCTGGCGCGCGGCGATCGCGCGGTCGTGATGGCAAGCTCGCCCGAGCGGGTGTCTGCCCTCGACGATGCGCTATGGACATACGACGACCGGTCGTTCCTGCCGCACGGCACGGCCCGGGACGGCTATGCCGATCAGCAGCCGGTGTGGCTGACGACAGAGGCTGAAAACCCGAACGGCGCCAAGGTGCTCGTCCTCGCCGACGGCGCCGTCGCCAACGTGGCCGGCTGGACCATGGTGCTCGAGGTCTTCGACGGCAATACCGATGATGCGGTGGCGGCGGCGCGCGAACGCTGGAAGGCGCACAAGGCGGCGGGCCACGAGCTCACCTATTGGAAGCAGGACGAGCAGGGGAAGTGGGAGAAGGCGACGTAAGGGGAGGGTGGCCGCCGCCTTCCACGGTTGCCTCGGCACCCCCGACCCGCTATAAGCCCGCCGTTTCCCTACATTCCGTCCCAGAGAAGCGAGCATTCGCATGGCCACCGAGCGCACCCTGTCGATCATCAAGCCGGACGCGACGCGCCGGAATCTCACCGGGCAGATCAACGCCCGCTTCGAGGGAAAGGGGCTGCGCGTCATCGCCCAGAAGCGGCTCCTGCTGTCCCGCGGCCAGGCCGAGCAGTTCTATGCGGTCCACAAGGCGCGGCCGTTCTTCGACAGCCTGTGCAAGTTCATGACCTCGGGCCCGGTGGTGATTCAGGTGCTGGAAGGCGAAAACGCGGTGGCAAAGAACCGCGAAATCATGGGCGCCACCGATCCCGCCAAGGCCACCCCTGGCACCATCCGCAAGGACTTCGCGGAATCGATCGAGGCCAACTCGGTCCATGGCTCCGACAGTGCCGAGAACGCGGCCAACGAGATCGCCTATTTCTTCAGCGGATTGGAACTGGTCGGCTGAACAAAGCCGTCCTCGGCAAGAAAAAAGGCCGCTTCAATGGGCGGCCTTTTTTACGCGCTGCGCGCCGCTCAGGTCACAGCGGCCTCGGCGGATGGCTCCCGGTGAGGAAGGCCGCCATGAACACCAGCACGATCAGCGTGATGATCATCATCCACTTGGCGAGGCGATTGAAGTTTTTCCACGTCTCTTCAGCCTGACGCATGTCGAAGCGGGAGGCGGTGGTGGGGCTGCCGTGGGGCGCATTCGCCATGGTCGGGACTCCTCGAAAAATCCGCCGCGAACATAGCCAAAGCGGCGGGCGCTGAAAAGACCTAAGCGGTCGCGGGATTGATTAAAAATCCGTCCGGTGCGCGGGCGCCGTCGATGTCCACCGCATCGCCCGCGACCCGGGCCCGGCCGGACGCGACCAGCCCGAGCGCCAGCGGATAGGCCCGGTGCTCGGCGTCGAGCACGCGCGCCGCGACCGCCGGCTCATCGTCGCCGGGCAGGATCGGCACCGCCGCCTGAACGATGATCGGGCCGTTGTCCATTTCTGCACGCACGAAGTGCACGGTGCAGCCGGTGAAGCGCACGCCGGCGGCGAGCGCGCGCGCGTGCGTGTCGAGCCCGGGAAAGGCCGGGAGCAGCGAGGGATGGATGTTGATGAGCCGGTCCCGCCAGGTCTCGACGAAGCCACCGGTCAGCAGGCGCATGAATCCGGCGAGGCACACGAGCTCGGCGCCGCAGGCGGTGAGCCGGGCGTCGAGCGCCGCCTCGAATTTGTCCCGCCCGAGATAGGCCTTGTGATCGACGATGTCGGTTGCAATGCCGGCCGCGGCCGCGCGCTCCAGCCCCGCGGCCTCCGGCCGGTTCGAGATCACCTGCGTGATCTCGGCCGGATAATCGGCTGCGCGCGCGGCCTCGATCAGGGCCTGCATGTTGCTGCCGCGGCCGGAGATGAGGATGGCGACTTTCTTCCGCGCCACCTAGGCCACCCGGAGCGGCCGGGATTTTGCCGCGGCGACGGTCATCGGCTCTGCCAGCGGTCGATATTCGATACGACGCAGCCGTCGTCCTGACCGCGCCCGACGACGTTGCCGAGGTGGAAGACCGTTTCTCCCGCGGCCTGCAGAAGCCGTGTGGCCGCGTCGGCCTGCGCGGCGGCGGTGATTACGACCATGCCGATGCCGCAGTTGAACACGCGCGACATCTCGGCAGGCTCAATTTTGCCGCTGGCGGCCAGCCACGAAAACACCGGCGGCAGCGGCCACGTCGCCGCATCGATCGCCGCCGAGACGGTCTCGGGAATGACGCGGGGCACGTTCTCGACCAGCCCGCCGCCGGTAATATGGGCCATCGCCTTGACCAGGCCGGGCTGCCGGCGGGCCTGGCGGCACAGCTCAATCAGGCTCTTCACGTAGATGCGCGTCGGCGCCATCAGCGCGTCGGCCAGGCTCTGCGCCGGCGCGAACGGGGCGGCGTCGGACCATTTGAGTCCGCTTTCGGCGACGACCCGGCGCACCAGCGAAAAGCCGTTCGAATGGACGCCGCTCGATGCCAGTCCGAGCATCACATCACCCGCCTGCACGGTCCGGCCGTCGATCACTTGGCCGCGCTCGACCGCTCCGACGGCGAAACCCGCGAGATCGTAGTCGCCGCCGGCGTACATGCCCGGCATTTCCGCCGTTTCGCCGCCGATCAGGGCGCATCCCGCGATCGTGCAGCCTTCGGCAATGCCGGCGATGACCGTCTTGGCGGCGGCGAGATCGAGCTTGCCAGTCGCGAAGTAGTCGAGGAAGAACAGCGGCTCGGCGCCCTGGACCACGAGGTCGTTGACGCACATCGCCACCAGATCGATGCCCACGGTCGCGTGCCGGCCCGATTCAATGGCGATCTTCAACTTGGTGCCGACGCCGTCGGTGGTCGCGACCAGGACGGGATCGGTGAACCCCGCGGCCTTGGGATCGAACAGGGCGCCGAAACCGCCGAGTTGCGCGTCGGCTCCCGATCGCCGCGTCGCCCGCGCAAGCGGCTTGATCGCTTCGACCAGCGCGTCACCGGCGTCGATATCGACCCCGGCGTCCCGGTATCGGTTGCTGCGAATAGGCGCCCCGTGCAAAATTGTTAATCGGCCGGGGCAACATACTTGATCTAGAACGGTTTGCAATGGCGCTGGGAACTGCGGTGAAGGGGCAATCGGCGGCTGATGGCCCGGTGCTGCGGCGGATGTCGTGCCGCCATGTTGGCCGCGTCTGGATGGCGCTGCTGGCGCTGATCCTGTCGCTGGCGGCGGCTCCGGGCTGGGCCCAGGCGGTGCGCGACAGCGGGACGTTCACCGTGCGCAACGTCGCCGTCGATCGCACGGCGTCGACCGCGGCGGCGGCGCGCGAGGCGGCCCTGGTTGACGGCCAGCGTACGGCGCTGCGCCGCCTGTTCGAGCGGCTGGTGCCGCGCAGCGAATACCGCCGGCTGCCCAATCTCCCGGATTCGAGGATCAGCGACGTGGTCGAGAACTTCGAGGTGCAAAGCGAGCGCACGTCCGCGGTGCGCTACATCGCCAGCCTGACCTACCGATTCCGCGGCGATGACGTGCGCAATCTGTTGCGCAACGCCAATATTCCGTTCGCCGAGACCTACGCCAAGCCCTATCTCGTGCTGCCGGTGCTGCGCGACCACGGCGTGGCGCTGCTCTGGGACGATCCCAATCCGTGGCGCGCGGCCTGGGCGAAGGTCGCGCCGTTCGACGGTTTGGCGCCACTCGTTCTGCCGAAAGGGGATCTCGCCGACGTGTCCGACATCAATGCCGACCAGGCGCGCAGCGGTGACGATCGACGGCTGGCCGCGATCGCGCAGCGCTATGGCATTGCCGGCGTCTATGTCGCGGACGCGGTGCTCGACACCGCGGAGACCGGCCGCGCGCTCCTGCAGGTGACGCTCAGCCTTTACGGCGGCACCACCGGGGAGCAGACGGTGGTCGACAGCTATACCGCTGCGGCCGGCGAGGACGCCGACGCGTTGATGCAGCGCGCGGCGGTTGAGACGACGCGGGGCATCGAAGAGCGCTGGAAGGGGGAGCAGCTGCTCCAGTTCGGCCATGAAGCGGCGCTCACCGTCTCGGTGGCATTCGACGATATCGGGCAGTGGGTCGCGATCCGAAGGCGCCTAGCCGATCTGGCGATCATCCGGCGCAGCGATATCGTGAGCCTCACCCGCCATCAGGCGATCCTGAACCTCGCCTATATCGGCGATGACGGGCAGCTTCGCGTGGCCCTGGCGCAACGCGATCTCCAGCTGGCTCCGGCGAGCTCCGAGGTGAGTCCCAGTGGGGCGGGGGCGGCATGGCAGCTGAAGCTCGCTCCGTCGAGCGGCGCGGATCCGGCGGCACGGGCGCAGGGCGGTTTCCGGCCGTGATGAGCCTGCCGAATTTTCTCAGCTTCGCCCGGCTTCTGTCGGTGCCGGTGATCGTCTGGCTGCTGGTGGATGCACAGCGGACGGCCGCGTTCTGGCTGTTCGTGCTCGCCGGCCTGACCGACGGCATCGACGGATTTCTCGCCAAACGCTTCAACTGGAAGACCGAGCTCGGCGCCTATCTCGATCCGCTTGCCGACAAGGCGCTGCTGGTCGCCGTCTACGTGACCCTGGGGTGGACCGGGGACCTGCCGCACTGGCTGGTCATTCTGGTGGTGTTCCGCGACCTCACGATTGTCGGCGGCGCCTTGCTCGAGCACACCATCACCCAGTCGTTCAAGAGCCGGCCGATGATGGTCAGCAAGATCAACACGGCGCTGCAGATCGCGCTTGCCGCCCTCGTCCTGGCGCGGCTCGGACTTGGCTTCGACGACTATGGTCTGACCCAGATCGTGGTGCTCGTGGTTGCCGCCACGACCGTGCTGTCCGGGTTCATCTATCTCGTCCATTGGACGCGGCGGCTGGCGAAGCTGGAGAACGCGCCATGACCACCGGCTGGCGGGTGGGCGCCTGGCTGACGCTGCTGGCGCTCGCGGTCTTTCTCATCTGGCTGCTGAAGTCGGTGCTTCTGCCGTTTTTCCTCGGCATGGCGATCTCGTACATCCTCGACCCCAGCGTCCGGCGGCTCGAGCAATGGACCCGTAGCCGTTCGCTCGCCACGACGGCGGTGATCGGCCTCTTCTTCGTGATCGTCGCCGGCACTCTCGCTTTGCTGACCCCGATCCTCGAGCGCCAGTTCCTCGGCCTCGCGCAGCGGCTGGTCGAGGCGGCGATGGACGCCTACGACTGGGCGATGCCGTATGTCCAGCGACACCTCGAGGAGGCGAATGTCCCGGCGACAGCGGCGCCGAATGCCGGCGAGATCGCTGGCAAAGTCATCAGCTGGGGCGGGGGTCTGGCCGCTGGCCTGTGGAGCGGCGGCCTCGCCATCGTGAATATCCTGTCGCTCCTGGTGATCACGCCGGTGGTGGCGTTTTACATCCTTCGCGACTGGCCCAGGATCGTGCAGCGCATCGACAGCTGGCTGCCCCGCGACCACGCGCAGCTGATCCGCCGCACGATCAAGCTTATCGACGAGCGTCTTGCCGGATTTGTCCGGGGCCAGGCGCTGGTCTGCCTGTTGATGGGAATCTTCTACGCCATCGCCCTGACCGCCGCAGGCCTCAATTACGGGCTTCTGGTGGGTCTGCTCGTCGGCGTGCTGACGTTCATTCCCGTGGTGGGGGCGGCGATCGGCGCCGTGGCCGCGCTGATCATTGGCGCCTTCCAGTTCCACAACTGGGTGCACGAGGCGGTCATTCTCGGGATCTTTCTCGTCGGCCAGTTCACCGAAGCCTACATCCTGTCACCCAAGCTCGTCGGCGACCGGATCGGCTTGCACCCGGTCTGGATCGTCTTCGCGCTGCTCGCCGGCGGGTCGCTGTTCGGGTTTCTCGGACTGCTGTTGGCGGCTCCGGCGGCGGCGGCGATCGGCGTGCTCCTGCATCTCGCCCTGGAGCGTTACCTCGCCAGTCCCTTGTACCGCGGCGGCACCACCAAGAAGGAGGCGGCGTGACGCGGCAGATGCCGCTCGATCTTGGACATCGGGCGGCGCTGGGGCGGGAGGACTTTCTCGTCTCACCCGGCAACCGCGATGCCGTGGCCTGGCTCGATCTGTGGCCGAACTGGCTGGCGCCGGGGCTGGTGATCTACGGGCCTGAGGCGTGCGGCAAGACCCATCTCGCCGAAGTTTGGCGCGCTCGCTCGGGGGCGCGCGTCCTCAGTCCGCAGGAGATCGCCGGGCGCGACGCGCCGGCCATCCTCGGAGAGGTCCGCACCGCGGTGATCGAACGGCCGGACCGCGGCGTGGATGAACGAGCCCTGTTCCATTTGTTCAACTACCTCGCAGCTGAGGGCGGATCGCTGCTGCTCACGGGCGAACACCCGCCGACGCTGTGGCCGTTGCGGCTGCCCGATCTGCGCTCGCGGATCGCGGCCCTTCCGGCGGTCGCCGTGCGGCCCCCCGACGACGCGCTCATCGAGGCGGTGATGGTCAAGCAGTTCGCCGATCGCCAGATCAGGGTCACCCCTGACGTGATCGCCTATCTCGTCCCGCGGCTCGAGCGTTCGCTGGCGGCGGTTCGCGCGGTTGTCGCGGCGCTGGATACCGCTGCCCTCGCGGCGGGGCGGCCAGTCACGGTGCCGCTGGCGCGCCAGACCTTGCACGACCTCGCGGCAACGCGCGGCGCCACGGGCAATCCATGACCATCCGAATGGCACCGTTTTAAGCTGGCTTGCGATCTAATTTTTTCCACATGTGGGCACTTTTGGGGATAAGTCCACGAAAACGTCACGAATCCCGCGCCTTACCGGGTCATTGTAATAAATAGTTCATACGGGCGCTCGTTGGCCCCGCGGCGAGGGATTGGCTAGACTGCGCCGCTCCTCCGGACGCCTCCTTCCGGTGATTCGAAACGGCCAGTGATCATGACCGACGCGGGCGATCCCCGGGAAGTTGAACTGAAGCTGCGCATCCCGCCGGACGCGCTTCCGCGGCTCATGAACCATCGCTTGCTGCGCCGGCTCGGCAAGACCGGGCCGGTCCAGAAGCGGATGGTCTCCACCTACTTCGACACGCCCGATTTTCGATTGATGCGGGAGCGCGTCGCACTCCGCGTGCGCAAGATCGGCCAGCGCCATATCCAGACCGTGAAATGCGCGCCGACGGCCGAGAACGGCGTGAACTCGCGCAATGAATGGGAGCGCGAGGTGACCGCCGACCGGCCGAACGTCAAAGGGGTCGGCAACAAGCGGGTCCGCAAGCTGTTGACGGCGGACAAGGTGCGCCACCATTTGGCACCTCAATTCGTGACCGACGTGAAACGCGCGACGTGGCCGCTGAAGCTGCGCCACGCCCAGGTCGAGCTCGCGGTCGACGTCGGCGAGATCAAGGCCTCGAATGGCAGCGTGCCGGTCTGCGAAGCCGAATTCGAGCTCAAGTCGGGATCGATCGACGGCGTCTACGCGCTCGCCCAGGAGCTCCACAAGAGCATTCCCTTCACGCTGGAGTCGTTGTCCAAGGCCGAGCGGGGGTTTGCCCTGGTGGCGCGCACGCAGCCCAAGGCGCAGCGCGCCCAGGCTCTGACGTTGGACAAGGATTGCACCATCGCCGAGGCGTTCCAGCGCATCGGACGCAACTGCCTGCTGCACCTGCGGGCCAATGAGGCGGCGGTGCGGACGGCGCAGAACGCCGAAGGCGTCCACCAGTTCCGCGTCGCCATCCGTCGCTTGCGCTCGGCGCTCACCGCGTTCCGCGACCTGCTGCCCAAAGGCGAGCGCCGCCGCATCGTCAACCAGATGCGCTGGATCGCGCACCGGTTTGGTCACGCCCGCGACTGGGATGTCTTCAACGGCGCCTTGCTGCGCGAGGTGCGCGAGCACATGGCCGGCGACCGCTCGCTGGCTCCATTCGCCGCGGCGGCCAAGGCGGCGCGCGCCGATGCCTACGCGGCGGTGGCCGAAACCATCGCCTCGCCGCGCTACACCGACAGCCTGCTCACCCTCGAAGCATGGTGGGAAAGCGGCGCGTGGGTGGACTCGCTGGGCGAGGACCGCGACGAAGCCGCCATCGTTTATGCGCGGCGTTCGCTCAAGAAGCTCCATCGCCGGGCGCATAAGCTCGGCGATCGCCTCGAGACGCTGAGCGAGTCCGAGCTGCACGAGCTGCGCAAGCGCGCCAAGAAGCTGCGCTATGCCGCCGAATTTTTTCGCACCCTGTTTCCGGCGAAGGCGGCCAAGGCCTACATCAAGGGGTTATCGGAGATCCAGGACCGGCTCGGCGCGCTGAACGACGGGGTCGCCGCCAAGCACCTGCTCGGCGAACTCGAGAAGCGCCGGAACAGCATGGATCCCGCGGTGCTCGCCCGGGCGAGCGGCGCTATTGCCGGCTGGAGTGCGGCGCGCCTGGCCGAGGATCTGAAGCGGTTGCCCGAAGCCTGGGCGCGCTTCTCTGACGTCAAGCCGTTCTGGAAGTGATACGAGAGCAACCGAATAAATAAGTCCTATCGCTCCGGCGCAGGCCGGGGTCCAGGCCGATCATAGGTCGTCGACGACGCCTCTAGTCCTTCCCGCCGCCGAGCAGTGCCGGGGTGACCACCTTCATCAGCTTGACCATCCCGGACGGAGCATCGGTGGCCAGCAATCGCCAGTCCTCGCTTTTGAGGCGAAAGCGGGCCAGTGCCGCGGTCGGGAACTTCTTGTGCAGCCGCTCGCGGCTGTCGGCACCCGCCGCACCCGGGGATTTTGCCAGCTCGGCGACGAGCTCCTGGAGACCCGGGTTGTGCGCGATCAACAGGACCGACGGGATCTCGCGCGGCAAGCGGCGCAGCCGCGCCAGCAGGGTGGGGGCATCGGCCAGATAGAGGCTTGGCTCGATATGGATCGGCACGTGCGGGCCGATGGCCTCCTGCAGCAGATCGAGGGTGTCCCGCGTGCGCTTCGCCGAGGAGCAAAGAATCAGCGCCGGCCGGATCCTCTCCTCGGCCAGCCACGTTCCGATGAGCACGGCTGCGCGCTGGCCGCGTTTATTCAATGGCCGGGCGATGTCCTCCATGCCGGGATCCGCCCAGCTGGACTTCGCGTGCCGAAGAAGTAATATATCTTTCATATAGTTGTAAGATATTTCTGAGGTCCGAGTCGAACGGGGTTGGCCGGGCCGCGGAGCACTATGCTATAGCTTGCAAGACGCCGGGAGAGGCCAGTGAACGTCCAAATCAGCCCGATCGACCGCTTACCGCCGGAACTCGCCGCCGAATCGCGGTTCATCAATCGCGAGCTGTCGTGGCTCGCCTTCAACGAGCGCGTGCTGGAAGAGGCCGACAATCACGGCCATCCGCTCCTGGAGCGGCTGCGCTTCCTGTCGATCTCGGCCAGCAACCTCGACGAATTCTACATGGTTCGCGTCGCTGGCCTGAAGGGCCAGGTGCGGGCAGGCGTCAGCACGCCGAGCCAGGATGGGCTGACCCCGGCGCAGCAGCTGGCCGCGATCACGCTTCGCGCCACCCGCCTGATGGAGGAGCAGCAGCGGTGCTGGCGGGGGCTCAAGGCCGAGCTGCGCGCCGCCGGAATCGTCGTGGCCACCCCGAACGAGCTCAGCGCCGAGGAGCGGCAATGGCTGGACGGGCATTTCATGGATGCGATTTTCCCGGTGCTGACGCCGCTGGCGATCGATCCGGCGCACCCGTTCCCGTTCCTTCCCAACCGCGGTTTCGCGCTGGTGCTGCACCTGCAGCGCCGCTCGGACCAGCGTCAGTTGCGGGCGCTGTTGCCGTTGCCGGGGCCGGTCGACCGCTTCATCCGCCTACCCGGCAGCGCCGTCCGCTTCCTGCCGCTGGAAGAGGTGGTGAGCCTGTATCTAGACCGCCTGTTTCCCGATTTCGACGTCGTCGGCCAGGGTTATTTCCGGCTCTTGCGCGACAGCGAGGTCGAAATTGAGGAAGAGGCCGAAGACCTGGTGCGGCTCTATGAATCGGCGCTGAAGCGCCGCCGCCGCGGGTCGGTGATCCGGCTCAAGGTCAATGCCGAGATGCCGGAGGATTTGCTGAGCTTCGTGACCTCCGAGCTCGAGGTGGCGCCCGACGACGTGTTCCGGATCGACGGGCTGCTTGGCCTTGTCGATACGCGGCATCTCATCATCAAGGACCGCGCCGACCTTCTGTTCCCGCCGTTCAATCCGCGCTTTCCCGAGCGCATCCGCGATTATGGCGGCGACTGCTTCGCCGCCATCCGCCAGAAGGACATCGTCGTCCACCATCCCTACGAGAGCTTCGACGCGGTGGTGCAGTTCCTGGGGCAGGCGGCGCGCGATCCGGCCGTCGTGGCGATCAAGCAGACCCTGTACCGCACCTCCGACAACTCGCCGATCGTGCGGGCCCTGGTCGAGGCGGCCGAGGCGGGCAAATCGGTGACGGCCCTGGTCGAACTCAAGGCGCGGTTCGACGAGGAAGCGAATATCCGCTGGGCGCGCGACCTCGAGCGCGCCGGGGCGCAGGTGGTGTACGGATTCATCGACCTGAAGACCCATGCGAAGATCTCGCTGGTCGTGCGCCGCGAGGGCGGGGGCGTGCGGTCCTACGTTCACTACGGCACGGGCAACTACCATCCGGTCACCGCGAAGATCTACACCGACCTGTCGTTTTTCTCGTGCGACGAGGCGCTATGCCGCGATGCAATGCGGCTGTTCAACTACATCACCGGCTATGCGCGTCCCGAGAAGATGGAGAAGCTCTCGTTCTCGCCGCTGACACTGCGCCATGACCTGATGGCGTTGATCGATTCCGAGATCGCGCATGCCCAGGCCGGACGCCCGGCGGCGATCTGGGCCAAGATGAACTCGATTGTCGATCCGGCGGTCATCGACGCGCTGTATCGGGCCAGCAACGCCGGTGTATCGATCGACTTGGTCATCCGCGGCATCTGCTGCCTGCGCCCGGGGGTGAAGGGGCTGTCCGAGAACATCCGGGTGAAGAGCATCGTCGGCCGGTTCCTCGAGCACGGGCGCGTCGTCTGCTTCGGGGCCGGACACGGCCTGCCGCATCCGCAGTCGAAAGTGTTCATCTCGTCGGCCGACTGGATGACCCGCAACCTCGACTATCGTGTCGAAAGCTTCGTGCCGGTCGAGAACCCGACGGTGCACCAGCAGGTCCAGGACCAGATCATGGTGGCCAACCTGCGCGACACGGCGCAGTCGTGGACGCTCGCCGGCGACGGCACCTATGCGCGTATCCAGCCGAGCGACGAGGGTTTCAGTGCCCACAAGTTCTTCATGACCAATCCGAGCCTCTCCGGGCGCGGCAAGGCGCTCAAGCGGCCCGGCGGAGCGCCTCGACTCGTTCCAAAGAACCGGTAAACTCAGCTCCGCATGCGGTCGCGATTCGCGCCGGGCCGGTCATCGGCCGCTCCGGTCGGTGTCATCGATATCGGCTCGAACTCCATCCGCCTCGTCGTCTATGCCGGGGACGAGCGGGCGCCCTATCCGATTTTCAACGAGAAGGTGCTGTGCGGCCTCGGCCGCGGGTTGGAGCGCACCAGCCGGCTGAACGAGGAGGGTGTTCCGCTCGCCCTCGCCAACCTGAGCCGCTTTGCAGCCCTGGCCGAGGCGATGCGTGTGCGGCGCCTGCGTGTCGTCGGTACGGCGGCCGTGCGCGATGCCGAAGACGGCCGTGACTTCGTCGCCCAGGTGCGCGAGCGCACCGGCCTGCGCGTCGAGGTTCTCGACGGCGAGGAGGAAGCGCGCCTGTCCGGCCTCGGCGTCCTCTCCGGCACCCCGGACGCCGACGGGTTGATGGGCGATCTCGGCGGCGGCAGCCTCGAGCTGGTGGCGCTGAAGCGCGGTGAGATCGGGCGCCACGTCACCCTGCCGTTCGGCCCGTTGCGGCTGCGCGAGATCACCGACCGGCGAAACGCGCTGGTCGATATCATCGATCATCGGCTCGAGAAGATCGATTGGCTGAACAAGGCGAAGGGGCGCGACTTCTACGCGGTGGGCGGGTCCTGGCGAGGCATCGCGCGCCTGCACATGGCGCATGTGAACTACCCCCTTCGGGTGATCCACGGCTACACCCTGTCGCGCGGCCGGGCCGAGGATTTCCTCGACCTGATCGCCGGCCTGTCGCGGGAATCGCTGGAGCGGATCGGCCGCGTGCCGCGCAAGCGGCTCGAGGTCCTGCCGATCGCCGCCCTGGTCCTGCACCGGGTGCTGTTGCGCACCCGGCCGGCGCGGCTGGTGTTCACCGCCTTGGGCCTTCGCGAAGGATGCCTCTTCGACCGCCTGTCGCCGGCTCAACGCCGGCGCGATCCGCTGCTCGCATCGGCCGAGCAGATGGCGCGCGCCAGTGCCCGCTTTGCCGTCGACGGACACGCGCTCCACGAGTGGCTGACGCCCCTGTTCCGCAAATCGCCGGCCGAGCACGAACGGCTGCGGCTGGCGGCGTCGCTCCTCGCCGACATCGCGTGGAACGAGCATCCGGATTACCGGGCGGAGATCGCGTTCCAGCGCATCCTGCGCATGCCGATCGTGGGCATCGATCATCCGGGCCGCGCTTTTCTGGCCTTGACGATCTATACCCGCTACGCCGGGACGGCCGAGGGCGAGGTGACGGGGCCAGCGTGGCTGCTGCTCGACGAGGAGCGCGTACGCGAGGCCTACCGGCTCGGCCTGGCGCTCAGGCTCGGCTTCACGTTGTCGGGCGGAGCCCCCGAGGTGCTGCGCAAGATCCACCTGGAGCGGGACGAAGGCTCGCTGCGCCTGCGCGTGCCCAAGCGGATGGGCTCCCTGGTCGGCGAGGCGGTCGAACGCCGCTTGCAGTCGGTCGCCGAGGCGCTCGGCCGCAAGCCGAAGATCAAGATCGGGAACTGACCTCTTTTCCCTCCCCCTCAAGGGGAGGGAAAAGAGAGCTATGACCCTCTCGCAACCATCACGCGCGACGGTGTGGCGACATCCGTCGTCGACAATAGCTGGATCTTGCGGCCGCGCAGGGTGAACGCAAGCTCGCCGCGCTTGAGCGCCAACGCCGCCTCGCCGAACACCTCGCGGCGCCAGCCGTGCATCGCCGGAACCGGTGCCTCGTCGTCGGCGGCGATCCGCTCCAGGTCGGCCGTGCTGGCCACAAGCTTCTGGGCGACGCCGTGCTCGTCGCATTTCATCTTCAGCAGAACCTTGAACAGCTCGACCACGGGGCCCAGGCCGGGCGGTAGGTCGACCGGCGGCGGCAGCACCGGGATGTCCGCCTCGGGGAGCGCCAGGCCGCGGCGCACCGCATCTAGAAGCTCCTCGCCGAGCCGGCCATCGGCAAAGCTGCGCGACAGGCCGCGGACGCGGGCGAGCTCGTCGATCGTCGCCGGCGCGTGGCCGGCGATGTCCATCACCGTCTCGTCGCGGACCACGCGGTTGCGCGGCACGTCGCGCCGCTGGGCTTCGCGCTCGCGCCACGCTGCGACCTCCTTCAGGACCGCCAGCAGCCGCGGCTTGGCGGTGCGCGGCTTGAAGCGGCGCCAGGCTTCGGTGGGTTCCATCCGGTAGGTCGCCGGGTCCAGCAGCGTCGCCATCTCCTGCTGGAGCCACGCGGCGCGGTTGGTCGTCGTCAGGCGCTGGGCGAGGGACAGGTAGATCCGGCGCAGATGCGTCACGTCGGCGAGCGCGTAGGCGATCTGGCGCTCGCTGAGCGGCCGCTGCGCCCAATCCGTGAAGCGCGCCGATTTGTCGATACGGACACTGGCCAATTGCCCGGCCAGGGTCTCGTAGCTGACCGCGTCTCCGAACCCGCAGACCATGGCGGCGACCTGCGTGTCGAACAGCGGCCCGGGCACCGTGCCGCAGAGATGATAGAAGATCTCCAGGTCTTGCCGCGCCGCGTGGAAGACCTTCAGCACCCGCGGATCGGTGAGAAGCGCCAGAAGCGGTGACAGGTCCATCCCCGGCGCCAGGGCGTCCACCGCGGCGGCCTCGTCGGGACTGGCGATCTGGATCACGCAGAGCTGCGCCCAATACGTGCGCTCGCGCATGAACTCGGTGTCGACCGTCACGTAGGAGGAGGTGGCGACGCGACCGCAGAACTCGGCAAGCGTCGCGGAATCGGCAATCCAAGTCATGTTATGTCGGATGTAACATGATGCCCCGGCTGATTTCCAGGCTTAGGGGTTTTCCGGCTCCGGCCGAACCTTGACAATGGGCGGCAAGCCGTGCCTTTTGCGCCGGAATTCCTGTTTCAGAGCCAGCGCCTATGCATCTTTACCGGACTCATACCTGCGGGCAACTGACGCGCGCGAATGTCGGCCAAACGGTCCGCTTGTCGGGCTGGGTCCACCGCAAGCGCGACCACGGCAACCTGCTGTTCGTCGACCTGCGCGACCACTATGGGATCACGCAATGCGTGATCGATACGTCGAGCCCGATCTTCAACCAGGTCGAGGCGACGCGGGTGGAAAGCGTGGTCACGGTGACGGGAAAGATCGTGGCCCGCTCGCCGGAAACGGTGAACCCGAAGCTGGCCACCGGTGAGGTTGAGGGGCAGATCGCCGAATTCCAGCTCCAGTCGGCCGCCGACACGCTGCCGATCCAGGTGAATCAGGAAGGCGACTTTCCCGAGGATCTCAGGCTCCGCTACCGCTTCCTGGACCTCAGGACCGAGCGCATGCATGCAAATATCCTGCTGCGCGCCCAGGTGATCGCCTCGATCCGCCGGCGGATGATCGAGCAGGGGTTCACCGAGTTCCAGACGCCGATCCTCACCTCGTCCAGCCCCGAGGGCGCGCGCGACTATCTGGTGCCGAGCCGCGTCCATCCCGGGAAATTCTATGCCCTCCCGCAGGCGCCGCAGCAGTTCAAGCAGCTGCTGATGGTCGCGGGCTTCGACCGGTATTTTCAGATCGCGCCGTGCTTCCGTGACGAAGACGGCCGTGCCGACCGCAGCCCGGGCGAGTTCTACCAGCTCGACTTCGAGATGTCGTTCGTGACGCAGGAAGACGTGTTCGCGGCGATCGAGCCGGTGCTGGCGGGCGTGTTCGAGGAGTTCAGCCGCGGCCGCAAGGTCACCAAGCCGCCCTTTCCGCGCATCGCCTATGACGAGGCGATGCTGAAATACGGCTCCGACAAGCCCGATCTGCGCAACCCGCTGATCATCACCGACGTCAGCGAGGTGTTCCGAGAGTCGGCGTTCAATGTCTTCGCCAAGGCGGTCGCGTCTGGCGGGGTGGTGCGTGCGGTTGCGGTACCGGGTGCAGCCGCGCGGCCGCGCAGCTTCTTCGACAAGCTCAACGACTGGGCCCGCGGCGAGGGGGCTCCGGGTCTCGGCTACATCACCTTCGAAGCCGGACAGGCCAAGGGGCCGATCGCCAAGTTCCTGGACGCGCCGCGGCTCGACAAGCTGCGCGAGCTTGCCAAGCTCGGCGATGGCGATGCGGTGTTCTTCGTCTGCGACAAGAAGCCGGCCGCCGAGAAATTCGCCGGCGTGGTGCGCAAGAAGCTCGGCGACGAGATGGAGCTGATCGCACCCGACGACTTCCGCTTCTGCTGGATCGTCGACTTCCCGATGTATGAGCTCAACGAGGACACTGGCAAGATCGAGTTCAGCCACAACCCGTTCTCGATGCCGCAGGGCGGGCTGGAGGCGCTCGAGACCAAGGACCCGCTGACCCTGAAGGCCTTCCAGTACGACATCGTCTGCAACGGCGTGGAGCTGTCGTCGGGCGCCATCCGCAACCATCGCCCGGACATCATGTACAAGGCGTTTTCGATCGCCGGCTACTCGAAGGAGGATGTTGAGAGCCGCTTCGGCGGCATGCTGAACGCCTTCAAGTTCGGCGCCCCGCCGCACGGCGGCTCGGCGCCGGGCATCGTCCGCATCGTGATGCTGCTCGCCGACGAGCCGAATATCCGCCAGGTGGTTGCGTTCCCGATGAACCAGCAGGCGCAGGACCTCCTGATGCAGGCGCCGTCGACGGTCGATCCGGCGCGCCTCAAGGAGTTGCACATCAAGCTCGACCTCCCGCCGCCGAAAAAGAGCTGAGCACGAAGCGGATCGCCCCGGCCGCGCCATCTTCTGGCCTCGGCTGCAAGACAAAACACCGCTCATTTTTGCCGGCCTTGCGATCATCGACGGCCGGGTGCTGCGCGCGGCGCGTGGTCGGACCGAACTGGTCCAGACCATCGACGGGTCTTGAAACGAGCCTGACCCGCGCGCCCGTCACGCTTGCGGAACGTCGCTTGGGCCGCAGCATTTCCCATATCGTGGCAATAAACCCGGAGGGAAAGTCCGCCGCCGGCGTTTATGCCCGAGACCCTGTTGCAGTGCGAAAAGGGATGCGATAATAGCGCGTTTCACGCCGCAGGGTGGGCGGCCTTTGGAGTGAATGCATGTTGCGTCATCTGGTTGGTCTCACCCTCGGGATCGCGCTGTTCGCAGGCGCTCCCGCGCTGTCCGCCGAGATCGTGCCGCACCGCGCCTCCTATACGCTGACGCTTGGAGGCGCCAAGTCGTCGAGCGGCGTCGTCGACATCCAGGGGGCGATGTATATCGAGTGGCAGGAGGTCTGCGACGGCTGGACCATCAACCAGCGGATGCGGTTTCAGATGACCGACAGCGATGGCGAGCGCACCGACAACGACATCAACTTTTCGAGCTGGGAAGCCAAAGACGGCCTGAGCTATCGATTTACCTTACGGAGCTTACGCGACGGCGAGGTCGATGAGACGCTGCGCGGCCGCGCCGTTCTTGAGGGCAGCGGCAAAGGCGGCAAAGCGGTGTTCGTCGAGCCGCAAGGCCTGGAAATCGAGCTGCCGCCGGGCACCCTGTTCCCGACCGAGCACACCTTGGTGCTGATCCGCATGGCGGAGAAGGGCGAGCAGCAGGTGGCGCGCATGGTGTTTGACGGTGCCACCCGCGACGGCGCGCTCGAAGTGAACGCGATCATCGGCAGCAAGACCACCGAAGTTGCCGCCCAGCCGCAGATCGCGTCCGCGATCGGCGCCCGGCCGGCGTGGCACGTCCGCATGGCGTTCTTCAAGGATGATGATCGGACCGGCGCGCCGGAATACGAAACCGGCCTGCGGCTGCAGGACAACGGCGTCGGCCGCGACTACACGTTCGAGTATCCCGAGTTCGCGATCAAGTCGCGCCTCGATCTACTGGAGGCCCTGCCGCGGCCTAAGTGCTGACCGGCAACTCCCCCGGTTCCTCCGGCCACAGCCACGCGGCACCGCGGACCCCACTGGCGTCGCCAAATTTCGGCGCCACCAGTCTGGTGACCACGGTATCGGAGAAAATCCAGCGCCCCCAGCGCTTTGGGATTTCGTCGTAGAGCGAGCCGATCTGCGACAGCCCGCCGCCCAGCACGACGGCACCGGGGTCGTAGATGTTGATCACGATTGCGAGTGCCCGCGCCAGACGGTCGTAGTAGCGGTCCAGGCTCGCGGCCGCGTCACGGTCGCCAGCATTGGCTGCCGCCACGATATCAGTCGCTGCCAGCTTCCGGCCGGTGGCGTCGTCATGGTCGCGGCTGAAGCCGGGTCCGGAGAGGAACAGCTCGATACATCCGGGCCGGCCGCAATAGCAAACGGGGCCGGGCCGCTCGTCGAGGCTGCGGCCGTTCGGGAGCTGCCACACGCGGGGCGAGGGCAGGGGATTGTGCCCCCATTCGCCGGCGATCGCATTGGCGCCTTGGATGAGCCGTTTGCGGTAGGCCAGGCCGCCACCGACTCCGGTGCCGAGGATCACTCCGAACACGCTATGGACGTCCGCCGCCGCCCCGTCCGTGGCCTCCGACAACCCAAAGCAGTCGGCATCATTGGCGGTCCGGACCGGCCGGCCGAGTGCCCGCTCGAGATCTTTATCCAGAGCGTGGCCGATCAGACACAGTGAGTTCGAGTTCTTCACCAGCCCGGTCGCCGGCGAGATCGTGCCTGGGATGCCGACGCCGACGCTCCCATGCTGGCCCAGATGCGCTTCGGCGGAGTGCACCAGCCCGGCAATGCTGCGGATCGTACTTTCGTAGTCACCGGAAGGAGTTGGGGTGCGTTGCCGCCACAATTCCTGGCCGTTTTCGGCGAGTGCCAGAAGCTCTATCTTTGTGCCGCCGAGGTCGACGCCGATGCGCAATTGTCACTCCCTGTGGATGGATTCCGGAATCTTTTTGGAATCCAAATGTATTTATAATTACCGAATTTTAACTCAAATGCGCGATGATGTGACCGCTTTGTCACCGGGCTAGTGATGGTGATATCTTAACCATTAGAGCCTAAGTTCGAACACTCTATCTAGTCGCTGGAAGGGGGCGGCACTTGTATGGCTAAGACGGTGCTGATCGTTGAGGACAACGATCTCAACATGAAGCTCTTCCACGACCTTTTGGAGGCGCACGGCTACGCAACAATCCAGACCAAGGATGGGATGGAAGCGATGAAGCTGGCCCGCGAACATCGGCCGGACCTCATCCTGATGGACATTCAGTTGCCTGAGATCTCAGGGCTGGAAGTCACGAAATGGCTGAAGGAAGATCCAGATCTTCGGCGCATTCCGGTGGTGGCGGTGACCGCCTTCGCCATGAAGGGTGATGAGGAAAAAATCCGGCAGGGCGGCTGCGAAGCCTACATCGCGAAGCCGATTTCAGTGGTAAAGTTTCTTGAGACGGTGGCGAAGCTTTTGAACTAAGCGCCGCCGCGGGGTTGAGGGGATGACCGCGCGGGTCCTGGTTGTCGACGATACGATCGCCAACGTAAAGCTTCTCGAGGCGAAGCTGGCGGTCGAATATTTCGACGTCGTCACGGCGTCGAACGGCGCCGAAGCTATTGCCGCGGCCACCGAAAATCCGCCGGATATCGTACTGCTCGACATCATGATGCCGGGTATGGACGGATTCGAGGTCTGCCGCCGCCTGAAGACCGATGCGCGGACGGCGCACGTGCCGATCATCATGGTGACGGCGCTGTCGGACGCCGAGGATCGCGTGCGCGGCCTCGACGCCGGCGCCGACGATTTTCTCACCAAGCCCGTGAACGACCTGGCGCTGTACGCGCGCATCCGATCGCTGGTGCGGCTCAAGATGACCGCCGACGAGTGGCGGTTGCGTCAGGCCACTGGCAGCCATCTCGGGATGCTCGTGGACGACAACGCCGCCAAGCCCAAGGCCGGCAGCGGCGGTAACCTACTGGTCGTCGAGGACAACGCGGCTTACGCCGAGCGTCTGCGCAGGGCCCTGGCCACTGACAACGACGTGCTCGACGTGGTCACCCAGCCGGCGGAGGCGATGGCGCGGGCCAATGAAGGCGTCTACGACGTGCTCGTCGTCAGCCTTGCCTTGCGCGAGACCGACGGCCTGCGCCTCTGCGCCCAGATACGCTCGCAGAACCAGACCCGCAACGTGCCGCTGATCGCCCTCGTCGAGGACGGCGACTATCCGCGCATCGCCAAGGCTTTGGACCTGGGCGTGAACGACTACATCCTGCGCTCGGCCGACAGCCAGGAAATCCTGGCGCGTGCCCGCACCCAGATCCGCCGCCGCCGCTATCAGGACGGACTGCGGGCGACCTTCGAACGCAACGTGGCGCTGGCCCTCATCGACAGCCTCACCAGCCTGTACAACCGCCGCTATCTGACGGCCCATCTGGCCGCCTTGATGGACCGCACGCTGCGGACCGGCAAGCCGTTGTCCCTGCTCATGATCGACGTCGACAAGTTCAAGGTGGTCAACGACACCTACGGCCACGCTGTGGGCGACGAAGTGCTGATTGCGGTGGCCGATCGGCTGTCCCGGCATTTGCGCAGCTTCGACACCGTGGCGCGCTGGGGCGGCGAGGAGTTCGTCGTCGTCATGCCCGAGGCCGAACCGCGGGTGGCGCTGGCGGTGGCCGAGCGCCTGCGGCGCAAAGTCGCCGACGAGCCGGTCATCGTGAAGCACGCGGTCGGACAGCTGCCGCTGACCATCAGCATCGGGGTTGCCGTCAGCTGCGACCAGCTGGCGACCCCGGACGACCTTCTGCGGGCGGCCGATGCCGCGATGTACGAAGCCAAGCGCCAGGGACGGGACCGGGTCGTACAGGCCGATCCCGACGCTCTGGCGGCCAAGCGGGCGTAGCGCCCAACCGGCCTCAGGCCGGAGCGGTCAATCCGAGAAAATCCGCATACAGCTCGACCTGGTGGTCGAGCATATGGTGTCCGCGATGGATGCGGCAGCCGCGTGCCTCTGCCGCGGTCAGCAGTTTCGTGGTCGCCGGCTTCATGATCACGTCGGCGACGACGGTCTCGCGGCGCAGCCCGGCGGGATCGAAGGGCAGAGGGTCCTCGGCGCGCAAGCCGGTCGGGGTGACGTTGATCGCGATGTCGATGCTGCCCGGGTCGGCATCTCCGACGGCCGCCTTGCCGGGCCACAGCGCGTTCAGCCGGGCCACCAAAGCAGCGGCGCGGTGGTCGTCGAGGTCGCGCACGGTGAGCGCCCCGGCGCCCGCCTCGAGTAGCGCGAAGGCGACCGCGGTGCCCGCGCCGCCGGCCCCCAGCTGCCAGACCTTGGCACCCGCCACCTCGATGCCGGCGCGGCGCAATCCCCCGACAAAGCCCAAACCATCGAAGAGGTCCCCGACCAGGCGGCCGTCCGGCTCGCGGCGGACCGCATTTACCACTCCGACCCGGCGCGCCCGATCGGACAGCTCATCCAAATAGCTGGTGATCGGTCCCTTGTGGGGGATCGTGACGCTGAGTCCGATCAGGTTCTGCATGGCGCGGAAACCGCGCATCGCGTCGGCCAGGCCCGCAGGGGTGATGTGCATCGGGATGCAGGCGGCGTCGATGCCGCGCTCACCGCACAATCGCGTGAAGACTTCGGGGAACCGCACCTGGGCGACAGGGTCGCCCATCGCCACGATCAGCCGCGTCGCTCCCGAGACGGCGACCATCGCGTCTCCGGCCGGGAACGCCGGGACGCCCGGCTACTTGATTTTCGCTTCTTTGAACTGGACGTGCTTGCGCGCGACCGGATCGTATTTGCGCAAGGTCAGCTTCTCAGTGTTCTTCTTCGGGTTCTTGTGGGTCACGTAAAAGAAGCCGGTATCGGCCGTGCTGACCAATTTAATCCACAATTGCTTGGCCTTAGCCATGGAACTTCATCCGCTCTCGGAAAGGGTGGCTGCGTGGCCGGGGAACATACAAGGCACGCAGCCCCTGTGCAAGTCCGCCCCTACGGGCGATGGCTGATGGCTGCGGGTGAGCTGACCTGGCCGCCCGGCGCCGCTTCGGCCGACAGGGTGACCGAGGACAGCGCCCGGGCGTAGAGCTTGCGGTCGGCCAGCAGGCCCCGCGCGACGTCGACGTCGGCGTCGTGTTCCTTGGTGTCGGCGGGGCAGATCGAGCGCAGCTGCTTGATGCCCGCCATGT
>DASWFO010000312.1:0-23344 GCA_036394195.1 Alphaproteobacteria bacterium | reverse complement strand
CTTGCCCGCCTGCAAGACCTTCGCCCCGACGGCGCGATAGAGCCGGCCCGTGTCGAGGAAGGCGAGCCCGAAATGCTCGGCGATGCGGCGGGCGAGGGTGCCCTTGCCGGCGGCGGCCGGGCCGTCGATGGCGATGATCATGGCGCGAACATCATGAGAGATCGGCGCCCAGCCCGCGCATCAGCGCGGTAAATCCGGGGAAGCTGGTGTCGATCGGCCGCGCGTCGTCCACCGCCACCGGCTCTTTCGCGGCCAGGCCCATGACCAGGAACGCCATGGCGATGCGGTGATCGAGATTGGTCGGGATCGCCGCGGCGTCCCTCGCAAGACCCCTCGGGGCGGCACCGGCGCCGCGCACGATCAGGTCATCGCCATCGATAAACACCTCCACACCACACGCCGCCAGCCCGTTCGCGATCGCGGCCAGCCGGTCGCTTTCCTTGACCCGGAGCTCGCCGAGGCCCCGCATCTTGGTATCGCCTTTGGCGAAGGAAGCGGCCACGGCGAGGATCGGATATTCGTCGATCATGGTCGGGGCCCGCTCCGGCGGCACCTCGACGCCGGTCAGAGCGCCGGCGGTGGCGGTGAGATCGCCGGCCGGCTCGCCGGCTTGCGTGCGCGCATTGGTAATCAAGATCGGCGCCCATCTCGGTCAAGGTCGTGTACAGCCCGGCGCGCCGCGGATTGAGTCCAACATTGCGCACCGTGACCTTCGATCCCGGCACCAGCAGGGCGGCGACCAGCGGGAACGCGGCCGACGACGGATCGGCGGGGACGCGCACGGTGCGGCCGGTGATCTCGGGCCGGCCGACCACGGTGATGGCGGTGCCGCCCTTGTCTGACGCGATGCGCACGTCGGCGCCAAAATGGCGGAACATCAGCTCGGTGTGGTCGCGGGTCGCGGCGCGTTCGATGACCGTGGTTTCACCCGGCGCGTTGAGGCCGGCCAGCAGCACCGCGGATTTCACCTGCGCGGACGCGACCGGCAGCGGATAGACGATGGGCACCGGGTCGGCGGTGCCGGTGATGGCCAGCGGCAGCAGGAGCTTGCCGTCGGCGGCCCCGCGCGCCAGGACGCGCGCTCCCATCATCGCCAAGGGCGTGGTCACCCGCCCCATCGGGCGACGTCGCAGACTGGCATCGCCGGTGAGGAAGGTCGTGAACGGGGCGGTGGCCAGGATCCCCATCAAGAGCCGGGCGCTGGTCCCCGAATTGCCGAGGTCGAGCACGTCCGCCGGCTCAACCAGGCCGCCAAGACCGCGGCCGCGGACCCGCCAGGTCCCGTCCTTGGACCGGCTCGCCTCGGCGCCCAGTGCGCGCATGGCGGCGGCCGTGCGCAGCACGTCCTCGCCTTCGAGCAGCCCGTGAATGACCGTCTCGCCGACGGCGAGGCCGCCCAGCATCACGGCGCGGTGAGAGATCGATTTGTCCCCCGGGACCGTGACGTTGCCCGCAAGCTTGCCGCCGGGATGCGCGGTCGCGGGGGATGGCGCTTCGGGATGGGACGAGGTCACGTCAAAAAGCCTTGAACGCGGAGGGTTGCCGGTGGGAGCCCCATCTACCATATAGCCTCGCCAGGGCACAGCCGGCCGGGTACGGGCCCTGAGGCGGTATCGCCGGTTTGCCGGGGCGCCCAAAAACGTGGCCGCTGGGCTCGCCCGTGGCCCTAAGCCGCTTGCATTGACAAGCGGGGAGGGGCATGGCATGTGCCACGCGATTTTCAGCCGGTGGGAGTACATGTAGTGACGAAGTCCAATTGGGGTCTCAAGCGGACCTGCCAGTCCTGCGGCGCGCGGTTCTACGATCTCGAGAAGGACCCGATCCTCTGCCCGAAATGCGGGGCCGAATTCGATCCCGAGGTGGCGCTAAAGACGAAGCGCACCAAGGCCGTGCCCGCACCGGCGCCGCGGCCGGTGCCGCCGCCGGCACCGGCGGAAGCCGGCGATGACCTCGAGCCGATCGAGGAAGAGGTCGTCGGGGCCGAGGCGGGCGAGGAAAAGGAGGATGAGGCGGTCATTGAGGATACCTCCGAGCTCGGCGAGGACGACGAGGACGTGGCCGAGGTCGTCGACAACGTCGACGAAGAGGAGCGCTGACGCCGCCGGCGTGGCTGGCGGCCGCCAGCCTATGCTAATAAGGGTCCGCCCCCGCCAGGCCGGGCCGCGGGGACGAGAAGCTTTGAGACGAATTTCGGGGCCATAGCTCAGCTGGGAGAGCGCTACAATGGCATTGTAGAGGTCAGCGGTTCGATCCCGCTTGGCTCCACCAAATTGAAGGGCCTCGCCATTTCCGGCGGGGCCCTTTTGGTTTATCGGGACCGCCGGTCGCTTCGCTCGGCGTCACGGGCGATCCCTGCAACCGGTGCCGAGGCCGCCCAACGGGCATCGAAATTTTCCGTGAACGCGTCCGCGACGCAAGCAGAGTCGATGAGCGTGACGTTCTCGGCGTTCTTTTTTTCCGCAGCGCTCGAGTAATTATACGAGCCGCCGATGACCCGCTCGCCATCGATGACGATCACCTTGTTGTGCGCAATCGCCACACGGTCATCGATGCGGACGGGAACGTCATGGTCTTGCAAGTCAGCCAGCCCGCCGTAGCGGCTGGAGCGGTTTTCCTTGTCGAGCAAGACCCGCACCGGCAGGTCGCGCGCGTGGGCGCGGTCGATCGCGCTGATGATGCCGCGATCGGTGAAGCCGTAGGCCTGAACGAGCAGCGACGATCTCGCGTTGTCGATCGCAGCGACGATCTTCGGCTCGCAGGGCTCCGGGCCGGGTCGAAAGCACATTTCGACCGTGGCCGGACAGGCGGCAGCGCCGACGGACGTGGCAAATAGGAATAGGGCTGCGGCAGCGACTCGCACGCGTGAAGTCTACGGCTCAAATCGCCGCCAGACTGTGTATTTCCGCACTCCGCGGGCGCGGTGAGCCTATCTTTGGTCGGCCAGAATTGAGCGCGCCGTCTCCTGACCGCTGGCCAGTGCCGCCTCGACGGTCGCCATGTCGCGGCCAACGTAGAACGCCTCGCCGCTAAAGAAAACGTTGTCGCCGTCGGGCTGCCGGAACACCGGCTTGACCCGTGCCGTCGTCGGCGTGGCGTACGAATAGGCCCCGCGCGCGAAGGGATCGGCGCCCCAGTTGAGGGCGCGCGCCGCGACGAGATCTCCCTTCAAGACGCTCAACGGGCGACGGAAAATTTCGGCGAGCCCGGCCAGTCCCGTCTCGATGAGCCCGTCCGCCGTGAGATGGGCGACACGTTCGGTTTTCGGTCCGCCCAGCCAGCCGGTCAGCACCGGGTGTGCCGCCGGAACCTGAGTCCACCAAACCGGGACGACCGTATCGGAGAACACGAACGACATGTCCTCGAGCCCAGGATCGAGATCGGCCCACCACCTGGTGCGGAATCTCAGGAGGATTTTCACGACGTTGCCAAATCCGATATTGGCCGTGGCGAGTGCTGCTTTCCGGCGGGCGGCCGGAGGGAGATCGATCTCGGTCAGAAGCGGCAACGGCACGGTCAACACGACTGCGGCGCCCTCCAGGGAATCTCCCGGCATGCGCGCCACCATGCGCCCGTCCACCGCCTCAATCGCCCGAACCGGCGTTCCGAGATGGATCGCGGCGCCATGCTGGCGGCACTCTGCGGCGAGAAAATCGATCAGCGCACCATAGCCGTCGTCGATCCGCCGCTGCTGATGAAGGCCTTCGGCCATCCATTCGTCGCGGATCGCAAACGTGCTGGCCCGGCGCGGATCGGCGGCGTCGTAGCCTTCGACCATCTGTTCGATCGCTTGCCTGAGCTCCGCGTAATCGGGACCGGCAAACCGCGTCTCCAGGAACTCGGCCACCGAGATATCGTGCTGTAGCTCTGCCAGCGCCTGGCGGAGTTCGTCGGCATGGGGCGGCGGCGCATTGTCCGGAATCAAGAGGCCGTTTTCGACGCTCCATCGCGTTCCGCCGACGAGCGATAGCGAAAGTCCGGCGTCGCGCGCCAAGGCGCCGGTCACCGGCGCGTCGCCATGGACGAACTCGGCGCCACCAGCGGCGTCGTAGCAGAACTCCCGGCGGGGAAGTGGGAAGATGCGTCCGCCCAGCCGGTCGCGGGCCTCCAGGATCGTCACCCGCGCGCCGGCGCGTGCCAGATCGCGGCCAGCCATCAAACCGGCAGCACCCGCACCGACGATCAGGATACGCGGATGATGGCACGTCATCGCTGCGGCTTATATGTGTGTGGCGGGGCGGAACGGCTAGAGGTCGCTCCGCTGGCCTCCGCGGCACCTCAGGGCTATCCTCAGCTTCTCTAATCGAACAAAAATGCCGCCCAAAGGGAGGATGCCATGCGTCGCAAATTCGCCTGGGGTGCATTGTTCGCGCTGGTCGGCACCGCGGTGGCGTTGGCTGCCGACATGCCACCGCTGCGCGGCGACCGTTTCAAGCCGCTCAAACTGGACGAGATGACCGCCGAGCAGAAAGCGGTGGTGGACAGCATCATGAGCGGCCCGCGCGGCTCGATGAACGGCCTCGGCGGACCGTTCAATGCGCTGTTGCGAAGCCCGGACCTCGGCGACCGCGTACAGAAGGTTGGGGAATACGTCCGCTTCAAGACGTCGCTGCCACAGCGCCTCAACGAGTTCGCGATCCTGATCACCGCGCGGCACTGGACGTCGCAATATGAATGGCAGGCCCATCACGTGCTGGCGATGAAGGCCGGGCTGAGCCCGGCGATCGCTGACGACATCGCCGCCGGGCGGCGGCCCGCCGCGATGCAGGCCGATGAGGCGGCGATCTATGATTTCAGCCGCGAGCTTCTCGACCGGAAACACGTCAGTGACGCGCGGTTCGACGCCGTCAGGACCCAGTTCGGCGAGCGCGGTGTCGTCGATCTCATCGGCGTGCTCGGCTATTACACGATGGTGTCGATGCTGCTCAACGTTGACCGCTACCCGCTGCCCGAGGGTGTCGCCCCGCCGCTGCAGGCGCTGAACTAGCGTGAGTCCCGGGAACGACGTTGTGCGCTGCATCCCCGCTTGGCGCGGGGATGATCCTTCGCATCATTTCAGCGTCTTCAGATATGCGACGATATCGTCGGCGTCGCCGGGGTTGGCGACGCCGGAGAACGGCATCCGGTTGCCTTTGATTTTGGCTTGCGGGTTGGTCACGTAGTCGCGCAGGTTGCCGTCGTCCCACACCAGGTCGCTGCGCTTCATCGCGTTCGAATAGCGGAAATCATCGAGCGATCCCGCCTTGCGCCCGACCACGCCGGCGAGGTTCGGGCCGAGGCTCCCGCCCTTGCCCTCGGCGCCGTGGCAGGCGGCGCAGGCCTGGTAGAGCTGCTTGCCGTGCGCCTGGTCGGCGGCAGCGGCGGGCGTCGCAAGAGACAGGACGAGTAGTCCGGCCCACAGAAAACGACAGTGCATGTGACTCCCCGATGCCTTATGCGTGGACCAGTGGTCCCGGGTTTTTCAGATACTGCGTGGTGATCGCCTTGGCCGACCAGTAGGCGAGCGCTCCCACGGTGCCGGTCGGGTTGTAGCCGTGCTGTTGCGGGAACACGGAGGCGCCTTGGACGAACAGATTGTGGGCGTCCCAGCTCTGCAGATAGCGGTTCACCACGCTCGACTTCGGATCGGCGCCCATGATGGTGCCACCGGTGTTGTGCGTCGACTGATACGGCACCACGGTGAAGTTGCGCGGCCTCAGGTGCGTCTCGTAATGGGTCGGGTTCATCGCCTTGATGATGCCTTCGAGCTTCGAAACGACGTAGCGCGACATTTTGTGGTCGTTCTCGGTGCCGTTATAGGTCAGGCGGACCAGCGGCCGGCCGAGGGCGTCGCGATAGGTCGGGTCGAGATCGAGATAGTTGTCGCGGTGGGAATAGACCGAGCCTTGGGTGTTGAAGCGCGCGGCGCTGTTGTACCACTTCGCCGTCGCCTGCTTCCATCCGGCACCCCAGCGCGGCGAGCCGTGCGGCAGCGGCCGTCCGCCGATGACGCCGCTGGCATTGCTGCAGGTAAAGTAGCCGCCGCCGAAGAAGCCCAGACCGCCGTGGTCGAAATTCTCCCCGTTGAAGTCGTCGATGCACACCGACATGCCGGGTGAATCCATGAACACGTTGAACTCGCGGTTCTCGAACCACGCCGTGGCGCCGGCCTCGAACTGGTAGGCGTAGTTCTTGCCGACGATGCCCTTGCCGGTGGCGTGGTCGTAAGGCTCGCCGATGCCCGACAACAGCAGCATCTGCGTGTTGCCGAACACGAAGGCCGAGAGCACGACCACCCCGGCCGGCTGCTCGTACTCCTCGCCGGTGCGCAGGTCGGTGTAGACCACGCCCTGCACCTTCTTCGCCGCCTTGTCGTAGATGAGGCGAGTGACGAAGCTCCGCGCGCGCAGCTCGAATTTCGGATCGGCGCGCAAAGCCGGCATCACTGTCGTGATCGACGAGGCCTTCGCATTGGCCTCGCAGGCGGTGCGATTGCAGAACCCGCAATACTCGCAAGAGCCGAGCGGCAGGCCTTCGACGTTGGTGTACGGCGCGCTCGAGATGCTGATCGGAATCGGGAACGGATGGTAGCCGAGACCCCTCGCCGCCTCGCCGAACATCAGGCCGGGCGTCGACGACTTGATCGGCTGGTTCGGGTACTCGTCGCTGCGCGGCCCCTCGAACGGGTTGCCGCCGTCGACAATCTTGCCGCGCAGGTTGCCGGCCTTGCCGGAGACGCCGCACAGCTTGTCGAAGCGATCGTAATGCGTCTCGAGCTCCTCATACGACACCGGCCAGTCCTGGATGGTCATGTCGTCGGGAATCGCCTGTTTGCCGTAGCGCTCCGCGAGCGCGCTGCGGATCCTGAAATCGGTCGGAAGGAAGCGCCAGTGCAGCCCACCCCAGTGGATTCCCGAGCCGCCGACACCCTCGCCCGGCAGGAACGCGCCGAAGCGGCGGATTGGCAGCGCCGTCTCCGCCGGCGCGTTGCGGAACGTGATCGTGTCGGTGGAATTGTCCTGCATCAGCTCGAGGCGCTGGACGTAGCGCAGCTCGTCCCGGACACCCGGCAGCGTGAAGTCCTCGCCCGGCGTGCGGTCGACGCCGCGCTCCAGCCCGACGACGGTCAAGCCCGCCTTGGTGAGCTCGCGCGCCATGATGGCGCCGGTCCAGCCCATGCCGACCATCACGGCGTCGACTTCCTTCAGCTTGGTTGCCATGGCCCGCCTCCGTTACGAGAAATCGGCGATCGATTGCGGCTCCGCGACGTAGCGCTTGTCGCGGAACTCATCGACCAGGCCGGCATAGGTCGCCGGCAGGCCGGGAAATCCGATCATCTTCCAGGCGATCTTGTCGCGGTTTCCGCCATAGACCGGGTCGGCGAAGAACCCTTCCATGGTCATCGCGAGCAGGCGTTCGAAGAAGCCGCGGGCGTTGAAGTTCTGGAACTCCGCCTTGCCGTCTTCCATCGCCTTCAGAGCGACGACGCGGTCCTCCGGCGCTAGCCGGTCGAAGTCCTTGCCATAGGTCTTCTGCGTCCACGCGTTCGCCGCCGCGATGCCGGCGACGAGGTAGTCGCGCGGCGTGAGCGCCAGCTGATAGCCCTGCTCGGGCTTGCCTTTCTGGAACGGGCCGCTGCGGTACATCTTGGCGCCGCCGCCCCACGCGCTGGCGAGCTGGCGGTCGATATAAACGGCGACCCCGCACTCGCTGCCGGACGGCGTCAGCTCGTCGGCCGGGATCAGGGTATCGACCGCGGCGATGACGAACGCCGCTTCGGCGGCGGTGAGGGCCAGCCAGGTCTCCGGTGCGGCGGATACCTGCGGCGCCGGTGCCCCCTTGGCCGGCGCGATGTCCGAGGGTTCGGCAGCGGCCGGGGCGGTCAATCCGCCGGCCAGCGCACCCGCGACGGCGGTGCCGGCGGCTCCGGCGCCGGCGAGGAATTGACGGCGTGGGATCGGCTCGTGGGCCATGATCTCCTCCCTCGGTTGTACTTTGGTTGGGCGGCAGTATAGCCCTGCCGCCGCTGTCCCGCACCTCCCTGGATGGGGCAACCGCCTGAATTCGCGGCGAAACCGCAGGCTTGATCGCGTCCCGGCCGGTGCCCATATAGGTACTTGACGGCGCCGGTCACGGGCCGCCCGGCGGGAGACGCCCTTTAGGGTCCCCTGCCGTGAACGACGGCATTGCTCAACGTGAGGAGGATGCCCGCATGACGCGGCTATCGCTGTTCAACAACCCGCTGCTTCTAGGGTTCGATCAGTTCGAGCGCACGCTCGACCGGATCGCCAAGACCTCGGCTGAGAGCTACCCGCCGTACAACATCGAGCAGATCGACGAGAACGGTCTTCGGATCACTCTCGCCGTCGCCGGCTTTTCCGCCGACGACCTGTCGGTGCAGATCGAGGACAACCAGCTCGTCATCCGCGGCAAACAGGCCGAGGAGACGGACCGCGTATATCTGCACCGCGGCATCGCCGCCCGCCAGTTCCAGCGCAGCTTCGTGCTGGCGGACGGGATCGAGGTGACCGGAGCGTCGCTCGACAACGGGCTGCTCAGCATCGACCTGAAGCGCCCACCGGCGGAGACGCGGGTCCGGAAAGTGGATATCCGCACCGCCCCGGGGGCGAACAAGCAACGCAAGACGATCGACGTTGCCTGAATCGGGACGTCGAAAGGAGACGACAATGTCAGACTTGAATGTTCACACGGAAATGCCGGTGCAGGAATTCCTGGCGCTGGGCCTGCGCGACTTCGCCTATGTGAAGTCGACCGCCGTCGCCGACGGCGAAACGACGCGGACGATTTTCGAGATCCACACCGCCGATGGTGCGTCCGTCGGTGCCGCACCCTCGCGCGAGCTCGCCTTTGCGGCCGTCCTTCAGAACGGCCTACAGCCGGTCAGCGCGCACTAAGCCCGATTCTACTTTCGTCATGCCCGCACTTGTTGCAGGCATCCACGTGGTGCCCCGGCTCGACGTTTGGATTTGCACGCCGACGTGGATGGCCGGATAAACCGGCCATGACGTAAGGAAATGGAGGGCGCTAAATCTCGCCCTAGGCCGCGTTGCTGGTCGCGTTCTCGGTCAGGAGCGCGTAGAGCGCTTCGGCGTTGTCCGAGCCGCGGAGCTTCTCGCACACCGTGCGGTCGCGCAGCAGGCGCGACACGCGCGCCAGCGCCTTCAGATGATCGGCTCCGGCGCCGCCCGGTGCCAGGAGCAGGAACACGAGGTCGACCGGCTGCTCGTCGATCGATTCGAAATCGATCGGCGTCTCCAGCCGGACGAACAGCCCGTACAAGCGCTTGAGGCTGGGCAGCTTGCCGTGCGGGATCGCGATGCCGGCGCCGACGCCGGTGGTACCCAGGCGCTCACGCTCGAGCAGCACGTCGAAGATGGCGCGCTCCGGCTCGCCGGTGATCTCTGCGGCGCGCCGCGCGATCTCCTGCAGGAGCTGTTTCTTGTTGGCGGCCCTGAGGCTCGGCACGACGGCGCGCGGCTCGATGAGATCAGAAATTTCCATGGATCACCGCGAAGAAGCCGCCGCGTGGGGCGGTGTTTCGGTCGCCGCAGCGTCCTCGGCGCCATTGCGTCGGCGATTGACCAGGCGCTGCTTGGTGCGGCGGAGCCGCCTGTCTGGCTGCAGGGCGGCGGCGTCGAACGCGACATAGGGATCCGCGGCTTCGCCGTGACTCTGGACCATGATCCGGCGCGCCACGTTGAAGCGAGATGTCGGCGCGGTAGGCATGCCGGCGGTCGCGCTGAAAGGTGACCTTGCCCTCGATGGCGTCGCCGAAATACCGCTCCGCCGACTCGGCGACGGCGCTGGTCACATGACCGCGGAGGCTGTCGCCAACATCGAGATGCTTGCCGCTCACGGAAAGCTGCATGCGTCGTTCGTCACGTTGAGGGAAAGACGTTCGCGAGTCGGGCGGTGCCCCATCCATCGCGGCGGCGGACCATAGGAGTGCGCCCGGGCAAAGTCAATATACGGTGGCTCATGCAGATCTGGCCTTAAGACTGCCTGCTCGGAAGACCCGTGCTCGGAAGGCCGGGGGCCTACCCGGCTGCCGGCGACCGCGTGAGGAGGCGGTGCGTCCTCGAACCATGGCGCAATTCTGGGCATAGCCGGCGGGCCGATCAAGGGTGAATCGACAAATTGTGGATAGACTGCGCGAGTCAGACGCCAAGCAGCTTGTCGCGCCGCCGCTGGACCGAGGACGGAATCCGCATCGCCTCGCGATACTTCGCGACGGTGCGACGCGCAATGTCGACGCTTTCTTTTTTCAAAATCTCCACCAGCCGGTCATCCGAGAGAATGTCGCTCGCCGCCTCGGCGTCGATCAGCGACTTGATGCGGAACCGCACCGCTTCGGCGGAATGCGCGTCGCCTCCGCCCGAGCTCGCGATCGCCGAGGTGAAGAAGTACTTGAGCTCGTAGACGCCGTTCGGCGAGGCGAGGAACTTGTTCGTGGTCACGCGGCTCACGGTCGATTCGTGCATCTCGATGGCGCTCGCGATGTCGCGCAGCACAAGCGGCCGTAGATGCTGCACGCCGCGGCGAAAGAACGCATCCTGCTGGCGCACGATCTCCGTTGCCACCTTGAGGATCGTCTGCGCCCGCTGGTGCAGCGATTTGACCAGCCAGTTCGCGGCGTGGAACCGCTCGGAGACGAAATCCCGGTCGGCCTTGGACTTCAGCTCCTTGGTCACCCGCGCATAGTAGCGCTGGTTGACCAGCACGCGCGGCAGCGTGTCCTGGTTCAGCTCGACGATCCAGCCGCCGCCCGGAGCGGGACGCATCAGGACGTCCGGAACCACCGGCTGCGCCACGTTGTTCTCGAACGCGAGGCCGGGCTTGGGGTCGAGGCACTTGATCTCGGCGACCATCGCCGCGAAATCCTCGGCGTCGACGCCGCACAGCCGCATCAGTGCCGCGTGCTCGCGCTTGGCCAGCAGATCGAGATTGTCGATCAACGTCGCCATCGCCGGATCGAAGCGGTTGCGGTCGCGCAGCTGGATGGCCAGGCACTCCTTGAGGCTGCGCGCGAACACGCCCGGCGGATCCAGCCGCTGCAGCTGCTCGACCGTCTTCTCCACTCGGCAGGCGTCGCATTTCAGCGCCTCGGCCACGGACTCCAGTTCGCCATTGAGCCAGCCCGATTCGTCGAGACGGTCGATGAGCTGCAGGCTGATGATCCGGTCGACCGGGTCGGTGATGTCGACCTGGATCTGCGCCAGCAGGTGGTCGCGGAGCGTCTCGGCGCGGGTGAGATTCTGGTCGGGGTCGAACTCGCCGTCGTCGAAGTCGCGGCTGCCGCCGCTACCCCACGACGCGAACGACGCCGCACCCTCGCCCGGCTCGGACCCGCCCCACACGTTCTCGAAGTCGGTGTCGAGCGGCGTCTCCGTGGCGGTGCCGTTCGCGGCTCCCGGTCCCTCGACCGAGTCGAGCAGCGGTCCGTCATCGGCGACGGTGCGCGTGTCGGCGCTGGCCGCGGCGGCGTCTGCCGGCTCGCCGGCCTCCCCGTCCTCGCGCTCAAGCAGCGGGTTCTGCTCCAGCTCGCGCTCGACGAAGGCGGTGACCTCGAGGTTGGACAGCTGCAGCAGCTTGATCGCCTGCTGCAGCTGCGGCGTCATGACCAGCGACTGGCTTTGCCGCAGATCGAGGCGTTGAGTGAGCGCCATGGGTGCCGGCCTCGCTAGAGGCTGAACCGTTCGCCGAGATAGACGCGGCGCACGCCCTCGTGGGCGACGATCTCGGCGGGCAGGCCTTCCATCAGGACTTGGCCGTCATGAAGGATATAGGCGCGGTCCACGATCTCGAGCGTCTCGCGGACGTTATGGTCGGTGATCAGCACGCCGATGCCGCGGTCCTTCAGGTGCGACACCAGGTCACGAATGTCGCCGACCGCGATCGGGTCGATGCCAGCCAGCGGCTCGTCGAGCAGCATGAAGTGCGGTTGCGAGGCGAGCGCGCGCGCGATCTCGACCCGCCGCCGCTCGCCACCCGACAGGGCCAGCGCCGGCGTGCGCCGCAGATGGGTGATCGAAAACTCGGCCAGCAGGTCGTCGAGCATCGCCTCGCGGCGGTCGCGGTCGTTCTCCACCACCTCGAGCACCGCGCGGATGTTCGCCTCCACCGGGAGGCCGCGGAAGATCGACGGCTCCTGCGGCAGGTAGCCGATGCCCAGGCGGGCGCGGCGGTACATCGGCATGTCGGTGACGTCGAGGCCGTCGAGGCTGATCGTGCCGTAGTCCGGCGAGATCAGCCCGGTGATCATGTAGAAGCAGGTCGTCTTGCCGGCCCCGTTGGGCCCGAGCAGGCCGACCGCCTCGCCGCGCTGCACCGACACCGACACGCCGCGCACCACCGGCCGCTTCTTGAAGCGCTTGCCGAGATTGGACGCGACCAGCCCCGGATTGTCGGCGACGAGCTTCGGGCCGCGGCCTTCGCCGGCCGGCGTTGAGCTTTCGACTGCGTCGAGGGCTGGCGTCATCGCGTGGGCCTGGTGCCCGCCCGGCGCGGCTTGATCTGCACCGTGTCCCCGGCCGGGCTGCTCGAGTCGGCCTGCTGGGGCACGAACATGCCGCGGACCTGCCCCGGCTTACCGTCAGCATCGGCGCGGGTGAGCAGGCGGCTGAGGCCGGTGTTCAGGTTGACCTCGGAAAAGTCGCCGTCGAGCTGGTTCTGTCCGCGGGTGATCCGCACGTGCTCCGACATCAGCGCGATGCCGGTGTCGGCGTTGTAGACGCCGCGGTCGGCGCGGACGATGTCGGTGGCGGTCGAGACCAGGACGTTGCCGAAGCCTTCGATGCGCTGCAGGCGGTTGCCGTCCTCCTTGGCGCCTGTCGAGGCGGGCGTGACGTTGCGCCCCGGCTGCGCGCGCCCCGCGGTGGCGCCATGGCCGCCGGGGTTGCGGTTCGCGCTCGGCGGCGGCGGGTTTGTCTTGTTGTCGACGAAGTACGCGGTGAGGATGTCGCCGGCCATGCGCCGGTCAGTCGTGACGACTACGGCATCGCCGCGTGCCACCGCGATCTGCCGCCCCTCCCAATATTCGAGGCTGTCGCGGGCGGTGACGACCTCGTTCGGCGTGGTGAGTTTCAGCCCGTTGCCGGTGAGGACGAGCACGCCGGTGTCGACGTCATAGACGCCCTTGTCGCCGACGGCGGTCTGGGTCGGCGTAACGATGCGCACGTTGCCTTGCGACTCGTAGCGGAAGATCGACGTGCCGCCCTCCGCGTTCGGCCGGTAATACGCCGTCAGCACGTTCCCGTAGACCGTGGTCGCGCCCTGCTTGGCGCTGGCGTTTCCGCGCGCGACATATCGCTGCTCCTCGCGATACCATTCGATGCCCTGGTCGGCGAGAATCTCCACCGGCTGCTTGCCGCCCCCGAGGTTGAGCGCCTGCGCCTCCGCCGGGTGGCGGGGTGCGGCGCTGCCGGCGGAGGCGAGAAGGGTGGCCAGAACCAGAAGGCGACGCATGGTCGGCCGGGCGTCCGTCATTTCGGTTCCGGCGGGCGCGGATAGAGGACGAGCCGCGATTTCCCGGTGACCACGATGTGGGCGCCCTTGTTGTAGATGCGGAAGCCCTGGCCGCGCAGCGAGCTGTCGGGCCCCTGCCCCTCGACCGGATCGTCGCCCGAGACGCTGCCGGCGCCAAGATTGGCTTCGGCACGCTCGGTTTTGATCTCGTACCCGGCGTCGTGGAAGACGTTGACGTGGTCCCACAGGTTGAGGATGCGGGTCTGCTTGTTGTACTCGCCCTGATTGGCGGTGATGGCGATCCACGACCCGTCGGTCAGCGAGATGTCGCCCTTGGGGCTGCTGAGCTCGGTCACGTCGCTGCCGCCGGCCGCTTGCGTCGCGACCGCGGCGGTCACCGTGTAGGGCTGGTCCTTGGAATCGGTCCCGACCACGCGCGGGCTGACCATCCGCAGGTTCTCGAGATCGTCGATGCTCACCTGGACGGCGCGGAGGCGGAACCGGCTGTCGAGCGGGTTGAGCTGCGGCCAGAACAAGACCAGGGCGGCCAGCACCACGGCGGTCGCCGGCAGCACCACTTTCAGCAGCGCCACGAAACGGCTGTAGAAGGCGCTGTAGCGCCGCCGGCGCATGCTCGCGGCGACGAAGCGCGACAGGCCTGGCCGTCCGTCCGTGCGGCGCGCCGCACGGACGGACGGCGCGGACGCCCGCTCGCCCACCGTGACCATGGCGTCGGCGTCGATCGACACCGGGGTCGAGGAGCTGTCGGGCGTCATGCGACACCTGCCCGCAGAATGTCGTGGATGTGGAGAACGCCGACCGGCCGTCCGCCCCCGCCGGTTCCCGGATCGACCACGAAAAGGTTGGTGACGCCGCCGCCGCGGTTGGCCTCGTTCATGACCCGCAGCGCCTCGGCGGCGAGCGCCTGGGGGCGGATGGTCAAGGGCTTCGCCGTCATGACGGCGCGGGCCCGCCGCTGCAGCAGGTCCGGCGCCATGTGGCGCCTGAGGTCGCCGTCGGTGATGATCCCGACCAGCCGCCCCGCGGCGTCGACGATCCCGACGCAGCCCAGCCGTTTCGCCGTCATCTCGACCAGGGCGTCGGCCATCGAGGCCCCGGCCGCGATCAGCGGGACGGTGTCGCCCCGGTGCATGACGTCGGAGACGCGCAGGAAGCGGCGGCCGAGCGAGCCCTTGGGGTGGAATTGATGGAAGTCGTCGGCCGAGAAGCCTTTGCGCTCGAACAGCGTCACCGCGACCGCGTCGCCCAGCGCCAGCATGGCCGTGGTCGAGGTGGTCGGCGCCAGCCCCAGCGGACAAGCCTCGCGCAGCGGCGGCAGAAGGAGGATGACGTCGGCCGCCTGGGCGAGGGCCGATTGCGCGCCGCTGGTGATCCCGATCAGCGGGATTGCGAACCGGCGGGTGAAGGCCAGGAGATCGGCCATTTCGGCGGTGTCGCCGGAATGCGACAGTGCCAGCACCGCGTCCGCATTGGTGATCATGCCGAGATCGCCGTGGCTGGCCTCGGCCGGATGGACGAATTGCGCGGGCGTTCCTGTGGAGGCCAGTGTCGCCGCGATCTTGCGCGCGACATGGCCGCTCTTGCCCATGCCGCTGACGATGATCCGGCCGGTGACCTTGGCGAGCGCGTCGATGGCGCGGGTGAAGGCGTCCTTGTCACGGTCAAGCCCACGGGCGACCGCAAGAATTCCTTCGGCCTCGAACTCCAGGACCTGGCGGGCGACGGCGCCGTCGTCCCGGCCCTGGCTTGGCAGCTTTGCGGCGCACGACGCGTCCGCATCGGCTGCCACTCGAATCCGCTGCTGAATCCGTTGTGGCTTCGGTTTGGTCATGCCGTTGCTGAGCTTGTCTCGACGAGGATTGCCTTCGGAATCATCACGGCCCGCGTTCATCGGGCCCAAGGACACATGAATGTCTGCGCTTCAAGGTTGGTTCTACGCTGGCCCCCGAGCCGATGCCGGCCGCCCCTGCCCTTGAAAACGCGTTCGGGCAAAAAGTATGCCTCCCGCGCTGCAAAAAAGCAATTAACGCCAAAAAGTGAACGGCTTCAATAATATAGGTAAAATCCAAGAGATCTCAGTAACGTCCAAGACGGGGCCCGCGACCCCCTCCACGAACCGCCCGAGGCTTCCTCGGACCTCAGATCACGACCGCGACTGCGGTCGCGCGCCCTAATGGGCGCGAAGCCAAGGGATGCGGATGCATCCCGCGCGGCGTTTGAGCGGCCAACACTCAGTGCGCGAAGATGTCTTCTTCCGGCCAGCCGGCCAGGTCGAGCTCGGCGCGGGTCGGCAGAAACCGAAAGCACGCCTCGGCGAGCTCCCGTCGTCCTTCGCGGACCAGCAGCTCGTCCAGCTTGGTGCGCAGCGCGTGCAGATGCAGGACATCGTTGGCGGCATATTTCAGCTGCGCCTGGGTGAGCTGGGGCGCCCCCCAGTCGGACGTCTGCTGCTCCTTCGACAGCTCGATGCCGAGCAGGTCCTTGCACAGATCCTTCAGGCCGTGGCGGTCGGTGAAGGTGCGGGCGAGCCGCGACGCGATCTTGGTGCAATAGAGCGGGGTGGGGACCACGCCCAGGAACCGCTTCAGCGCCGCCACGTCGAAGCGCGCGTAGTGGAAGATCTTCGTCACCGCCGGATCGGCCAGCATCGCCTTCAGGTTCTTGGCCTCGTACTGGCCCTTCTGCAGGCGCACGATGTGGACATCGCCGCCGCCGCCGGACATCTGGACCAGGCACAGCCGGTCGCGATGCGGATTGAGCCCCATGGTCTCGGTGTCCACCGCGACGGCCGCCCCGAACCGCACGCCGTCGGGCAGGTCGCCTTCATGAAGCTCGATCGCCATGTCTGTCTCTTTGATCTTCGTTGGTGCCCGAGAGAAGACTCGAACTTCCACGGCCTTTCGGCCACTAGAACCTGAATCTAGCGCGTCTACCAATTCCGCCACCCGGGCACGGTCCGAACGGCGGCGAGAGGGATAAGCCCCAGGGGCGGCCCTGTCAACGCCGCTGGCCGGGCGCCGGCGCAGGGTGTGCGGTGCTGTAAATTCGCAACCCGACCTGCTAGATAGGCCCCACCGGCGACGAGGGATTGACGGGGCATGGCGGCAATCGGCAGGCGAATCACGGTTTTCGGGGGCTCCGGCTTCATCGGCCGCTACCTCATCCGGCGCCTCGCGGTGGATGGTTGGGTGGTGCGCGTGGCGGTGCGCGACCCAGTCGCCGCGGCGTTCCTGAAGACCGCGGGCAGCCTTGGCCAGATCGTGCCGATGCGCTGCAGCGTGCGCGATGACGAGCTCGTCGCCGCCGCGGTGTCGGGTGCCGAGGCGGTCGTCAACCTGGTCGGGATCCTCTACGAGCGCGGCCGCCAGCGCTTCGATGCCGTGCAGGCCGAGGCGCCGGCGCATATTGCGCGCGCCGCGGCCGCGGCCGGGGTCAAGCGGCTGGTCCATATCTCGGCGATCGGCGCCGATCCGAACTCCAAGTCCCGCTACGCGCGCAGCAAGGCGTTCGGCGAAGCCGGCGTGCGCGACGTCATTCCGACCGCGACCATCCTGCGGCCGTCGATTGTCATCGGCCCGGAGGACCAGTTCTTCAACCGCTTCGCGGCGATGGCACAGTTCCTGCCGGCGTTGCCGCTGATCGGCGGCGGGCGCACGCGGTTTCAGCCGGCTTATGTGGGCGACATCGCGGAAGCGATCCATCGCTGCGTCAACGACGACGCCACCGCCGGCAGGACCTACGAGCTCGGCGGCCCGCGCATCTACACCTTCCGCGAGCTGATGGAGCTGATGCTGAAGGTCATCGACCGCCGGCGCGTCCTGGTGCCGCTGCCGTTCGCGCTGGCGAGCCTGCAGGCGGCACTGCTCGAGCTCTTGCCCGTCCCGCCACTCACCCGCGATCAGGTGCGGATGCTCCGGAGCGACAACGTGGTGAGCCCGGGCGCTCTGACCTTCGCCGATCTTGGCATGCAGCCGCAGGCGATCGAGGCGATCCTGCCCACCTATCTCGAGATCTATCGCCCGGGGGGGCGCTTCGCTGCGAACCGCGTCGCCTGACCGCGCTCGCTTATTTCTTGCCGGCCTGTTCCAGAAAATCGATCACGTCGCCGCGGTCGTCGGGCGTCAATTGAAAATTCAAACGCATCGCGGTGCCCGGCACGACGTCGTCGGGATCGGCGAGGTATTTGTCGAGCGTTTGGTGCGTCCACGTGAGGCTCTCGGACTTGCCGGCGTCGACCATCGCCGACGAGTATTCGAAACCGGGCAGCGTGCCGGCCTGCCGGCCGATGACGGTGCGCAGATTGGGCCCGGGAAGGGGACTGCTGCTCTCGGCGACGGAGTGACAGGCCGCGCAGCGTTGAAACACCCGCTCGCCGCTCGCCGCGTCGGCCAAGGCCGCCGTCGGCACGGTCAGACAGAGCACGACAAAGGCTGCGGCAAAACGTGGCATAACGGCCTCATGTTAATTACACGGCGCTGGAGTCAGCGGGCATCGATTATGGATGGTATGGCCGGCCTCCGCCACGCCCAACTCCTGCGACGTCGCCTGGGGCCCATTGTGTTGACGTGGCAACCCTGCCGTGCGCCTGCCGCGCTCGCCAGCGGCTGCTGGTCCGTGTAATACAGGCGTCATGTATCGATCACCCCGGTGGCTTCGGCTTCTGCTTCTGTGCCTGCTGGTCGTCGGTATCACCGGCGTCAGTGCCGCCGAGACCGCCACCAATGCGCGCTGGATCGGCGGCCTGATCGACCGGTTCGGGCCGCTGGTTCCGGCCGCGTTCGTGGTCGTGCACGTGCTGGCGAGCCTGTTGTTCGTGCCCCGCTCCGTGATGGCGATCGTCGCGACCGTGTTGTTCGGGTTTTGGGCGGCCTGCGGCTGGGCGCTGCTCGGCTCGACCGCCGGCGCGGTGACCGGGTTTTTGATCGCGCGTTACATCAACTCGGGCCTGATCGTGCCGGAGGAGATGAAGCGCATCGGTCCGCTGCTCGAGCGGGCGGAGGAAGGCGGATGGCGCGCCGTCGCGATCGTGCGGCTGCTGCCGCTGCTGCCGCACTCGCTGATCAATTATGCGCTCGGCCTCACGCGGCTGAGCCTCGGCGAATACACGCTGGGGTCGCTCGCCGGCATGCTACCGGAGACGTATGTCTTCGTGAACCTGGCGCTGACCGGGCGGCGGGCCTTCGACGGCGGCGCCTGGCTCGAGCCGATGATGTGGGGGGTGGCACTCATTGCGTTGTCCGTGTTCGTGCCCCGGCTGTTGCGCCGCTGGGTGCGATGACCGCCGAGGCTGTCAGCGCTGAAACCATCCTCGAGGTTCTGCGGCGGCTCGGCCAGGGCGCCGAGGGCGAGCGGGTAACGCTCGGCGAGCTCGTGGCGCAGCTCGACGTGCGCGGCCACCCGCTTGTGCTGCTGCTGCTGGCCGCGCCCAACCTGACACCGGGCCCGAGCATTCCCGGGTTTTCGACGATCTTCGGCGTGCCGCTCTGCGTCGTCTCGGTCGAGATGATTCTCGGCCGGCGGCGGCTGCGGCTTCCAGGGTTCCTCGCCCGCATCTCCATTCCGCGCCGGCGCATCGCGAGCTTCATCGTCAAGCTGGAGCCGATCCTGCATCGCATCGAGCGCGTGCTGAAGCCCCGCCGCCCGGCGCTGGACAGCGAGGGGACGATGCGGGCGCTGGGTGTCGCCTGTCTCGTCCTGTCGGTGCTGCTGACCTTGCCGATCCCGGTGTTCAGCCTTCTGCCCGCCACCGCCCTGGTGATCGTCGCGCTCGGCCTGTTCGCCCGCGACGGGCTTGCGGTGTTGTGCGGGCTGGGCCTGGGGCTGATCGCCTGTGCGATCCTCGCCGGCATCGTGGTCGCGGCCCGGCAGGCGCTCGCCGCCGGTTGACGCGGCGGGTACCGGCGCTAACATCTCCGCCCGCATGCGCACCCTCTATCATCTCGCGTTATCCCCGTTCTCGCGCAAGGTTCGCGTGGCATTGCGCGAAAAAGGACTCGAGTTCCAGCTCAAGGTCGAGAAGGTGTGGGAGCGGCGCCCCGATTTCCTGTCGCTCAATCCCGCCGGCACCGTGCCGGTCCTGGTCGACGAGGACGGTACGACCGTCGCCGAGTCCGGCGTGATCTGCGAATACCTCGAGGAGGTCCATCCCGGCGAGCGCAACCTGCTCGGTGAGACGGCGCATGAGCGCGCCGAAGTGCGGCGCCTCGTCGCCTGGTTCGATCAGAAATTCGCGCGCGAGGTCACCGACAACCTCTACCGCGAGAAGATGATGAAGAAGTTTCTCGGGCTCGGCGAGCCGAACTCGGCCGCGATCCGCGCCGGCGCCTCCAACATCCACTACCATCTCGAGTATATCGCCTGGCTGATCGAGCGCCGGAAGTTCCTTGCCGGTGACAAGTACTCGCTGGCGGACATCGCGGCGGCGACGCACCTGTCCTGTCTCGATTATATCGGCGACGTGCCGTGGGGCGAGCACGAGCGCGCCAAGGACTGGTATGCACGCATCAAGTCGCGCCCGGCGTTCCGGCCGCTGCTCGCCGACAATGTCGCCGGCGCCCCGCCGCCCAAGCACTACACCGATCTGGATTTCTAGTTTCTCACCTCGTCATTCCCGCGCCAGATCCTTCGCGCCCGTCGGCGGCCTTGAAGGCCGCCACGCAGCGCGGTTGGGAATCCATGGGTCAGCGGCGCGATGGATGCCTGGTTTCGCGGGCATGACGATGTGGAGAGCGGTTCGCCCTGATCGGAATCCGCTCTGACCGAAGGCGCTATTTCCGCCGCAACGCCGGCAGGTTCGCCGGCTTGTCGTCGAGATGGTATTCGAGCCGCTCGATATTGGCGCGCGCTGCGTCGCCGGCCGCACCGTCGGCATCGCGCACCAGCACCTGGAGCCAGTCGGCGCGAGCACCCTTCACGTTGCCCTTGATGCGCCGGAGGATGCCGCGTTCCAGCCAGCCCTCGGGCAGATCCGGTGCGGTGCGGATCGCCGCTTCGGCGTCCTCCATCGCGAGGTCGAGGCTGTCGACGTAGCGATAGGCGGCGGCGCGGAGCGCCAGCGCCATGCCATACCCGGGCTGCAGTTCGACCGCCTTGTTGAGGTCGTCGATCGCTTCCCAGTAATTCTGCGCGTCGGCCAGCACCATGGCGCGGTCGACATAGAGATCGGGGAGCTTGGGCGCGATCTCGATCGCCGTGGTGATCGCGGCATTGGCGCGCTCGCGCTCCTCGGCCACGCTCCACGCCGTGCCGGCCTGCGACAACAGCCGCGCCCTGAGCTCCGGCGCTGCCGCGCGCATCTGGATGCCGAGCTGCTCCAGCCGGTCGGCGGCTACCGCCGCCTGGCCCATGTAGAACAGCGCCACGGCGACGCAGTGCTTCGCGGCGTTGCTGCCGGTCGTGTCGCGCCACGCCATCGCCTCCTCGAAGCCCTCATCCGGCGTCTTCTCGGCGGTGCGCAGGCATTTCTGATAGGTGGCGATCTCGGCCGGGCTGGTGGCGAGATCCGGCGTGGGCTGCAGCCGTTGCGCGGCCGCGGGTGAAACGGTGATGGCGATCACGGCGAGAGTCAGCGGGGCCAGAGTCAGCAGGAGGCGGAGCATGAGCGGAGGGAAGCACATCCGGACGACGCGGTCCAAGGCTGATCGCTAAGCAGTCCCGGAAGGCTTATATCTGTTCTCATGCGGCAATTTCACGGCACCCGTCCGGGATTGGTGGGCCGCCTGTTCGTGTTCGGCCTTGGCTACAGCGCGACCGTGCTGGCGCGGCGCCTGAAGGTACAGGGCTGGATCGTCGGCGGCACCGTCCAGGGCGAGGACAGACAGGCAGCGCTCGTCGCCGAAGGATTGAACGCCGTGGTGTTCGACGGCGAGCGGCCGCTCAGCGATTTCGACACGGCACTCGCCCGCGCCACCCATATCCTGATCTCGGTCCCACCTGGCGCCGAGGGCGATCGGGTCCTGGCGCGGCACGCCACCGACATCGCCGCACTCAAAGGCATCAAGTGGATCGGCTATCTGTCGACGACCGGCGTGTACGGCGACACTGACGGCGCCTGGGTCGACGAGCGCGCGGGCCTGCATCCGACCGGTCCGCGCGGCCGCGCCCGCGTGGCCGCGGAGCGCGCCTGGCTCGACCTCGGGCGCCTCGGCCTGCCGGTGCATGTGTTCCGCCTCGCCGGCATCTACGGCCCGGGGCGCAGCGCCTTGGATGCGGTGCGCGCCGGCACTGCCCGGCGGATCGTGAAGCCCGGCCAGGTGTTCAGCCGCATCCATGTCGAGGACATCGCGAGCGTGCTCGCGGCCTCGATGGCGCAGCCCAATCCGGGCGCGGTCTACAACGTGTGCGACGACGAGGCCGCCCCGCCGCAGGACGTGATCGCCTACGCCGCGGCCCTGCTCGGCATGCCGGCGCCGCCGGAGATTCCGTTCGCCGAGGCGGCGAAATCGATGAGCGAGATGGCGCGGAGCTTCTATGACGACAACCGGCGCGTCGCCAACCGCCGCATCAAGGACGAGCTCGGCGCCAGGCTGGCCTACCCAGATTATCGCGCCGGCCTGAAGGCGCTGCTGGCGGCGGGAGCCTAAACCCAACTCAGTCGTTGTGCTTGCCACAATACCGCCGTTGTTCAAGCGTAACCTGAACGAGGGATCCAAATGGCTGTCCGTCCTTTTTTTGACCCGCTCTCAGGGGCGTCGCTGCCGCCTGAAAACGCCCCTGACGAAGCTGAAACGGCCTCGCCCGGAGCTGACAGCCTGCTCCACCACGCACCGGCTGACGAGCTGGCACAAGGCCTGGAGGACGGCCGAGGCGGCGACTACTGGCTCGACCCAAACTCGCGATTCGCGCAATTCTTCGACGCGAACTATACACACTCAGCCCCCATTGCAGATAAGTACGCCGTCGATCCGACCCTTATCTTGGGTGTCGCTGCTTTGGAGTCAGGTTACGGTAAGAACAGAGACGCGGCCAAAGCGAACAATCCCCTCGGGATGAGGCCGGATGGCCATACGCCGATTGAATTTCCATCGGGCGAGGCGGCGTGGAACGAATGGGGCCGTCAATTTGGGCCGCGTGTACTTGGTATCGGCAGTGACGCTGACACCTTCCTCGATCGACTGTTGGAGGACCATCGGTCCATTTACGGTCCGGTACGCGGGGGCGATTATCGTGGCCCCCTACATCGATCCGAAGGTTGATCCCGACTGGAAAGAGAAGGTTGCCGGGACGATCAAAGGCGTGCGCCATCGGCTGCCGCGCTGGCCAGGAAATTTGGATAGCGTGCCCTGATCAAACGAAGTTGATATGAGAGCGTCTCTAACTGTCGTCGCGCTTGTGCTCCTCTCCGGATCGATGCCGGCCGTCGCGGCGGACGTTTATCGCAATACAAGATTCGGATTTAGCTTCGAACTTCCCACGGGGACGGTGAGGTGCGCGCCCGATCCCAGCACGGGTCCGGAACACGGGGCTTTGTTGTGGCTGGATGCCAACGGTGGCGAATGCAGTATGCCACCCGACCGGCCGCGCCTCGCCGTCATGGGAGCTTACAATTCCATGTTTTGGGCGAGCCCCAAGGCGGCGCTGCAGGAGCTTTGCAAGCGCGGCGACGTCGTGAAGCCGCCACGCCTTGAATACAAGCGCCATCCTTCCGCTGTCTGCAAAGTCGTGCTTGCCAATGGGTGGATCGAAATTGAGCTCGCCATTATGACCGGCATTTGGCCACCGCCGTACCATGAGCCCGAGGATTCTTCCCCTCTCATGCTCTATACGGTCTATCTGCGCACGACCCCTGAGAGCTTGTGAGTCTATGTCGATATGGTTGGCAGGCCTAGAAGGGATTGGCGATGCGGCTGGGCAGCGGCGGGGG
>DASWFO010000311.1:0-7040 GCA_036394195.1 Alphaproteobacteria bacterium | reverse complement strand
CACGCAGACGTCGGTCGCCCACAGCTCGGCCCCCGGCCGCAGCGTGCGGTTCGCGTAGGCGGCGTCATGACGGGCCTGCCACAGCTTCTTGCGATCCTCCGGCAGCGTCGTCCAGCTGAAGCCGGTCCCGCCGTGCTCGCTGGCGAGCGCCTGGACCATTTCCGCTTGCTCGGCGACACCGGCCTCGGTGCCGTGGAATTCGAGCCACAGCGTCGGAGTCTCGGGCAGGCCCATCTTCGAGAAATTGTTGATCGCCTTCATCTGCAGCCCGTCCGCGAGCTCGATCCGCGCCACCGGGATCCCCGACTGGATGGTCTGGATCACGGTGTCGACCGCATCCTTGACGGTCGGGAAGGAGCACATCGCCGAGGAGATCGCCGCCGGGATGCCGTACAGCCGCAAGGTGACTTCGGTGATGACGCCGAGCGTTCCCTCGGAGCCGACGAACAGCCGCGTCAGGTCGTAGCCGGCGGACGATTTGCGCGCCCGCTTCGAGGTCCGGATGACGCGGCCGTCGGCGAGCACCACCGTCAGCGCCAGCACGTTCTCGCGCATCGTGCCGTAGCGCACGGCATTGGTACCCGAGGCCCGCGTCGCCGCCATGCCGCCGAGCGAGGCATTGGCGCCGGGGTCGATCGGGAAGAACAGGCCGGTGTCGCGCAGATACTCATTGAGCTCCTTGCGCGTGACGCCGGGCTGGACCCGGCAGTCGAGGTCCTCGGCGTTGACCTCGAGCACCCGGTTCATCTGCATCACGTCGATCGAGATACCGCCGTGCAGCGCCGCGACATGCCCTTCGAGCGAGGTGCCGGTCGCGTAGGGAATCACCGGCACTTTGTGGCGGGCGCAGATGCGGACGATCTGGCTCACCTCTTCGGTCGAGCGCGCGAACGCGACGGCATCCGGCGGCACCGACGGATGATAGGATTCGTCCTTGCCGTGCCGCTCGCGAACCGCGGCCACGGTCGACAGACGGTCGCCGAGAAGCGCCTTGAGGTCGGCGATGGCGGCGTCGCGCGCGGCGGGGGACGGCCTCGAATTGGCCAGCGGGGCGGGGCTCATCGGCCCAGTATACGCGTCCGCGCTGCGGCGAGGCTATGGCGATAGGACGGGGGCCGATGCGGCGGGGATCGGCACCGCGGCGGCGGCGCGTCGGCGGGCGGCCAGCGCCTCGCGCCAGATGATGTAAAGCCCGCTCAACACCACGATCCCCGCCCCGGCCCACACATGCGAACCCGGGAGCTCGTTCCACACGAAGTAGCCGATCAGCGCCGCCCACAGCAGCTCCGTATATTCGAAGGGGGCGACCACGCCCACCGGCGCCTCGCGGAATGCGCGGATGGTGAACACCTGGCCGATGGCCAGCGCCACGGCCATCGCGGCCATGACTCCGACTTCGATTGCGGTGGGCGGCTGCCACACGAACGGCGAGCCGACGAGCCCCGCCGCGAGCATGCCGGTATTTTGATAGAACAGCATCGCCACATCGGATTCGGTGCGGGCCAGCCAGCGCACACTGGTCATGGCGAGCGCGAAGCACAGGCTCGACAGAAGCATGAGGACGGCCGGCCAGGACAGGAAGCCGCCGGCGTCGGGCCAGGCGATGATCAGCACGCCGACAAAGCCGACGCCGATCGCCGCCCAGCGATGGACGCCGACATGCTCGCGCAGCATGACGACCGAGGCCACCGTCATGAACAGAGGGGCCGCAAACCCGATCGCGATGCAGGTCGCGAGCGGCAGTTGGCGCAGAGCCTCGAAGAAGGTCAGCAACGCACCGACGGACAGGAGGGCCCGGGTGGCGTGGGCGCCGCCGCGCTGGGTGGCCAGCGCCCGCAAGCCCCCGGCCCGGATGACCGCCGGCAGGATCAGCAGCAGCGTGAAGCCGTTGCGGATCGCCACCACTTCGGGGATGGGGGCGGCCGCGACGATCCACTTGGCTAGGGCGTCGGTCAGCGAAAACGCCCCGATCCCCAGTAACATATACGTGATTCCGCGCAGGGGCCGGTCGGAGGGCGCGGTTGGCGGGGGAAAAGACATGTTTACGGGGGTGTAGGATTACGCTAACGTACGGATAAATAATGCCGAATTAACCAATTTTCGGCACCGGTAGTAGAGCCTTAAGACCGTTCCTGCACACTTCTAGCACCCGCAGATAAAACAAAACGGCACAGTAACGTGCCGATATGACAAAAAACCGGTACCAGAAAAGGACCCCGGACCCATGACGAACGCAATCAATCCCGCCGGCGGGCCTCCCGTCCCGCGGACGAGCAGCGACAAGCCGAAGACGCCGGAAGCGTCGGCGGAGAAGTTTTCCGTTCCGAGCTCCGACACGGTCCAGACGAGCAGCAGCAGTTCGCTGTCGTTTGGCAGCCTGCGGCCGCTCATCAACACCCACCTCACGAACGAGACCGCGATCAGCGCGGCCGAGCAGACCGGCAAGCAGCTCGGCAGCCAGTCGCTGCCCGTGGTGAATAACCGTCCGCAGGTGGTGACGAACCTCGTCGAGAGCCACGACAAGGCGCACGGCTGACGCCGACGTCGGCCAGGTCACGCCACGCGGCGGCCGCGTGGCGACGCTGACGTTTTCGCGCATGTTTTCCGTCGCCGGCTGAGCCTGGAGCAGACGCCGGGCCGCGGCGATTCCCGCTTCAAAGCAGCAGGGTCACGGCCACCGACCCGAGCAGCAGGGCGGCGAACGCGATGTTGAGCGCGCGGTTGAGCGCCGGGTCGCGGAAAAACCGGGTCAGCGCCGCGCCGGCAAAGAGCCAGGCCACATTGACGACCACCATGACGGCCACCAGGACAAGCGCCTTCACGGCGGCGTCCAGGACGAGGCGGTCCCGCACCAGCGCGAAGCCGGAGAACAGAGCGCCCATGGCGGCGTACCCTTTTGGGTTGATCAGCGACAGGATGATGCCGGCCGCGAAATTCGGCGGGTCGGTCTGGCCGCCGCTGTCCGCCAGCGGCGGCGCCGTGGCGATCCGGATCGCGAGATAGACGAAATAGGCCGCTGACAAAGTCAGAACGACCGGGGTGGCACCCGGAAGCGCGAGCAGGACGGCCACGATCCCGGTCGCGGTGACGCCCATCACGGCAATCATCCCGCACACGAGCCCGCCGAGATAGCCGAGGCCATGACGGGCGCCGAACGCCGCACCAGCCGCGGCCAGGCTCAGCGTCGCCGGACCGGGGCTGCCGGCGAGAGCCAGCCCGGCCAGAATGAAGCCCGGCAGGCCGCTCATGCGGCCGTCTCGACGGAAAAGTGCATCGCTCGCTGATGAACGAGCGGGCGCCCCCCGTCTTGAACGATCGTGCAACTCGACGAGTTATTCCGGCGTGCCGAACCCGCCGGCGCCGGGTGATTCGATGACGAACACATCGCCCGGGTTGACCTCCCAGCGCGCGGTCGCACCCTTTTCCTCCCGCGTACCGTCGGTGCGCTCGACCCAGTTGCGCCCCAGCTGACCCGGCTCGCCGCCGGCCAGGCCGAAGGGCGCCACGCGCCGGCGATTGGCGAGAATGGCGCAGGTCATCGCCTCGTTGAAGCGCAGCCGGCGCACCGTGCCGTCGCCGCCCTTGTGCCTCCCGCGGCCGCCGCTGCCGCGCCGGATGCGAAAGGATTCCACCAGCACCGGGAAGCGCCATTCCAGCACTTCGGGATCGGTCAGCCGCGAGTTCGTCATGTGCGTCTGCACCGCATCGCAGCCGTCGAAATCCGGCCCCGCCCCGGAGCCGCCGGCCACGGTCTCGTAGTACTGGTGGCGCGCGTTGCCGAAGGTGACGTTGTTCATGGTGCTCTGCGCCGCCGCCATGACGCCGAGCGCTCCGTAGAGCGTGTCGGTCACGGCCTGCGAGGTCTCGACATTGCCGGCCACCACCGCCGCCGGATAACGCGGCGCCAGCATGCAGCGCTCCGGGATGATCACCTGGAGCGGCTTCAGCACCCCGGCGTTCATCGGAATGTCGTCATCGATCAGCGTGCGGAACACGTAGAGGACGGCCGCCTTGCAGACGGCCGAAGGCGCGTTGAAATTCGTCGGCCGCTGCGCCGACGTTCCGGTGAAATCGATGATGCCGGTGCGGTTCTTCCGGTCGATGGACACCTTGACCTGGATCACCGAGCCGTCGTCCATCTCGTACCTGTAGGCGCCGTCCTTCAGCACGCCCAGCACGCGCCGCACCTGCTCCTCGGCATTGTCCTGGACGTGGTGCATGTAGGCGCGGACGACGTCGAGCCCGAACTGGGCGACCATCTTGCGCAGCTCCTGCACGCCCTTGGCGCAGGCCGCGATCTGCGCCTTCAGATCGCCGATGTTCTGCGTGACGTTGCGCACCGGATACTTGCCCGAGGTCAGCAGCTCGACCGTCTCCTTCTCACGGAACCGGCCGCGCTCGACGAGGACGAAATTGTCGATGAGCACGCCCTCTTCCTCGACCGTCGTGGAATCGGGCGGCATGGAGCCCGGCGTGGTGCCGCCGATATCGGCGTGGTGGCCACGCGCGGCGACAAAGAACAGGATCTCCCGCTCGGCCTCGTCGAAGACCGGCGTCACCACCGTCACATCGGGCAGATGGGTGCCGCCGTTATACGGCGCGTTGAGCACGAACACGTCGCCGGGCTGCATGGAATTGCCGCGCGCCCGCTTGATCGCCGCGACGCTCTCGCCCATCGAGCCGAGATGGACCGGCATATGCGGCGCGTTCGCGATCAGCTCGCCGTCGCGGTCGAACAGCGCGCAGGAGAAATCGAGCCGCTCCTTGATATTGACCGAGTAGGCGGTGTTCTGAAGCGCCACGCCCATCTGCTCGGCGATGGACATGAACAGGTTGTTGAACACCTCGAGCATCACCGGATCGACCTGCGTGCCCATGGCATGCTGGCGCTTGATCGGCGTCGTGCGCTTCAGCACGAGATGGTCGCGGACGGTGACCTCGGCCGTCCACCCCGGCTCGACAATGGTGGTGGCGTTCTTCTCGGCGATGATCGCGGGTCCCACGACGCGCATGCCCGGCCTGAGCGCCTCCCGGTCGAAGATCGGCGTGTCGTGCCGTTGGTCCTCGGCATACATCGGGGCCCGGGCCAGCGGCACCGGCGCCGCCGTCCCGCCCGGCGCCGCCGCGGGGTCGTCGGCGCTCTCGGTATGGCCGATCACCTCGACCGCCGCGGCTTCAACGATGATCGCCTTGTCCGGCATCATGAACCCGTAGCGCTGGCGGTGCGCCGCCGTGAACGCATCGGCGACGGCGCTCTGTTTGCCGAAATCGACGATCATCGTCGAATCCGTGCCTTCGTACTTGAGATGCAGCTTGCGCTGGACCTCGATCTTGGCGGGCTCGATGCCCTGCCGGCGCATCTCGGTCATGCCGTCCTCCGCCAGCGCGTCGAGAGCGCGCCGAAGCTCCGGCATCAGCTTGTCCTCGAGCCGCGCCTCGACCGCTTTCTCGCGCATCACGCGCAGATCGGCGAGGCCCATCCCGTAGGCCGACAGCACACCGGCCAGCGGATGGATGAACACGGTCGTCATGCCGAGCGCGTCGGCGACACGGCAGGCATGCTGTCCGCCCGCACCGCCGAAACAAGTCAAGGTGTAGCCGGTGACGTCGTAACCGCGCTGGACCGAGATCTGCTTGATGGCGTTCGCCATGTTCTCGACCGCGATGCGCAGGAAGCCGTCGGCGATCTCCTCCACGCTGCGGCGCTCGCCGGTCGCGGTCTCGATCTCCCTGGCCAGTGCGGCGAATTTCCGGCGCACGACCTCTCCGTCGAGCGCTTCATCCCCGTTCGGGCCGAACACCTTGGGAAAGAATTTCGGCTGGATCTTGCCGACCAGCACGTTGGCGTCGGTGACGCAGAGAGGGCCGCCCCGGCGGTAGCAGGCCGGCCCGGGGTTGGCGCCGGCGCTTTCGGGGCCGACGCGAAACCGCGCGCCATCGAAAAACAGGATCGAGCCGCCGCCCGCCGCGACCGTGTGGATCTTCATCATCGGCGCGCGCATCCGCACCCCGGCCACCAGGGTCTCGAAGGCCCGCTCGTATTCGCCGTTATAAAGCGCCACGTCGGTGGAGGTGCCGCCCATGTCGAAGCTGATGATCCGCTCGAACCCGGCCATCGTCGAGGTGCGCACCGCGCCCACGATGCCGCCGGCGGGTCCCGACAGGATCGAGTCCTTGCCCTGAAAGAAGCGCGCGTCGACCAAGCCGCCGTTCGATTGCATGAACATCAGCCGCGTGCCGCCGAGGTCGCCGGCGACGCGGTCGACATAGCGGCCGAGGATCGGCGACACATACGCGTCGACGACCGTCGTGTCGCCGCGGCCCACAATCTTCATCAGCGGGCTGACCTCGTGCGAGATCGAGACCTGGGTGAAGCCGATCTCGCGCGCGATCGTCCCCACCCGCCGCTCATGATCGGGATAGCGGTAACCATGCATGAGCACGATCGCCACCGCGCGGATGCCCGAGTCATAGGCGGCTTGGAGGTTGCGGCGCGTCGCCGCCTCGTCCAACGGCCGCAGCACCTTGCCGTCCGCCGCGACCCGCTCGTCGATCTCGATCACCCCCTCGTAGAGAAGTTCGGGGAGCACGATGCGGCGGGTGAACAACTTGGGCCGGTTCTGGTACGCGATGCGGAGCTGGTCGGCGAAGCCGGTCGTGATCGCCAGCGCCACCCGCTCGCCCTTGCGTTCGAGCAGCGCGTTGGTGGCCACGGTGGTGCCCATTTTGACGGCGTCGATCGGCTGCTCGGCGAGCGCCGCCCCGCTCGCCAGCCCGAGCAGGTCGCGGATTCCCTGGAGCGCCGCGTCGCGGTAACGCTCCGGGTTCTCCGACAGCAGCTTGTGCGTGATCAGGCTGCCGTCCGGACGGCGCGCCACGACATCGGTAAAGGTGCCGCCGCGATCGATCCAGAACTGCCAGCCGGCGGCGGATTGGCTGGAGTTAGGCGGCACCGGCATGCTCGGCGGACGCCAGCTGCGAGTTCAAGAGATCTGTGGCGAGCATGGCTCCGGGAGCGTGGGTGATCGCGAACGGCGGTT
>DASWFO010000310.1:0-9225 GCA_036394195.1 Alphaproteobacteria bacterium | reverse complement strand
CATGCTGGCCGGCGCCGGAGTCGACCGAGAACATGAACACGAGCCGAGTTGGGCGTCTGGGCCTGTCGGACGCGGAGGAAGATGCGGTCGTGAGCTTCATGCAGACGCTGAGCGACGGGTTTATGCCTGTCAACTAGCAGTAGGTCAGGTCACGCCGTAGTGGTCCACGCAATTTCCAGCGGCACCGCGAGCGGCTCGCCTCTTGACCGCTGTTGGCGCTCTGCGACATGCCGCGACACAGGGAGGATGGCTGCTTTCGGACCGGAACCGGAAGCTCGTGGGTTGCTCAGTCCCCGATTTATGGGTTCACGCCCTAGAGAGAGGCAGGAACACAAAGCCCCTCTCCCGCTTCGCGGGCGAGGGGCTTTTACCCCGGCGCGTTGATGACGATCGCGTCGGGGTCGAGGTGGTCGAAGGGGTTGGCGAACAGCGTGGAGCGGGCGCGCACCAGCGCGTCGATCTCCTCGACGATGCGGATCCAGCGCGGCAGATCGGCGTGGCCGCCGCGATGCTTGAGGTCGAGCACCGGCCCTTCGATGGCGATCGCGGCCACCGCCCGCTCCGGCCCGCGCACCGGCAGCGCCACGGCGGCGCGGCCGGCGGCGAAGCTCGTGGCTTCCAGCGCATAGCCGCGCTCGCGGATGGCGCGCAGCTCGCGCTCGAGCTCGGCCGGCAGACCCCGCCGCCGCGTGCGCGCCCAGCCGCGGAACCGCTTCACTTGCGCCGCCGGATAGAAGGCGAGCATCGCCCGGGCGGCGGCGCCCTCGGCCAGGCTGCGCACCTCGCCCAGCGGCGGCGAGCTGGTCACTTCGTTGAGCCCCGGGGCCGCCGCGATCCGCACCGCGTACCAGCCGACCGGCACCGAGAGCGAGACGGTCTCGCCGCTGGCGAAGGCGAGCTGCTGCAGATACGGCAGGCAGATCTCGCGGATGTGGAAGCGCGCGAACAGGCTCCGCCGCAGCCGGTTCACGGCACCGCCGAGCACATAACGCGAGGATGCCTGATAGCGCCCGACATAGCCGGCGCGCTCCAGCGCATCCAGACCGCGGAACACCGTCCCCGGCGCCAGGTCCAGGGCGCGGGCGATCTCGGTGACGCCCTGCGGCCGCTCGGCCGCCCCGACGGTCTCCAGGATCGTCAACGCGCGCCGCGCCGAGCTGCTCATGCGCCTTCCCCCCGATCAAGTCGGGGGTCACGGCGCACGGGGGTCGCCCCACTCCTCACTGCGGCGCCTGCGGCATCAGCACGGGAACCGCCGGCACGAGGCGGCCTTGCTGGCGCAGCGGCTCCAGGATGGCCAGCATGCGGGGCAGCAGCGCCAGGATGCGCTCGGCAGTGAACCGCTCCATCGGCCCGCCGATGGTGACCAGCGCGTGCGGGCGGCCCGCGGCGTCTTGAATCGGAAAGCCGATATACGCCGAGCTGTATTGCTGCGGGTTGCGCCACGTGAGATGGCCGTCGTGCCGCACGCGCCTGATGTCGGCCCAGATCTCGTCGAGCGTCGCGGCCGCGGTCTCGGGAAAGATCGCGTCGTAGCGGTCGAGCGGCCGGGCCGCGTCCAGATAGGCCGCGATCTCCGGATCGCCGAGGCAGGCGAGCAGCACCCGCGACATCCGCGTGCAATGCAGCGGCACGGCGCGGCCGCGCAGACTGTTGCCGACCCGCCGGCCGCGTGCCTCGATCCAGTCGATATTGACCCGGCTGGGCCCGACGACGATCGACAGGAAGACGCTTTCCTCCGTCAGCGCATAGAGCTCCTCGAGGAACGGCCGGCACAGGGCGCGGATGTCGAACTCGTCGGCCTCGCCGCCCTGCAGCTCGAGGATGCGCGGGCCGAGCTGATAGCGCTCGCCGTCGGCGGCGCGGGCGAGATAACCGGCCTCGGTCAGAGTCGTCAGCGCCCGATGCACCATGTTCTTGTTGGTGCCGAGTGCGCGCGCCAGCTCGGTCACGCCATGCACCTGGTCGGGACCGACGAAGGCCGAGAGCACCGCCAGCACGCGCTGGGTCGCCTGATTGCGATAGCGCGCCTCATCGGGTGGCGGTGCTTCTCTGGGTTTTATGGCGCTGCGCATTGACCCGTCCTACCGCCGCGGGATAAAATAAAATGTATTTCACATACTATAACAGCGGGCCGGCCCTGCCAATGCCCGCGAAGGGACGACGCGCATGGCCGTGACGGTGGACGAACCGGTATCGACGCGGACGATCGGCGGCATCAAGGTCGAGATCGCGACCAGCGGCCAGGGCAAGCCGCTCCTGTTCCTGCATCCCGAGATCGGCTTCGACTTCGTAGGGCCGGCACTCGACGCGCTGGCCAAGACGCGCCGCGTGACCCTGCCGTCGCATCCGGGCTTCGGGCGCTCGGACGTGCCGCGCTGGATGACGACGGTCGACGACCTCGCCTATTTCTATCTCGACTTTCTGGACGAGCTCGACCTGCGCGACATCGCGATGGTCGGGGTCTCGATGGGCGCCTGGCTCGCCGCCGCGATCGCCATCAAGTCGACCGAACGCCTGTCGCACCTGGTCCTGGCCGGCGCGGTCGGCATCAAGGCCGGCGACCGCGAGACGCGCGAGATCCCCGATATCTTCGCGATGACCGAGGCGGACTATCTGGCCACCATGTTTGCCGATCCCAACGCCGGCAAGCGTGACTACACGAAGATGGACGAAGCCGACCTCAAGGTCATCGCGCGCAACCGCGAGGCGACGGCGCGCTACGCCTGGTCGCCCTACATGCACGACCCGAAGCTGAAGCGCCGGCTGCACCGGATCCGCGTCCCGACCCTGGTGCTGTGGGGCGACAGGGACAAGATCACGACCCCCGAGTACGGCCGCGCCTTCGCCGCCGAGATTCCCGGAGCGCGCTTCGAGACGATCGAAGGGGCCGGCCATTTCCCGCATGTCGAGCAGCCCGCGGCGTTCGCCCGCAAGGTCCTCGGCTTCATCGGCGCCTAACGGAGTTCGCGCATGAAAGTCTTTCACTTCACCGAGCAGCCGTATTTCCCAACGTGGAACGATCACAACGGATCGCTCCGGGTCAACCTGCCCAACCGCAAATGCGACCCGAAGGTCGCGGCCGACAATTATCACCGCTGGTACGACGAGTGGGCGCTCGCCGACGAGCTCGGCCTCGACATCATGGTCAACGAGCACCATGCGACCGCGACCTGCACGTCCTCGGCCTGCATCGTGACCCTGTCGATCCTCGCCCGCGAAACCAAGCGGGCACGGCTGCTGGTGCTGGGCTATCCGATCGGCCACCGGCCCGATCCGCTGAAGGCGGCCGAGGAGCTGTCCACCATCGACGTGATCTCGCGCGGCCGTCTGGAGATGGGCTTCGTCAAGGGCGTGCCCTACGAGGTCGCGGTGGCCAACACCAACCCGGTGTTCCTGATGGACCGGTTCTGGGAGGCGCACGACTTCATCCTGAAGGCGATGACCAGCCACGATGAGCCGTTCAACTGGGAAGGCGAGTATTTCCACTACCGGCACGTCAATGTGTGGCCGCGGCCGTACCAGGAGCCGCACCCGCCGGTGTGGATCACGACGTCGAGCGCCACCCAGGCGCGCAATCTCGGCGAGCGCGGCTATGTCATAGCGACACTCGGCAGCGGCTACGGAACCAAGGACCTGTATGACGCCTACCGCCAGGGCTATGTCGCCAAGCGCGGCAAGATGCCGGGGGCCGACCGCCTCGCCTATCTCGGCCTGGTCGCGGTGGCCCGCGACGAGGCGGAAGCGCGGCGCCGGGCCGAGCTGGTGGCCGGCTACGTGCGGACCTCGGGCATCGTGCACCTGCCGTTCCGCAACCCGCCGGGCTTCCTGTCGGCCGACGACAACGCCCGGCTGCTGAAGGCCGGCAAGCCGCCGGCGCGCACCTTCACCAAGGACGGCCGCGCCGTCGACATGCGCACCGGCAGCGTGCAGGACCTGATCGATGCCGCGATCATGTTCGCCGGCACGCCCGACCAGGTCTATCAGCAGCTGGTCGATTTCTGCGATTGGGTCGGCGGCATGGGCAATCTCCTGATGATGGCCCAGGCCGGGTTCCTCACCCATGCCGACACGGTCGACAGCCTCAACCTGTTCGCCAAGGAGGTGCTGCCGCGCCTCAAGGAGTACAAGCAGCCTCGCGGCACGGCGGCGGCGGCTTAACCATAACCTAAGTACGGGCCGGCGCGGTTCCGCATAGAGGACCATTTGGCGGCTGGTACGGCTGTGGCATGATCGCTGCGGCAGACATAGCTGCACCAGACATAGAAGAGAAAGACAGGGAGGAGACGAGAATGCCACGTGCTTCGGCCCGACTGCTGGCGTGCGCCGCAGCCGCCATCCTGATATCCATCCCGCCGGCCCGCGCGGGATTCGACGACAAGGGGCCGATTAACTACACGGTCGATGGCGCCACCGCGAGCGGTTACTTCAAGGTGGTCACCGAAGCGATCAACGGCATCATCCGCGAGGTCTATCCGGGCTCGGCCGCCACCTACAAGCCGGGCAGCCCGGCCGGCGGCATCCAGAACATCTCGATCGGCCAGTCGGACATGACGTTCAACGCCGGCGGCCCGGAGATCGAATACGCGCTCGAGGGCAAGGCGCCGTTCAGGGAATCGCTGAAGGGCAAGTTCCAGTTCGTGATGATGCTGCACAACGGCCTCGTCGTGCACAACATCATGACCAAGGAGTGGGCCGACCGGAACGGCATCGCATCGTTCGAGGATATCGCGGCCAAGAAGCCGCAGATGCGGCTGGCCGTAAACCAGCCGGCCAACCTGCAATCCACCGTCGGCATGTATATCGCGGAGTTCGAGGCCTACGGTCTGAAGGAAGCCGAGCTGACGCGCGGCGGCGCCTCGATCCGCGCCAACGCGGCGACCGGGCTCGACGCGTTGCGCGACGGCAAGATCGACGTGTTCATCAACGGCGGCTTCGTGCCCACGGCCGAGATGACCGACGTGGCGCGCGGCCGCGCGCTGCAGTGGATCTCGGGCAGCGTGGCGAAGATGAAGCAGGCCGGAGGCCGGTGGAACTACGACCTGTTCACGGTGAAGAAGGAGGCCTATCCGTTCCTGACCAAGGACGAGATCACCTACACGCAGTGGAGCGCCATCGTCGCCGGAGGGCAGGTCTCGGAAGAGACGGTCTACAAGTTCGTCAAGGCGCTCGCCGAGAACGAGGCGCGGGTGCGGTCGATCCACCCCTCTCTCGCCGAGTTTTCGATCAAGAGCGTCTCGCACAACTCGACGGGAGTCCCCTACCATCCGGGCGCCGAGCGGTATTACCGCCAGGTCGGACTCGTCAAGTAACCGCCAAAGCCCGACCTGATGAGCGAGATCGCAGACGGACGCACGCGTGGCGCCATCGGCCGCGTCCTGGACCTGATCGGCGAGACCCGGCGGCTCCGCCCGACGGGAATCGCCAAATGGATCGTCGCGGCGTTCTCGGTCGCCGCGGTGTTTCTCATCACCTATTTGGCCTTGTTCGGGGTCGCGACTGTCCACCTTCAGATATCGCTGTTCCTGACGTTGATCCTGCCGATGGCGTTCCTGACCTCGACGGCGTCGGCCCGGCTGCAGCATCTGACGCTCCTCGATTACATCCTGGCGGCGGCGGGGTTCGGGGTGAGCGTATGGTTCGCCGCGAATGAGCCCCGCTATGCCGAGTGGATGACCGGTTTTTCGGAGCCGACGGCCGGCGACACGATCGCCGGCACGGTCCTGATGCTCCTGTGCTTCGAGCTGTGCCGCCGCGCGGTCGGCATCGGGCTGACCGTAATCCTGCTGGTCCTGCTGGCGTATGTCGGGTTCGGGCAGTACCTCGGCGGAAGCTTCAATCATCCGCCGGTCACGTTCGATTACTTCCTCGAGATGCAGGTCATCGGCATCGACGGCGTGTTCGGCTCGCCGCTGTACGTGGCCGCGAGCTACGCCTTCCTGTTCGTGCTGTTCGGCAATTTTTATGTGATCAGCGGCGGCGGGCAGCTGTTCTTCGACGTCGCCGCGGCCGTGACCGGCCGCTACGTCGGCGGGCCGGCCAAGGCGTGCGTCGTCTCGAGCGGGCTTTACGGCTCGATCTCGGGAAGCCCGGTCGCCGACGTCGCGACCACCGGACCGGTCAGCATCCCGATCATGAAGCGGATCGGCATCTCGGCCGAGCGCGCCGGGGCCATCGAGGCGGCGGCATCGACCGGCGGCTCCATGCTGCCCCCGGTGATGGGTGCGGTGGCGTTCCTGATGTCGAATTTCACCGGCATCCCCTATGCCCAGATCTGCCAGTACGCGGCCTTGCCGGCGCTCGGCTATTACCTCGGCGTCTTCACGCTCGTGCATTTCGAGGCGGTGCGGCTCGATCTCGGCCGGGTGCCGGAGGACCAGATCGTCGGGCTCAAGATCGCCCTCATCCGCAACTGGACCAGCATCGTCCCGATCGCCGCCCTCATGTGGCTCCTGATCGAAGGATTTTCGCCGGCCTACGTCGCCGCGGGGTCGGCGCTCTCGGTCATCGGCGCCAGCTGGTTCTCGCGCCAGCACGCGATCGGGCCCCGCCGGTTCGTCGAGGCCTGTGTCGAGACCTGCCACAGCATGGTGCCGCTCACTGGCGCCGTGGCGGCGGCGGGCGTGATCATCGGCTGCATCGAGCTGACCGGGCTCGACGGCAAATTCACCCTGTTGTTGTTCGAACTGTCGGGCGGCTTGCTGCTGCCGTCGCTGTTCCTCGCCGCCGTCGTTCTGGTGCTGCTCGGCATGGGCATGCCGACCACCGGCGTTTACATCATGGGCATCGCGCTGCTGGCGCCCGTGTTCATCGGCAAGTTCGGGATGCCGGTCATGCCGGTCCACATGTTCATGCTGTTCTACGCTTGCATGTCGGCCATCACGCCGCCGGTGGCGGTGGCGGCGTTTGCCGCCGGCTCGATCGCCGGCGCCAACCCCTTCAAGCTGGCTCCCTATGCCTGCAAGCTGGCCGTCGGCGGGTTCGTGCTGCCGTTCTTCTTCCTGTTCAACCCGGGAATCCTGGCGCAGGGCAGTCTCGTCGACATCGTGTCGGACACCGCGGTGGGTGCGGCCCTCGTTCTCGTCTCATCGCTGGTCCTGCACGGCTATGTGCGGCGGCGGCCGCTGCCGCTGATCGCCCGCGCGGCCTTCATCGTGCTGGCCATCGCGATGACTATCCCCGGTCCGGCGATCCAGTATGCGGCCGTCGGGTTGGCGCTGGTGCTGTTCCTGATCTTCTTCCGCGCCGCCCGCGGCAGAGAGACGCAAGCCGCCGCGGCCGTCGGGCGCTGACCCGCCTTCGCTGACGCTTCGGCGGGCGGGGCCCGCAGCGTGCACGTGGTCATATAAAATTCATCGAACCGATTCCGAGGCCGTGCGTTACCGCTGGGCTGTCGTCCGAGGGGAGTTCGACGAATGGCCACACAAGCTTCGCCGCAACCGGAGGTTCATCCGGGCTGGTTCGATCTCATCCGGCGCGTCCGTCCGACCGGCCTCACGCGCCGGCAATTCATGCCCCGTCTCGCCGGGACGCTGGCGCTGGGGCAGATGGTTCTGCCCTCCATCGCCGGCGGACCGGTAAGGCCGGCGGCGGCGGCGGGCTTGCCGGACCTGGCGCACTGGGCGTCGACCAACAAGATCAAGCACGTCGTCATCCTGTGCCAGGAGAACCGCTCGTTCGACCATTATTTCGGCGCGTTCGCGTCGACGCTGGGTGCCACCGGCTTCGATCCGCAGCGGCTCACCTATTTCGACAGCACCGGCAAGGCCTATCATCCGTTCCATCTGACGGAATACTGCAACCAGGACCCCGACCACAGCTGGGAGGGCTCGCACGCGAAGTGGAACTCCGGCCGCATGGACGGCTGGGTGACCGCCGAGGGCAACCAGACGACGGCGATCGGCTATTTCCAGGCGGCGGACCACATCTATCACGCGCAGCTGGCGAAGGCGTTCACGATCGGCGACCACTATTTCTGCGCGCAGATCGGCCCCACGCTGCCGAACCGGCTCTATCTCTGGACCGGCACCAGCGGCTGGAATTTCCTGCAGCCGACGCAGCAGGCCAACAGCCTGCCTTACAACAACCCGTCGCTCACCGCGCCGCCGCCGGTGCTGACCTGGCCAACCATGGCGGACGTGCTCGACGCCGCCGGCCTGCCGTGGAAATGCTATGCCGTGGCCGACGGCGACGTCCCGTCGGCGGTCGGCGCGTTCAACCCGCTGATCTTCTTCCAGCAGATCCTGACCAACCCCGCCAAGCTCGCCAAGGCGACCGCCGACATCAGCACCTTCTTCGCCGACCTCGACGCCGGGACGCTGCCGGCGGTCTCATGGATCGTCACCGAAGCCGTGGTGTCCGAGCATCCGCCGGCACCCCCCGACATGGGCCAGCTGCTGGCGGCGCGCGTGGTCCAGGCGCTGATGCAGTCGAGCGCCTGGGACTCGACGGTGCTGTTCCTGACCTACGACGAGGGCGGCGGATTCTTCGACCACGTGCCGCCGCAGATCCTCGAATACGTGCCGGACAACCTGCCGGGCAGCGACAGCGCCGTCGGGCCGGGGTTCCGCGTGCCGCTGTTCGTCGTCTCGCCGTGGGCGCGGCCGGGCGCCGTGTTCAAGCACCTGCTCGACCACACGTCGATCCTGCAATTCATCGAGCGCACCTTCTCCGCCGGCGGCCGCCAGATCCATCTGCCGACCATCGAGGACGAGCGACGCGAGCAGTCCGACCTGACGCAGGCGCTCGATTTCAATCAGCCGCCGATCAAGCCGCCGCTGCCGACGCCGCAGGAGCTGTTCGCCATCGCGAACCAGACGGTGCTCACCCTCAACCTGGCGCGCACCGTCGCCGCGTGTTCGACCAGCCTGCCGACGTGGCTGCCGCCGCTGCTCGGGGTGTAGCTAGAGCGGATCCCGGGTGGAACCACCTCTAATTGTCATACCCGCGCCAGATTCTTCGCGCCCGTCGGCGGCCTTGAAGGCCGCCAACGCAGCGCAGGTGGGCATCCAGAGAGTTTAACCACGGAGACACGGAGAACACGGAGGGAGAGAGGAGAGTTCTATCTCCTCGTCGTCTCCGTGACCTCTGTTGGGGTGGACGGCCCCCGAACGGCATCAATGTGCCAAGCTTGTTGTTGAGCAACCAAGCTGAAGGGGACCGTCCATGGTTGAGATTATCAGAATCGGGATCGATACGTCGAAGTCTGTGTTTCAGGTGCATGGG
>DASWFO010000309.1:0-19935 GCA_036394195.1 Alphaproteobacteria bacterium | reverse complement strand
GGCTTCGCCGGGCTCGCCGCCGACGGGTCCATCGTCGTCCCCGACTATCTGGGCAACCGCTACTTCAACACGCTCGGCAACATGACCAGCAACCCGCGTGCCGGATTGCTGTTCGTCGACTTCGACCGCGGCGATCTATTGCAGATCACCGGCACCGCGGAGATCGTATGGGACGGCCCGGAGGTGCGGGCGTTCCAGGGTGCCGAGCGGCTGTGGCGGCTTCGGCCGGTGCGCGGCCAGTGGCTGCGCGGCGCCTGGCGGCTCAGGCTCGACGGGCCGGAGATCTCGCCGCAATCGGTCAAGACGGGCACGTGGCAGGAGGCGCAAGCCGCATTGGCCGGCAAGCGATAAGCGATGGCGCCGGCGCTGATCCGGCGATAAATTAGGGCAAGTCCTGGAGGAACAGCCCGATGCGCCTTGGCTACTTCACAATGCCGGTCCACCCGCTCCATCGCGAGCCCGCTGTCACCCTGCAGGAGGACCGCGAGGCCATCATCCTCGCCGACCGACTGGGCTTCTACGATGCGTTCGTCGGCGAGCACCTGACCGACAAGGCCGAGAACGTCACCAACAGCTTCATCTTCCTGGCGTCGCTGATCAGCGACACCAAGACGATCAAGCTCGCCACCGGCACGTCGAACCTGTCGCAATCGCATCCGACCGTGGTCGCGGCGCACGCGGCGATGTTCGACCACATGACCAAGGGCCGCTTCATCTTCGGCATCAGCCCGGGCGCGCTCAGCTCGGATGCCGAGGCGCTCGGCCAGCTCGGCGAGGACCGCAACAAGATGTTCGCCGAGGCCATCGACGTCATCCTGGCCATCTGGGATCGCGATCCGCCCTACGACATCGATCTGCCGAATAACCGCTACAAGGTCACGACGCAGAAGACGCTGGTCGCCGACATCGGCAAGGGCGTCATGTACAAGCCGTATCAGAAGCCCCGGCCGGAGATCGTCGGCACGGTGGTGGCGCCGTTCTCCAAAGGCGTGATCGCGATGGGCGAGCGCGATTTCCACCCGCTGACGGCGAACTTCCTTCTGCCGCAATGGATCCCCAGCCACTGGACGAATTACACCGAAGGCAAGCGCCGCGCCGGCCAGACGCCCGATCCCGCGGATTGGCGCATCGCGCGCACGATCTTCGTCGCCGACGACGACAAGACGGCGGTGCGCTACGGCCGCGAGCTCGGTACCAGCCCGTACCGGTTCTACTGGAGCCAGCTGCGGACGAAGATGTTCCTCGGCAACCGGCAGGTCATCTTCAAGAAGCACAAGGACGAGGACGACGCGGCGGTGACGCTCGATCGGGTCATCGACGACCTCGTGATCTGCGGCACCGTCAACAAGGTGGTCGACGAGATCCTGCGCCTGCGCGAGCAGGTCGGCGAGTTCGGCGAGATGGTTTATGCCGGCATGGATTGGGTCGATGCCGGGCTCGCCAAGCGCTCGATGGAACTGATGGCGACCGAGGTGATGCCGCGCGTCAACGCGGCGATCGGGTCAGCGCGGCCGAAGGCCGCGGTGGCGAACTGAGATTTAAGCCCCTCGCCGCGCGAAGCGGGGAGAGGGAGGGGCCCAACGCAAAGCGTTGGGAGGGTGAGGTGTCTTCTGGCTCCGTCAAGACCCACCTCACCCGGCTCGCTGCGCTCGCCACCCTCTCTGCCCTAAAGGGCGGGAGAGGGTTAAGCTGCTACCGGTTGAAGGTCGCGCTCCACTCCTCGCGGATCTTCTTCACATCGTCGGTGGACACCGAGGGCCAGTCGATCGGGATGACATTCAGGCTGTCGATGGCGGGCGCGTAGTCCGGCATCGGACTCTTGAAACCGTCGCGCCCCGAGATCAATGCCTCGTGGCTGACCAGGATCTTCTGCCCCTCCTCGGAGAGGATAAAGTCGATCCACAGCCGGGCCGTGGCCGGATGGGGCGCTGCCTTGAGGATGAACATCGCCTGCGGCAACAGGACGACCCCCTCCTTCGGCATCAGGAACTTGAGCTGGCCACCGCGCAGGTTGAACTGGAAGGCGCGGGTCGGCATGCCCGAGAATGCCATCAGGTCCTCGCCGGAGACCAGCCGCGAGGCGATCTGCTCGGAGCGGATGAGATAGGTCGGCGACATCTTGGCAATCGCCTCGAAGTAGTCCGGGCCCAGCACCTTGCGCAGCCCGATCTGGGTGGCCGCATAGGCCTCGGATTTCGACACGTCGCCGACGCTCAGCCGCTGCGCCGGCACCGCGCCCACCACGTCCTTCCATGACGTGCCTGAAAATTTCGTCGTCTCGGCATTCCACATCGGGATGAACATGTAGCTGCCGTTGAATGCGAAGTACCCTTTCTTCCCCATGCCGAGGCCGAAGATCTTGCTGTAGGCGTCGTATTGCGGCGAGTCGTACTCCATCACGTCGTTGTGGCGGACGTGCTCGAACACCCAGGGCAGCGACGCAATGGCGGCAATGTCGATGGTGACGCGGTTGGCCTGCAATTCCTGGTCGACCCGCGTGACCAGGCCGACCGTCGTCGACAGCGTGTAGTTGACCTTGAACGAGGCCGGCAAGCCGTACTCCTTGCGGAAGGCGGCGGAGAGATCGTCGTTCGTCTCCGGCTGGATCACGGCGTCCCAATAGCTGAGCGCCCCTTCCTGGGCGGCGTCCCGGATCAGCGCCTGCAGGCGGGTCTTCTCCGCGGCTGACGCCTTGGCGACGACGGGCGGCTCCTGGGCGGCCGCACCGCCGGCCAGCGCCAGGCCGACCATCGCGACGGCGAGACTGAACAGCTTGCCCGAACAACGCATCACGTCCTCCCCCGGGGTTTTGCCTAACTTACCCGGCTGGGAGCACGATGCAATCGCTCGCGTTCAGAAGGACCACCACCGGACCCGGCGCCAGGTCGCCCGCGGCTCCACTGACCCGAAGCTCGACGCCGCCGACCGCTACCGCGTAATCCTCGTGCGACCCTTGGAACGCGGCGGCGCACAGCACGCCGGCGATGGACTGACGCGCCGGCGGAACCGGCCGCGACGGGTCTGCCAGCCCCACCCGCTCCTTGCGGACGCACAGCGCCACGCGGTCGCTCGGCTTGACCCGGCCGGGGGCCGTGCCCCACAGCCGCACGCCGCCGGCAATCTCGACCTGAACCGAATCCGCCGAGACCGCGACCGCCTTGCCGTCCAGCACGTTGTAGCCGAAGAATTGCGCCACGAACCGCGTCGCCGGACGGCGGAACACCTCGCGCGGCGCACCCATCATCTCGATCCGGCCGCGGTTGACCACGGCCACGGTCTGCGCCAACGCGAATGCCTCGGCCTGATCGTGGGTCACATAGACGCTGGTGAAGGCGAGCTTCTGTTGCAGGAGCTTCAACTCGAGCCGCATCTGCTCGCGAAGCTGCGAGTCCAGGTTCGACATCGGCTCGTCGAACAGCACCAGCCGCGGGCGATGCACCAGGGCGCGCGCCAGCGCCACGCGCTGCTGCTGGCCGCCGCTGAGCGCCATGGCCGATTTGTCGCGCCAGTCGGCCAGGCCCACCATCGCCAGGATGGCGTCGACCTCGGCCGCGATGCGGGCCATGGGCACGCCGCGCACCTTGAGCGGAAAGCCCACGTTCTCGGCCACACTCATATGCGGCCATACCGCATAGGATTGGAACACGACACCGAGCTCGCGCTGCTCTGGCATGAGGTTGATGCGCCGCGCCGCGTCGAACACAATCTTGCCGCCGATCTCGATCGCACCCGCCTCGGGCGCCTCGAGCCCGGCGATGCACCGCAGAAGTGTCGTCTTGCCGCAACCGCTGGGACCCAGCAGGGCCAAGGTCTGGCCCGCGGGTACGGAGAACGACACGCCGGCGACCGCGACCAGCCCGCCATACGCCTTGGTGACTCCTTCGGTGCGGACATAGCCGCGGTCCCCACCATCCGGTCCGCCTGCCGGCGGTCGGCCCGACGCCTCCATGCTCAGCGCTCCAGCACGTCGGCGCCGGTGCGGCCGAACAGGAAGAACGCGCCGAGCAGCAGCACGACCTGGGCGATCGCCAGGGCCGCGACGTAGCCGAAATTGCGGTCGCTGAGCACGACCAGCGCCACGCTGATCGTCTCCGTCCCCTGTGCATAGAGAAGGATGGTGGCGCCGAGCTCGCGGATGAAGATCACGAACAGCATCAGCCAGGTGGCGACCAGCGCCGGCTTCAGCAGCGGCAGCATCACGTAGCGCATCGTCTGCGCCCAGCTGGCGCCGTGCGCGCGCGCACTCTGCTCGAGCTCGGGATTGAGCGACAGCAGCATCGCCGAGATGCCGCGCAGCGCGAATGGAAAGAAATGCGCCACGTAGGCTATCAGCAGGATCCAGATGGTGCTGTACAGAGGGGTGCCGATCAGCAGCACCAGAAACCCGAGCCCGACGATGATCCCGGGGATGCCGAGCGGCAGCGACAATACCGGTGCCACCAGGCGCGCGATCCGGCCGGGCCGCCGCTGTAGGTAATAGGCCTGCAGGCAGCCAAGCGCCACACCCAGCGTGGCGCCGATCACGGCGAGGAACAGGCTGTTTGACAGCGCCGACTGGGTCAGGCCGTAGTTGAACAGCACGTAGCGGAAATTGCCGATCGTCATCTGGTCGAAGCGCGGGATGCCCGTCCACAGCCGCGACAACGCGACCAGGAGCAGTGCGGCGATCGGGAGGACGACACTGGCGCCGAGATAGACGATCTCGAAGCCGAGCGCGGCGGCGCGGCCCACCGGGCCGAGCCGCACCGACCGCGGCCGATAGCCCCGGCCCGATACGGTGTCGAAGCGGCGAGCGCCGATATAGCGCTGCTGGAGCACCGCAAACAGGATGGTCACCGCCATCATCAGGGCGCCCAGCGCCGAGGCGCGGCCGAAATCCGACGGATACTGCACCGCCGCATAAATCTCCGTCGGCAGCATATGGATTCCGCGGGGCGACGCCAAGGCGAGCGGTACGTCGAACAATCCGGCACTGGTCACGAACACGATGAGGGCGCCGGACAGCAGCGCCGGCAGGAGCAGCGGCAACGTGATCCGCCGCAACGCCACCCAGAAGCTGGCGCCATGGACCCGCGCGGCATCCTCGAGCGCGCCATCCATGCTGCGCAGCGGCCCGATCACCAGCAGGTAGATGTAGGGCGTGTAGAACAGCGACAGCACCCAGACGACGCCGCCGACGCTGTACAGATTGAGCCACTCCAGTCCGCCGCCGAAATATTGCAGTGCCAGCTTCTGCAGGATGCCGGCGTGCGGCGCCGCGAGGTAGAGCCAACTCATCGCGCCGACGTAAGGCGACAGGAAGAACGGCACGAGGTTGAACACGGCGAGTCCGCGGCGGCCGGGGATGTCGGTCCGCGTCACGATCCAGGCGAACGTCGTCCCTAGAACGGTGCTGAACAGCGTGGTGCCGCCACCGGCGATCAGTGTGTTGAGCGCCGCCTGCCGGACCGCCGGATCGCCGACAAGCTTGGTGAAGTTCTGGAGCGTCAGTTGGAGCGGCCCGGTATCCCCGGCGACGAAGCTGCGGCCGATGGTCGTGAGAACTGGCCCCGCCACCAGCAGAAGGCCGACCGCGACGGCAGCCCCCAGGAACATCGCTTGTGCGCCGCGCCCCAGACCGCGCGTCCGTGTAGCCGCAGTCGTCATTGCGCGGTAAGGCCCCCGTCCAGCAGCAGGACCTGGCCGGTGATATAGGACGCGGCCGGGCTTGCGAGATAGGCGACCGCCGCGGCGACGTCGTCGACTGTGCCAAAACGGCCGAGCGGAATGCGCGCCAGCATCGTGCGGCGCGCCTGCGGGTCGGCCAGGAAGCGAGCGCGCGACGGGGTGTCGACGGTGCCCGGCGCGATCGCGTTCACGCGGATCCCGTGCTCCGCCCATTCGATGGCGAGCATGCGGGTCATCTGGATGAGCGCCGCCTTCGAGATGCCGTACGCCGATCGGCCGGGAAAGCCGACCACGCCATGTGCCGATGCGATGGTAATCACGCAGCCCGGGCGCTGGCCCGCGATCAGATGGCGGCCCATCTGCTGGGTCAGGAAAAACGCGCCGGTGAGATTGGTCTGGATGACCGTGTTCCATTCGGCCGGTGTCACGTCGACGGCTGACTTCCGCAACGTGACGCCGGCGTTGTTGACCAGCGCGTCGACCCGGCCATACGCCTCGACGACCCGCGCAAACGCGGCTTCGATGCTGGACTGGTCGCGGAGCTCGAGCGCCACGGCAACGCTTCGCGCACCGGCCGTCTCGATCGCCGCCAGAGTCCGGCTTAGATCGGCGGTGCGCAGATCCGAGACCGCGAGGTCGAAGCCGCCCTGGGCGAGCGCCAGCGCGATCGCGGCGCCGATGCCCTCCGAGGCGCCGGTCACGAGGGCAACCGGCCGAGCTTGCGCAGTGTCCGCCATTCCCTCCCCTTTCAAAGTTCCGCAATGTAGCGGACAATCAAGGCTCGTCCAATCGGCGGGAGGGACGCATGAAGACGATCACGGTCAGCCCGGCGGAGATGGCGCGTCGGACGGCGCGCTTTGCCAGGCTCGACTCCTATCAGCAGCAACAGGAACGCGCGACGGGCATTCCGGCCGCCGCCTTCGCCCAAATCGCGGCCCAGCGCATCCTGCCGGTCATGGTGCCCGAGAGCTATGCCGGCCGCGCGGCCATGGCGCCGGTCAAGGGCGGACCCGGGCTCGTGATCACCATCGCCGAATGCCCGCCCGGCGATGGCGCTGGCCTGCACGCCCACGAGCAGAACATCGAGAACTTCTTCTGCCTGAACGGCCGGTTCGAGATCGCCTGGGGCGATGATGGCCGGGACAAGGTCATCCTGGAGCCGCTGGACTTCGTCTCGATCCCGCCGCGCGTCTGCCGCAGCTTCAAGAACATATCGGACGAGACCGCCAGGCTCCTCGTCATCATCCAGATCGTCGGCGAGGAGCAGGCGGACCGCGTCCACCATACGCCCGGTGTCGGTGCCGACATTGCGAAGACCTTCGGCCGCGACACGGTCGAGGCGCTCGGCCGGATCGGCTTCAAGTTCGACGCCGGCGTAACGTCGTAGAGTGCGATCATTCTGAGGGCCGAATGATCAGGGCGGCAATTGTCGGTCTCGGACGATGGGGACGGAACCTCGTCACCAGCGTCCAGGGCAAAAGCGACAAGATCGGCTTCGTCGCGGGCACGGCAGCAACGCCGGAGAAGTCGCGGGACTTCGCCGCTCAGCACCGCCTGAAGCTCTATCCCGACTACGGCCAGATCCTGGCGGCGCCAGACATCGACGCTGTCGTGCTGGCGACGCCGCACACCCAGCATGCCGAGCTGATCCCGGCCGCGGCACAAGCCCGCAAGCACGTGTTCACCGAAAAGCCGTTCACCTTGACGCGCGGCAGTGCCGAGGCGGCGGTGCGGGCCTGCGCTAACGCCCGCGTCACCCTGGCGGTTGGCTACAACTGGCGGTTCCAGCCGGCGCTGCGCGAGATCAAGGCCATGCTGCAGGATGGGCGGCTCGGCAAGCTGCTGCACATGGAAGGCAATTTTTGCGGGCCGAGCGCCTACCGCTTCGGCGGTGAGCATTGGCGGCAGAACCGCGCCGAGGGCCCGGCGGGTGGCATGACCGGCCGCGGCGTGCATCTCGTCGATGCCATGTTGTATCTGACCGGCCCGGTCGAGACCGTGCACGCCCAGAGCAGCCGGCGGGCACAGGACTTCGGCCTCGACGACACGACGTCGATGCTGCTGGGCTTCAAGTCGGGTGTCAGCGGCTATATCGGCACTGTGATCGCGACCGCCGAGACCTGGCGGCTGCAGGTCTTCGGCTCCGAAGGCTGGGCGGAGGTCGGCGACGTCGAGCACCTGACCACGTGGCAGCTCCGGCTGTGCACCATCGACCGCTCGAACCTGCATCATCACAAGACGCCCGAGATCGTCACGTTCCCGCCGACCAGCACCGAGCGCGCCGAGCTCGAGCACTTCGCCGACGCAATCGTGGCCAAGCGCCCGCTCGCCGCTGCGGGCGGCGAGGACGTTCACGCCGTCGCGGTGTTCGAAGCGATCATCAAGTCGGCGCAAACCGGCACGACCATCCGCGTCGACTGATCAGCCGGGGAATGGCACCCGGCGATCGAACAGCGCCGCCGCCTCCTCCATGCGCATGAACTGCGCCCCTTCCTCGGCCAGCGTCTTGATCAGTCGCTCCAGCACCAACATGCGGTGGCCGCGGCCGATCACGAACGGATGGAAGGTGTAGGTGAGCACGCCCCAGTCCAGGGTCTGCTTCATGTAGCGGAAATCCGCGATCCAGTTGCCGAGCACACTTTCGGCATTCATCAGGCCGGGTAGGATCGCGGTCGGCGTGCGCACGAACTCGAAATGCGGATAATCGTCGAGGGTCCAGCTGATCGGCATCTCAATGAGCCGCGTCGGTTTGCCGAACATCGCCGGCTTGTCGAACGTGATCACGTCGCTCTGCCGCACCCGATAGGGCGTGTAATCGTCGCCCATCATGCTGCTCTCATAAAAGAAGCCATGCTTCAGCAGCAGCTCCACGGAATGTGGGCTCAAGTCCCACGACGGCGAGCGGTAGCCGCGCGCGGCCCGGCCGGTGAGCTTGCGGATCGCCTCGTTCGCGCGCACGAGCCCCTCCTCCTCCTGCTCGCGCGTCATATTGGCCGGCGGCACGTGCGTCCAGCCATGATGGCCGATCTCGTGCCCGGCATCGGCGATGCGGCGGCACGCGTCGGGGTAGGTCTCCAGCGTATGGCCGGGAATGAACCACGACGCGGAGATCCGGTGCTTTGCCAGCAGCGCCAGGATCCGCGCCGCGCCCACGATGCCGAACTCGCCACGCGAGATCGGGGTCGGCGACACCATCCCGCGGGCGATCCAGCCGGAAATGGCGTCGAAATCGAAGGTCAGGCAGACGATGTGCTGGCCCACGCGGCTCTCCCGAAGCTGCCGGAACGCCGGCGAAGCTTACAGGATCACGCAGGCCGAGTTCACTCCGAAAAACCCGGACCCACCGCGGAAGATGCTTCAGGTCTCGGTCCCACGGACGAAGCACATGATGCCGAGGGCCGGCGTCCAGCATACGACCGCGCGGCCGACCGGGTTGTCGTAGCCCTGCAGAACCTTGTCCGCGGGCACGGCGCGCCACTGTTCCGAAATCCACACCTCGTACCCGCTGGCGCTGAGCCGATAATCCACCGGCCGGCAGTCGGAAATCGAGCAGCACGACACGCCGGTCCCGGGCTGACGCAGGCTGTTAAACCACGGCGCCAGCCGCGGATCGGCATTCTCCGGCGGCGCGCTCGAGACTTCGAGCGAGCCGAGCAGCATAACAACGACAAAAACCGCAAGGGTGACAACACGTGTCATTCGACCTCCAATGCCGCGCAGCGACAGGAGAAGACATCGCCAGCGGCGGCGTCATGGGCGCGCAACCGGCGCGCCAACTGTGTAAGGAATGGCCTTGCATGCTTAATGCCAACCTCACGCCAGACTCGCGATGATCACTCGCGACTCGGGATGTCTAGAACAACGACTCGGGCGTCTGATGGTTTCGTGACCGTCGTGCGACTTCATGCCGGCGGCGCGAAATGCCCGCGCCGGCGCCTAGTTCATAAGCGTGCGGTTATAAGAAATGCGGACGATGGCCGGCGGCGCTATTGCGGATTGAGGCTCTTCCACGGGTCCTTGACGTTCTCGAGGACCCCGATCTGCACGTTGGCCAGCCGGCCGCTCAGCTTCTCGGTCTTGTTGATGTAGATGTTCTGGACGACGTCGCACGTATCAGGGTCAATGGCCACTGGACCGCGGGGACTGTCGGCGGTCTTCCACCGACCGCTTCAGCACCGCCATCGCGGCATCGCCGGTGGCTAGCCACGACCGGCACTCCTTGCATCGCCTGAAGGGATGGCCATCATTCTAACCTCACGATCGGGAGCCAACGAGGGCGCGCCGCAGCGGCACGGATTGTGCGGCCTCGGCATCCGCCCGCTTCGCCGTCAGCCGCTGTTGCAGTGCAATGGCGCGGTCGCTGCCGGCGATCAGCCGCTGCATCAGGTCCAGAAGCTGCCGGAATTCGGGCGCCGATAGGCATTCGAACTCGGCGTTGTTGACCTGGCGCTGCACTGGCCCTAGCCGCGCCAGCAGGCCGTAGCCCTTTTCCGACACGGTAAGGCGCACGCGCCGGCGGTCGTGCGGATCGATGCCCTTGTGGACGAGCCGCTTGCGGACGAGCGAGCCCACGATCGTGGTAATGAACGCGCCGCTCAGGTGCAGGTGGTCGGCGACTACCTTCACGCTCACGTCGGCGTCGGTCGACAGGTGCGCGATCGAGATCAGGATCGTGTATTCCATGCCGTTCAGGCCGATATAGGCGGCGTGGCCGCTGCGGATCGCCTCGTGGCGCGCGAAGAACCCGAACAGGTCGTGGACCAGCCGGCGGAAGTCGCGGTCCGATCCCTCGGCCAGCAGCTCCGGCCGCGACGTCGTGAGCGGCAGCAGGCGGCGGCTGCGCCCGATCCGAATCGCTTCGACGGTTCTTTGGCGGGCCTTCGACATCGGCCTAGCCCGGCGCCAGCGGGGCGGTGTCGCCGCCGAGGAACGCATCGGCGATGACCGACCCGCGCGCGAGGTCCGCCGCCGGCCCGTCAGCGATGATGCGGCCCGTCTCCAGGACATAGGCGCGATCGGCGATGGCGAGCGCCTGGCGGGCCTTCTGCTCGACCAGGAGGATGGTCAGCCCGGACCGGCGCAGCTGTTCGATGATCGCGAACACCCGCTCGACGATCAGCGGCGCCAGGCCGAGCGATGGCTCGTCGAGGATCAGCAGCTTCGGCCGGCCCATCAGGGCGCGGCCGATGGCGAGCATCTGCTGCTCGCCGCCGCTGAGAAGATTGGCCGGCAAGCGGCGGCGCTCGCGCAGCACCGGGAAGCGGTCCATCGTCTGCTCGATCTCGGCGGCGAGCGCGCGCCGGTCACGGCGCGCGTAGGCGCCCATCAGCAGGTTCTCCTCGATGGTCATGCGGGCGAGAATCCCCCGTCCCTCCGGCACCAGCGCCAGGCCGCGCCCGACCAGTTTTTCGGCCTGCAGCGGTGCCATGACGTCGCCGTCGTAGGCGATCTCGCCCGCATAGGGCAGCAGCCCGGCGATCGCCTTCAGCGCCGTCGTCTTCCCGGCGCCGTTGGCGCCGATGACGGCGACGATCTCGCCGACCGCGACGCGCAAGCTGATGCCCTTCACGGCATGAATCGGTCCGTAGCGCACCGACAGGTTGCGGACGTCAAGCATGGGCTTCCTTGCCAAGATAGACCTCGAGCACGACCGGATTTCGCCGTACGGCGTCCGGCGTGCCCTCGGCAATCAGGGAGCCGAAATCAAGCACGTACAGGTAATCGCACAGCTTCATAACGAACGGCATGTCGTGCTCGATCATGAAGATGGTCAGGCCGCCCGCGCACAGGCGCAGCAAGGTGTCGCGCAGGTCCGTGGCTTCGCCATGTGTCATGCCGGCCACCGGCTCGTCGAGAAGCAGAAGGCGCGGCTCGGCGGAGAGTGCGCGGGCAATCTCCACCTTCCGCTGCAGACCGTAAGGCAGGGTGGCGGCGATGCGGTCGCGCACGCCGCCGAGATCGAGGACGCTCAACGCGCGCTCGGCCCGCTCGCGCGCCGCAGGATCGCCCCAGGACGACGGCAGCACGTGCCGAAGGCCGCTTCCCTTAGTCGGCTGCGCGACCATCACATGCTCCCACACCGTCATGCTGCGGAAGAGCCGGATGTTCTGGAACGTCCGGGCCATGCCGCTGCGCACGATCCGGTGCGGCGGGGCGTCGGTGATCGACCGGCCTTCAAAGAGAATGTCCCCGGCGTTCACCGGATATGCGCCGGTGGCGAGGTTGAACACGGTCGTCTTGCCGGCACCGTTCGGGCCGATGAGGCCGACGATCTGGCCGGGCCGCACGGCGAAGCTCAACTCGTTCAGCGCCACGATGCCGCCAAAGCGCTTCGTGACTCCAGCAAAGGTCAGGAGCGGCCCGACGCTACTCATGGCGCCGCCCCGCGCCGGCCGGCCAGCCGGCGCCAGAGATGGCGGTCGAGGATGCCTTGCCGCCGGAACAGCAGGACGAGGATCAGCAACGCACCGAACCCGGTGAACCGCCAGTCGACCAGCACGCGCAGGGCCTCGGGTAGGATGGTCAGCAACGCGGATCCGATCAGCGCGCCGGGTGCGACTGTCGAGCCGCCGAGGATCACCATCAGCACCATCTCGACCGACTTCTCGAAGCCGAAATCCGCCGGCTCGATATAAAGGCGATGATGGGCGAACAGGCCGCCGCCCAGTCCCGCGACCGCGGCCCCGAAGCCGAAGGCGCCGACCTTGATCGCGGTCGCGTTCAGCCCGACCAGGCCTGAGGCGACCTCATCGTCGTTCACGGCGCGCAACTCCAGCCATAGCCGCGATCGTTCAAGGACCGTCACCAGCACGAGGACGCCCGCGGCCCACGCCCAGATATAGAGCGTCGACACGGGCTGCATGCCGTGGAACCCGTTGGCGCCGCCGGTGAATCCGAAATTTAGGAAAAAGCTGCGCGTCATCTCGCCGAAGCCCAAGGTCGCCATGGCGAGATAGATGCCGCGGAGGCGCAAGGCGGGAAATCCGACGACGATGCCCATCACACCGGTCGCCGCGGCGGCGATCACCAGTGCTGCCGTGAGCGGCAGATTTAACAGCACCGTGAGCGCCGCGCACAGGTAGGCCCCGACGGCCATGAACGCCGCGTTGCCGAGCGACAGCTGGCCGGTCGCCAGGATGATGTAGACGCTGAGCCCGCCGAGGAGCCCGATGCCGACATCGGCGAGCAGTCCGGCGACGTAGGTCGACACTAGACGCGCTGCCCTTCGGTCCGGGTGCCGCCCAGGAGGCCTTGCGGCCGGACGAGCAGCACCAGGATCATCAGGCCGTACACGACCATGTCACGGGCGGCCGAGCCGCCATAGACAATGCTCATCACCTCGATGATGCCGATCAGCGGCCCGGCGATCAGCACGCCCCAGATGCGGTTGACACCGCCGACCACCATCACGGCGATCGCCTTCAGCCCCGTGTCGACGCCGGTGAACGGCGTGATCGCCGAATAATGCAGGCCGATCAGGACGCCAGCCGCTCCGGAGAGCAGCCCGGACAGGATGAACGCGGCGCTGACCACGCGCGAGGCCGGAACGCCCAGAAGGCGCGCCACGTCCCAGTTCTCCGCCACCGCCCGCAAGCCCCGGCCAAGCCACGTCTTCTGCACGATCGCCGCAAGCGCGGCGACGAGGATGATCGCGACGGCCAGAACCACGACCTGCATGACGCCGACGCTTGCCGGGCCGATCGCGATGCGCTCGTCGAACAGCTCATCCGGCAACTGCAGCGGATCCGAGCCCCATAGGTTCAGCGCCACGTTCTGGAAGATGATCGAAAAGCCGATCGTGCTGAGCAGGGGCATGATGACGGGCGCGTCGCGCAACGGACGATAGGCCACGCGCTCGACGACGAAGGCCAGGATCGCCGCGCCGACCATGGCGCAGGCGATCGCCAGCCAGACCGAGTGGCCGCCGATCACAACTGTCAGCCCGAAATAGCCGCCGAGCATGAACAGATCGGCGATCGCGAGATTGAGCACGCCGAGAATGCCCATCACCAGCGAGAACGACAGCGCGATCAGCGTGTAGACGGCGCCGAGCGTCAGCCCGTTGATGACCTGCTGGAGCAGCATGCTACGGCCGGATTTTCCCCTCACCCGGCCGCGGGCGCGGCCAGCCTCCGGCGTCGCTCAGCAGCTCTTCCCGTCCGGTGCGCTGCAGCCGCGGACCATCTCGGTCCACCGCCCGTCCTTGCCGAGGACGACAAAGAACGGCTTGATGGCGTCGCCGTCCTTGTTGAACGAGATCGGCCCGCTGAAGCCCCGGAAGCCCTTGAGGTCGGTCAGGTCCTTCATGATCTTCTCGCGGTCGGCCGCGAGATCGGCAGGCTTGCCCGTAACGCCGGCCTTGCGGACGGCGTCGAGGTACATGTTGACGATCTCGTAGATGTTCGCGTCGTACATGCTGGGCTCGATCTCCGCTGGCAGCCCGGCGCCCTTGCGCAAAGGCGGCGTCAGGCTGGCCGAGAACTTGGCGACGCTGTCGCCTTTCATCCCGGCGTAAAACGTCGCCGGTGCCACAATCGGCAGATCGGCCGCGGCCTTGAGGATGGCCGAGGAGATCAGCGGCGTGCCGCCGATCACCGGCTTCACGAAGCCTTGCCGCTTCATCTCGCGAATGATCGTGATCGCCTGGCTGTAATCGGCGCCAATGACGAGCGCGTCCGGGTTCAGGGCCTTGATCGCCGTGATCTGCGCGCTCACGTCGATGTCGCCGGTGTTGAAGCTCACCGGGCTGTCCTCGTTCAGGATCTTGATGCCCTCGGCCTTCATCACCGCCGGCATCACGCCCTTGGCGATCGACGTCGAGACCGCGTCCTTGGCATCGTAGACGATCGCCACCGAGGCGACCTTATAGGCCGACTTCAGATACGGCACTGTCGCCCGGGCGAGCACGCCCTCGTCGATGGTGTTGCGGAAGCCCCACGGCCGGTTCAACGCCGCGACCCCCGGCTTGGACGACGCCTGGGACGTGGCCGGCAGCTTCGCCTGGTTGGCCACTGGGAACGCCACCTCCACGGCACTGCTGGTGAGCGGGCCGGCGACCGCCAGCACCTGGTCGTCGTCGGCGAGCTTGCGCATCAAGTTGGCCGCCTGGGCCGGACGCGCCGCGTCGTCGTAAATCGTGATCTTCAGCTTGGCGCCGTCGACGCCGCCGGCCTTATTCACCTCGTCTTCCAGCATCTTGAGGGTGATGGTGTTGGTCTTGCCCCATTCGGCGAAGGGGCCGCTGCTCGGCACGATCGCCCCGATACGGATCTCCTGCCCGGCGAGCCGCCCGGCCTGGGTGAGCTGCGGCGCGTCGGCCGCGAGCGCCAGGCCAGCGACGGCGGCAGCGCCTAAAAAACCGGCAGCGCCGACGATCCCTGGAAGCCGCCAAGTCCGCACAACGTGACCGTGAAGCATTCTCCCCTCCTCTTCGGTGCGCCCTGACGTTCGTTCCCTGCGCGCTCCCTTAGAAAGTATAGCTGCGGGCCCGCCGCATTGAAAAGCTTTGTTTGTTAGGTAATATGAAGCCGCCGGGATCGACCGGCCGGGGAGGATCATCCATGAGCGTCAAGACCGGTGCGGAGCATCTCAAGTCCCTGCGCGACGGGCGGACCGTCTATATCGACGGGAAGAAAGTCGACGACGTCACGGAGCATCCGGCCTTCCGGAACTCCGTCCGTTCGGCGGCGGCGCTCTACGACTTCCAGGCGCGTCCGGAAAATCTCGAGCTGATGACCTTCTCACCCGACGGCAGCAAGCGCCGGGTAAACCGCTGCTGGCAGATGCCGACGACATATGACGAGCTGGTCGCGCGCCGCCAGGCGCTGACGGCGTGGGCGACCGAGACCTACGGTTTCATGGGGCGTTCGCCGGATCACGTGGCGTCGAGCCTGATTGGTCAGGCCATGGGCATCGAGGTGTTCAAGAAGCACGGCGAGGCGCGCGCCAAGGCGCTCACCGACTATCTGCGCTATGCGACCGAGAACGACCTCTTCCTCACCTACGTCATCATCAACCCGCAGGCGGACCGCTCCAAGGACTGGGGCGACCAGGAGACCGACCTGGTGGCCGGCATCGTCGACGAGGATTCGAGCGGAATCACGGTGCGCGGCGCCAAGATGCTCGGCACCAGCTCGATCATGGCCAACGAGATCTTCGTCGCCAACCTGCAGCCGCTGAAGCCGGGCGAAGAGAATTTGGCAACCTCGTTCGCAATCCCGATGAACACCAAGGGCCTGCGCGTGCTGTCGCGCAAGTCATTCGAGGCATCGGCGGTGTCGCGGTTCGACAACCCGATCTCGTCGTGCTTCGACGAGAACGACGCGCTGATGTATTTCGACGACGTGAAGGTGCCGTGGGAGCGCGTGTTCGTCCATCGCGACACGGACGTGTGCCGCGCGCAGTTCCACGACACGCTCGGCCACACGATGCAGAACTACCAGTCGCAGATCCGCCTGGCGGTGAAGATCAAGTTCCTGGTCGGGCTGGCGCGCCGGCTGGCCGACATGATCGGAACGTCGGGCATGCCGCAGATCCGCGAACAGCTCGGGCGGCTGGCCGCCCAGGCATCCATGGTCGATGCGATGATGCACGGCATGGAAGCGGCCGGCCACAAGAAGGACCAATGGTACGTGCCGCACAAGCACTTCATGTACTCCGCCCAGGTGCTGACGCAGGAGCTCTACCCGCAGCTCATCAACAAGATCCGCGAGCTGGCCGGCGGGGCTTTGATCATGCTGCCGTCGTCGGCCGCGGATTTCGCCAATCCGGAGCTGGTGCCGATCATCAAGAAGACGCAGCGCTCCAACGTCGCCGCCCCGGTCGACCGGGTGAAGTTCCTGAAGGCGGCGTGGGACGCGATCGGATCGGAATTCGGCTCGCGCCATACGCAATACGAGATGTTCTACGCCGGCGCCCAGTTCGTCACCTGCGGGCACAGCTTCCGGACCTATGATTGGAACGGCGCCACCGGCATGGTGGACCACCTGCTCGCCGGCTACGACCTCGACGGATCCCTGCCCGGCCGGGCCTAGGGCCGGGCATTGTCCGCAGACATACCGCGCGCCCGCGACTTCGGCGGCGCTTCGGTATACAGTATGCTTTTCAACGCAAGGCGCGGGTGACTCGCCATGACCGATGTCCGGACCACTCCGTTACTCACGCTGACCCTCAAGGTCGGCTCCATAGAAACCGTCGGAAAGACGCCGTTCGGCGAGCGGCGTCTCGCCGCGATCGCGGGCGGCAGCTTCGAAGGACCAAGGCTGCGCGGCTCGGTGATGGAAGCCGGCGGCTCGGACTGGCTGCTGGTCCGCCCCGACGGCGCCACCCAGCTCGACGTCCGCCTCGCGCTGAAGACAGACGACGGTCAGCTGATCGGCATGACCTATCGCGGAATCCGGCACGGCGACCCCGAGGTGATGGCGCGCGTCAATCGCGGCGAGCGGGTCGATCCGGCGTCGTATTATTTCCGCATCGTGCCGTTTTTCGAGACCGCATCCGACAAATACGGCTGGCTGAACCGCATCGTCGCCGTCGGCCTCGGGCATCGCGAACCGCAAGGCCCGATCTATCGGATCTTCGAAGTCCTCTGAAGCCCGAGATGCGCGCCGCCGACCGCGAAGACTCATCCCCGAGCGCCGGCGCGCCGAGACAGCATCGCCCTAGCGACGCCGTGCGCGTGGGCGAGCGTCACCTGCCGCTGCACGTGGTCGTTGCCAACGAGCTCCGCAGGGCGATCCTGGCCGGCCGCTACAAGCCGGGCGAGCGCCTGGTCGAAGACCGGCTCGCCGAGGACTTCGGCGTTTCGCGCAATCCCGTGCGCGAAGCCATCCGGGCGCTGGCCTCGGAAGGGCTGGTCGAGGTCACGGCGCGCCAGGGGGCGATGGTCCCCGCCCTGACGCCCGGCCATGCGCGCGAGCTGATCGAAGTCCGCGCCGCCCTCGAAGGCATCACGGCCCGGCTGGCGGCGCAGCGGCACGATCCGCAGATCATCACCCGCCTCAAGGCGATCCTGAAGCGCGGGATGGCGGCCGTGGCGTCCCGGCAGACGGCGCAACTGTCAGCGCTGAACGCCGAGTTCCACGATGCGCTGGCGGAAGCCGGCAGCAACCGCGTGCTGGCGGACCTGATGCGCTCGCTGCGCGACCGGACGGCACCCGCCTTCGCGCCGATGACGACACGGGCCGCGGACAAAACCTGGAAGGACCACGCCGCCATCCTGAAGGCGGTGATCAGCGGCAACGAAGAACAGTCCGCGAAGCTCGCCGCCCAGCACATCCACAATGTCGGGTCAGACTATCTGGCCGCCAAGCGGCCGCGCGTGAAGCGCCAGCGGCGGAAGCAATAGCGCTCCTCATCCCTCTTGCGTCATTCCCGCGCCGGTGTCGCGTTTCGCGAGCACCTGGCGGGAATCCATGGTGCAGCGTCGCGCTGGATGCCCGCTTTCGCGGGCATGACGAGTAGAGAAGGTTGGCCTAGGCCTTGCCGATGTGCTTCAGGAAGGCGTTGATGCCGGCCTCGCAAACAGCGGTGTCCTCCTCGGCATTGCCGCCCGAGGCGCCGATGCCGCCGACCACCTGGCCGTCGACCACGATCGGGAACCCACCGACGAACACTGTGAACCGGCCCTCGTGCTGGGTGAAAATGCCGAACGCATCGCCGCCGGGCTGGGCGTTCTTGTAGACATGGGTCGGCTTGCGGTGCCCCGCCGCGGTGAACGCCTTGTTCATCGCGATCTGAACGCTGGTGATCTTGCCGCCATCCAGGCGCCGGAGCGCGATGGGATAGCCCGCCGGGTCGGCGACGCACAGCACCTCGGTCGCGCCCATCTCCTCGCACTTCTTCTGCGCCGCATCGAGGATGAGCTGCGCCTCGGCGAGGCTCAGCGACTTATAGGTGATCATGGCCGCCCCTATTCCGCGGCCTGAGCCTGCGGCTGGGCGAGATATTTGCGGTAGAGGCCGTCGAGATAGAGCCGGCGCATCATCGTCGCCTGGCGCACCAGGTGCAGGCAGGTCGCCTTCTTTTCCGGCGTGTTCGCGTGCTTCTCCAGGATCTCGTAGCCGCGCTCGCCGTGTTCGGTGTCGGCCACGATATGCAGGCGGAAGAACAGGACCTCGTCCTCGGTGAAGCCGTATTTCTCGATCAGCGGCGGCGTGGTCTTGGCGTAGATCTGCGGCACCTGCGATTCGAGGCCGACGAAGATCGTCGCCAGCGCATAGAGCCACGGACGACTTGCCTGACGGAATGCCCAGCTCTGCAAGCCCAGCGTTTCGGGCAGGATGTCGCCGTTCACGTCGGCGTTCCTGATGTCGTCGCGCTTCAGGCCGCAATGCTCGCCGAAATCGAGCAGCAGGTCGGCATGCCGCGCCGGCTCGAAATCGCCGGTGCCGATCAGGCCCTCCTCCTCGTTGAGGCTCTCCATGATCAGCGCCCGCGCTTCGTCATCGTCGCAGTTCGTCAGTATCTGGCCGTACATGCGCACGGTCGGGTCGACGAAGTGATAGTGCTGTTTCGTCCACTCGCCGAGCAGCCGGCGGTTCAGCCGGCCTGCCCCCCAGGCTTCGCTCCACGGATGGACCTTGGAGTGGCGCTGCTGGATGGTGTCTTCGATCTGCGTGCGGAATTCGCTTTTCGCCATGACCGGCCTCCGTTCGCGTGATAAAAGCATACTGTATACAATACGGGCGGGAGTCAACCGCGTGGCCGCTGGCCCGTTTTTTGCTGACCACCACGACAAATCGCGGCAGCATCGGTCGACGGCAACATCGGATGACGGACAGGGGAAGGCCAGTAATGTCGGACCGCGCTCCATTTCTCGACCAGCCGTTCGGTGCCTATTACCACCGCACGGTCCCGAAAGAGGACGAGCTGCTGACGCACACCGGTCCGGACACGCCGTGCGGCGAGTACCTGCGGCGGTTCTGGCATCCGATCGCGCACACAGCCTCGCTCCGAGACCTCCCCCTGCCCGTCAAGGTGATGCACGAGGACCTCGTGCTGTTCCGCGACCGCGGCGGCCGCATCGGCCTGCTGCAGAAGCATTGCTGCCATCGCGGCACCTCACTCGAGTTCGGAAAGATCGAGGAGCGCGGCATCCGCTGCTGTTATCACGGCTGGCAGTTCGACGTGGACGGCCGGATCCTCGACATGCCGAGCGAGCCGGCGAAGAACAGCCTCAAGGACCGCCTGTTCCAGGGCGCCTATCCGGTGCACGAGTATAAAGGGCTGGTCTTCGCCTATATGGGCCCGCCGGACCGGCGGCCGCCG
>DASWFO010000308.1:0-1855 GCA_036394195.1 Alphaproteobacteria bacterium | reverse complement strand
CTCCAGATTGGAAAAGGTGAGGCGGTCCGCCGTGACCGGCCGGCCGTCGAGCGAGGCCACCCGGACCTGCACGTCCGGCGTGCGCGAGAGAAACTGGTGCGGGCCGGTGAAGTCGAGCTGGGTGACCCCGTCATACACCGGCACCACCACGCTGATTGTCTGTGCCATCGTCCTGTCCTCCTGTGTGGACAAGGCTACGGCCGAGGCTGTATGACCGAAAGGTCATACTTCCCTAGGATTCGGACATGAAGACGATCGGTTTCTATGTCTCGCCCGGGTTCCAGATGCTCGATCTCGCCGGTCCGGCCGGGGCGTTCGAAGCGGCAAACCGCGAGCTCGGACGTCCCGCCTATCGGATCACCGTCCTGGCGGCCGAAGCGGGCGCCGTGACCAACAGCCTCGGCATGACCATCGCTGCCGCGTCGGTCGACGAGGCCGTGCCTGATACGCTCATGGTCGTCGGCGGACGGCTCGATCCACCGCTGCCCGCCGATACGCTCGGCCGTCTTGCCGAGACCGCGAGCCGAACCAGGCGGGTGGCGAGCGTGTGCGTCGGCGCGTTCACCCTCGCGGCGGCCGGGCTGCTGGACGGGCGTCGGGCGACGACGCACTGGCGCTATGCCGCGCGGCTTCAGCGCGAGTATCCGTCCGTCCGCGTCGAGGCCGATTGCATCTTCTGTCGCGACGGCAACGTCTGGACCTCGGCCGGCATCACCGCCGGCATCGATCTCGCGCTGGCCCTGGTCGAGGAGGACCACGGATTTGCGATCGCCAAGGGCGTGGCCCAGCACCTCGTCGTCTACCATCGTCGCCACGGCGGGCAATCGCAGTTCGCAGCGTCCATTGATCTGGCGCCGAAGAACGACCGGATCGCCGCGGCTCTCGGCTATGCGCGCGACCACATCGCCGAAGCGCTCACCGTCGAACGTCTCGCCGGCTCGGCCGGCATGAGCCTGCGCCAGTTCACCCGGGCCTTCCGGGCGCAGACCGGCACCACGCCGGCGCGTGTGGTGGAACGCCTGCGCACCGATCTCGCCCGCGGGCGGATCGAGACGACGGGCGAACCCGTCGAACGCATCGCCGAGGCGACGGGATTCGGCGACGCGGAAAACATGAGACGGGCCTTTATCCGCCTCTACGGACAGCCGCCTCAATCGATCAGACGCGCAACTCGAAGTTAGAAAGTCCGGCGCTATCGCAGCAAATCGAAACCAAGCGAAGAGCGATTTGAACCACATCCCGCAGAGGACCGGGACAAAAGCGCAAACTTCTCCGAGAGCACTGCAATTTCATAGCCTCGGCTGCGCATCACAACGTTCCGGTCCAAGTCCTTGGAATCGAGTATGGTTGCACCGGGGCTGGGTTATGATCTGGGTTTGGGGGGCGCCATGGCCGGGGGGGCGAGCGCGGTTTTCGTAGCGAAGCGGCGATCGCTTTTTGCAGCGGCGTTGGCTGCCGGCGCTGGGCCTTGCCTGGCGTTGGCGCGGAGCCAGCCGCTGCCCGTGATCGGCTATCTCAGCCTGCCTGCGCCAACGAGGTGATCGAATGAAGCGTCGTGGTTTTACCCAGTTGCTGGCCGGCGCGGCGATGCTGCCGGCGGCGACGAAGGCCCAGGGCAACGCCGAAGCGCCCAAGGTCGGCTACGTCTATAGCGGGCCCCGGCAGATCGCCGCCGGGCGCGTCGATGCAATCGTGAGCGGCATCCGGGCGTCGCGCCATCCCCTGCCGCAAGTCGAGATGGTGGTGCGGATCACCGAGGGCGATCCGGCCAAGCTTGCGCCGATGGTCGCCGAAGTCTTGGCGAAGAACGTCTCCGTATTCCTCGCCAACGGCCCCGCGGCGCTGCGGGCGGCGC
>DASWFO010000307.1:0-17174 GCA_036394195.1 Alphaproteobacteria bacterium | reverse complement strand
GGCGACCGCCGGCAGCGCGAATTCCGGCACCGGCCGGTCGATCAGCGCGGAAGGGATGCGGCTGGGATCGCGCGCGAGTCCGGCCATGAACCACGCGGCAATGACGACGAACGCCAGCAGCGGCAGCAGATAGACCAGGCGGCGCATGCTACTCGCCGGCGGCCGGTGCCGTGGACGGTCGCGGCCGCGCCGGCACCGGTGCTCCGATCCGATGCCGGCGGTCGGTGAGCGAGATGCCGCCGCCGAGCGCCATCACCAGCGCGCCCAGCCAGATCCATGGGACGAGCGGATTGTAGTAGAGCCGCGTCGCCCACGCGCCGTCGCTGCGGGTCGGGAACGCCGGGCCGCCGCTTTCGCGGCTGCCTTCGTCGGGATCGCCGATCACCGCGTAGAGGTCGGCGATCCACAGCGTGTGGATCGCGGCCTCCGTCGTGGTCTGCCGCTGCACGGGATAGAACCGCTTGGCGGGATAGAGCGTGGTCACCGGGCGGCCGTTTCGTGTGACCTCGAAGGTGCCGCGGCGAGCGATGTAGTTCGGTCCCTGCTCCTCGACCGCACCCTTGAAGGTGAAGTTGTAGCCGGCGACGTCGATCGACTCGCCGGGCCGCACCAGCTGCACCTTCTCGGTCTGCCAGGCGGAGGAGGCGGTGACCCCGGCAATGAACAGCCCGACGCCGAAATGCGCGACGGTCATGCCCCAGGCGGCGCGCGGCAGACCGGCGGCCCGGGCGAGCGAGTCGCGGAGCGGCACGCGGAACAGGCGCACCCGCTCGGCGATCTCGATCACGGCGCCGACGCTGACCCAGGCGGCGAGCGCCATACCGAACGCTGCCAGCGCGGTCGCGCCGCCGATATAGATCAGTACCGTGGCCGCGACGATTGCGGCGGCCGCGAGACCTGGCCAGAGCCGGGCGAGCGCCGGCGCGATGTCGCCGCGCTTCCACGTCATCAGGGGCGCCACGATCATCGCGATCGCGACCGGGATCATCAACGGCACGAAAGTGGCGTTGAAGAAGGGAGGTCCGACGGACACCTTGGTGCCGTTCACGGCATCGAGGAACAGCGGATAGAGCGTGCCGAGGAACACGGTGGCGCACGCCGTCGCCAGCAGCAGGTTGTTCAGGACCATCGCACCTTCACGGCTGACGGCTGCGAACAGGCCGCCGGTCTTCAGCGCCGGGGCCCGCCACGCATACAGGGCCAGCGGTCCGCCGATGGCGACGACGAGGATGATCAGGATGAAGAGGCCGCGCGCCGGGTCGACGGCGAAGGCGTGCACCGACGTGAGCACGCCTGAGCGCACCAGGAACGTGCCGATCAGCGACAAGGCGAAGGCCAGGATGGCCAGCAGGATGGTCCACGTCTTCAAAGCGTCGCGCTTCTCGGCCACGATCGCCGAATGCAGCAGCGCCGTGCCGATGAGCCACGGCATGAACGAGGCGTTTTCGACCGGATCCCAGAACCACCAGCCGCCCCAGCCGAGTTCGTAGTAGGCCCACCAGCTCCCCATCGCGATGCCGACGGTCAGCGCCGACCACGCGGCCAAGGTCCACGGCCGGACCCAGCGCGCCCAGGCGGGATCGACCTGGCCCTCGATCAGGGCGGCGATTGCGAACGAGAACGTCGTCGAGAAGCCGACATAGCCCAGGTAGAGAAACGGCGGGTGAAAGGCGAGGCCGGGGTCCTGGAGCAGCGGGTTCAGATCGCTGCCGTCGACCGGTGCCGGATCGAGCCTCAGGAACGGATTGGACGTGAACACGATGAAGGCCAGGAAGGCGACGCCAATCATCGCCTGCACCGCCAGCACGCGGGCGCGCAACGCCGGCGGCAGGTTGCGTCCGAACGTCGCGACGCAGGCGCCGAACAGCGACAGGATCAGCACCCACAGCACCATGGAGCCCTCGTGGTTGCCCCAGGTGGCGGTGAATTTGTAGAGCAGCGGCATCGCCGAATTCGAGTTGTCGGCGACCGTGCGCACCGAGAAATCGGACGCGACGTAGCTTTGGGTCAGGCATGCGAACGCGAGGGCTATGAAGCCGAACTGCGCGACGGCGGCGCTGCGGCCGGTCTCCATCAGCGCCGTATCGTTCCGTGCGGCGCCGATCAGCGGCAGGACCACCTGAACCGCGGCCACTGCCAGGGCCAGCACCAGCGCGTAATGACCGATCTCTGGGATCACTTCGGTGCTCCCGTTTCCTGCCAGCGTCCCGATTTCTTCAGCGCGTCGGCGACTTCGGGCGGCATGTACTTCTCATCGTGCTTGGCCAGGAGCTCGCTCGCCTGGAACACGCCGTCGGCGCCGAGCTTCCCGTTGGCGACCACGCCCTGGCCCTCGCGGAACAGGTCGGGGATGATGCCGACATAGACGACCGCCACCTCGTGGCTGAGATCGGTGATGCGGAACCTCACCTGGACCTTCGAATCCGTGGTCGATCGGCGCTCGACGGAGCCTTGCTCGACCAGGCCGCCGATCCGCACCGCGCGATTCGGCGGCACGTTCTTGGCCAGAAGATCGGACGGGCTGTAGAAGAACACGAGGTTGTCCTGGAAGGCCATCAGGGTGAGTGCCGTTGCGGTTCCGAGGCCGACCATGAAAAGAGCCAGCAGGTAGAGCCGGCGCCGTTTGCGCGTCATCCGCCGTCGCCCCTCTGGGGCTTTCGCGGATCGACCCTGGGCCGGAGCTCATCAACCCGCCGTAGCTTCAGCGAAGGCCGGGTCATCGGTCGCCGCGCCGCGGCTGTCCGGCCTCCGCCGCCTCGACCTCGGCTTCCCGGGACTTCAGGCTGCGCACGCTCGCAATCCACAAGCCGATCAGCACCGCCGCGGTGATGCCATAGGCCGGCCACACATACGCGGCATAGCCGCCCATGGCGAAGAAGTCGCTCATGCCGATACCCGCCTGGCGCCCGCCGGCTCGGCCGAGCCTTGCGCGAACTGCAGCGCCCTGAGCCGGCGCGCCAGGATCTCGCTGCGGATGCGCAGCAAGGTCAGGCTCACGAAGTAGAACGTGAAGCCGAAGGCCATCAGCAGCAGCGGCAGCAGCATCGACGGGTCGATGGTCGGGCCGCTCATCCGCAGGACGGAGGCGGGCTGGTGCAGCGTGTTCCACCAATCGACCGAGAATTTGATGATCGGCACGTTGATCACGCCGACCAGCGCCAGGATCGCCGCCGCGCGGCCGCCGCGCGTCGGATCGTCGAATGCGTTGAACAGCGCGATCTGGCCGAGATAGAGGAAGAACAGGATCAGCACCGAAGTGAGCCGCGCGTCCCACACCCACCACGTGCCCCACATCGGCTCGCCCCAGAGCGAGCCGGTGATCAGGCACAACGCGGTGAAGCTGGCGCCGATCGGCGCCATGGCCCGCGCCGCGAGCTCGGCCAGCGGGTGCTTCCACACCAGGAGCGCGGCGGAGGCGGCCGCGATACAGGTGTACGAGAACATCGCCATCCACGCCGCGGGCACGTGAATGTACATGATCCGCACCGTCTCGCCCTGCTGATAGTCGGGCGGCGATTGGACGAGCGCGAACCACAATCCGCCGCCGAGGCAAAGCACGGTCAGGCCCGTGGTCCAGGGGAAGATGGCGCGGGCGAGCCGCTGGAAGCGGGCAGGATTGGCGTAACGATGCATGGCTCGACCTAGGATGTAGCCCCTTCGCCGCGCCATTTCCACGCCTTTTGGGCGCTGGGCCGACCACCCATAAACCATTGGATGCGCGGGTTATTCCGAGCTAGTGGAGGGCCTGGCGCAGCGCTGCCGCCGTCGCGATCGGCGACAGCGGCACGAACAGCGCCAGGAGGCCACCCAGCAGCAGCAGATGCGGCCGCACCGCAAGCCCGGCGGTCGCGGCTTCGACCGCGGAGACGCCGAAGATCAGGACCGGAATGTAGAGCGGCAGCACCAGCAGCGCCACCAGCACGCCGCCGCGCCGTGTGCCCAGGGTCAGGCCGGCGCCGATCGCGCCGATCAGGCTGAGCGTCGGCGTGCCGAGGAGCAGGGCCAGGAGCAACACCGGATAGGCTGCGGCCGGCAGCTGCATGAACAGCGCCAGCAGCGGCGAGGCGACGATCAGCGGGATGCCGGTGACCAGCCAATGCGCCAGCACCTTGCCCAGCACCAGGAACTCGAGCGGGGCCGGCGACAGCGCCAGGAGATCCAGGCTGCCGTCTTCGGCGTCCTCGCGGAACAGCCGGTCGAGCGACAGCAACGCCGCCAGCAGCGCCATCACCCAAATCACGCCGACCGAGATGCGGGCCAGGATTTCGGCACCAGGTCCGACGCCGAACGGAAACAGCACCACGCCCAGCACGAAGAACAGCACGACATTGGCGCTGTCGCCCGGACTGCGCCAGGCCAGGCGAAGATCGCGGCGCAGCATCGCGGCGACGGCATTCATGACGCGCCGGCTCCAAGGTCGAGGGTCGCATGCGCGCCGAGATCGAGCCCGCCATGCGTCGCCACGACGGCCAGCCCGCCGGCGCCGCGATGGCGTTCCAGCGCATGTTCCAGGCGCGCGACGGAGTCCGCGTCGAGACCGAGCGTCGGCTCGTCGAGGAGCCACAGCGGCGCCGAGGTGGCGACCAGGCGGGCCAGTGCCGCGCGCCGGCGCTGGCCTTGCGACAGGAAACGGGCGGGAAGATGGGCCAGGGCGGCGAGCCCGAACGTCTCCAGGGCGTCGGTGATCGCGGCGGGGCTCAGGCTCTGGCCATGCAGCTCGGCCTGGAAGCGCAGCGTCTCCGCTGGCGTCAGCGCCGGCTTCAGCGCATCGAGATGGCCGACATAATGGAGCCGGGCGCGATGCGCGTCCGGATCATCGGTGACCGGCTGGCCCTCCCATGCCACGGTGCCGGCAGCGGGCGGCAGCAGCCCGGCCAGGAGCCGCAGCAGGCTCGACTTGCCGGCGCCGTTCGGGCCGACCACGGCCAGAACCTCGCCGCGGCCGACCCTGACCTCGACCCCGGCGAACACCCGGCGCTCGCCGCGATCGCATACCAGGCCGCTGGCCGTCAAACGCGCGGTATCATCGTGCATCTCACCCTATTGACTCACGCAAGGGGGTTGCGTCCACTGCGATCTCGCTTTCGCCGCGGTGCAGGAGAGCCATGAAAGTCTCGCTCATCCAGATGAACTCGCAGGAGAACAAGGCGGCCAATCTCGCCCAGGCCCAGCGCCTGATCGAGGCGGCGATCGCCGAGGACCGGCCCGACCTCATCGTGCTGCCGGAGATGTTCACCTGCCTCAGCGAAAGCCTCGACGCCAAGAAACGCGCTGCCGAGAAGCTGCCGGGCGGCGAAGCCTGGACCTTGCTGCGCGACCTTGCGGCGAGGAACCGCATCGTCCTTCATGGCGGCAGCCTGCTCGAGGCCGACGCCGACAAGATCTACAACACGACCTGCGTGTTCGGCCGCGACGGCACGGAGCTGGCGCGCTACCGCAAGATCCATCTCTTCGACGTCGTGACGCCCGACGGCAAGGAATATCGCGAATCGGCGACGTTCAGCCGCGGCACCGAGGTCGTGACCTACCAAGCCGAAGGCCATGAGATCGGCGCCTCCATCTGCTACGACGTGCGCTTCCCCGAGCTCTACCAGGCGCTGGCGAAGAAGGGGGCGGAGATCATCATGGTCCCGGCGGCGTTCACGTTGCAGACCGGCAAGGACCATTGGGAAGTGCTGCTGCGCGCGCGCGCGATCGAGACCGAAACCTACGTGCTCGCGGCGGCACAGTGCGGCAGCTACGCCAACGGCACCCGCACCAGCTACGGGCACAGCCTCGTCTGCAACCCGTGGGGCCACGTGATCGCGATGGCGCAGGACAAGCCGGGCTTCGTCACCGCCCGGCTCGATTTCGGCTATCAGCGCGAGGTGCGCCAGAACATCCCGGTGATGCAGCACAAAGTACTGTGAGAGACAGCCATGCTGTTCATGGTCATCGAGACCTATCGAGGGGGTGACGCTAAGTCCGTGTACCAGCGGTTCCGCGACAAGGGACGGATGCTTCCCGACGGGTTGACCTACGTCGACAGCTGGATCCAGGAGGATCTCAGCCGCTGCTTCCAGCCGATGGAATGCGAGGACGCGGGCCTCCTGCAGCGGTGGGCCGACAAGTGGACGGATCTCATCGAGTTCGAGTTCGTGCCGAGCGACAAAGCCAAGGCGCTGGCGGCGCGGCTCTGACTAGCTGACCGGCCGCGTGTCCTCGATCACCTTGCCGTCGTTGGGCAGGGTGCCGGGCTTCACGAACTCGACGTCGCCGCGCATTTTCGTGATCGCCTGCATGCTGTCGCCGATCTTGCCCGCGAGCGCCTCGCTGCCCGCCCCTTCGAGCTCGCATTTGAAGGTCATCGCGTCGTTGTCCTTGACCCGGCTGACCACCAGCCGATAGCGGCGGATGTCCTTGTGCCGCCTGGCGATCTCGCCGACCTGTCCGGGATGGACGAACATCCCTCGAACTTTCGTGGTCTGGTCGGCGCGCCCCATCCAGCCCTTGAGCCGGATATTGGTTCGCCCGCATGGGCTCGTCCCGGCCATAACGGCGGAGAGGTCGCCGGTGGCGAAGCGGATCAGCGGATAGTCGGGGTTGAGCGTGGTCACGACGACCTCGCCGACCTCGCCGTCGGCTACCGGATCGCCGGTGCCCGGGCGAACGATTTCCACGATCAGCCATTCGTCGACGATCAGCCCGTCGCCGCCGAGCGATTCATACGCGATCAAGCCGAGATCGGCGGTCGCGTAGCATTGCCGGACCTCGACGCCCTGCTGCTTGATCTCGTCGCGCAGGCTGGCCGGCAGGGCCTCGCCGGAGACGAGGGCACGTTCAAGGCACTTGATGTCGACGCCGAGCTCGCGCGCCTTCTCCAGCAGGATTTTCAGGAAGGACGGCGTGCCGACATAGTATTTCGGCTTCACGTCGGCGATGGTGCGGACCTGCAGCTCGGTGTTGCCGACGCCCGCGGAGATGACCGGGCAGCCCAGCGCGTGCGCACCCGATTCCAGCATCGAGCCTGCCGGTGTGAGGTGATACGAGAAGCTGTTATGGACGATGTTGCCGCGGCGGAGTCCCGCGGCATAGAGGGCGCGCGCCAGCCGCCAGTAATCGGGCCGCATCGCTTCCGGATCGTAGATCGGGCCGGGCGAGGCGAAGATGCGGGCGAGGCGGCCGGTCTTGATCGCGGTCAGGCCGCCGAAGGGATCGCGCTCCTCGACCTGCCGCTTCTGACGCTCGATCAGCTCCGATTTGCGGACGATCGGCAGTTTGGCCAAGGCGGCGCGGCCATGCACGGACGTGGGATCGACGTCAGCGAGGCTTTCGGCAAAAGCCGGCGCGTTTGCCTTGGCATTGGCCAGCTGCTCGGCCAACGCATTGAACTGCGCCTCGTCGCGCACTTCAGGGTCGCGGGTCTCAAGCTCGTCGAAAAAATCGGGATAGTCGGGCGAATCGTTCATGGGCGCATCGTCACCCCCGCGACCGTGGGAGTCCAGCGTTAAGCGAGCCAGCGCTTGCGGCGCTTGTAGTGCTTGACGTCGCGGTAGCTCTTGCGCCCGGCGGTCGACAGGCCGAGATAGAACTCCTTCACGTCCTCGTTCTGGCGGAGTTCCTCGGCGCGGCCGTCGAGCACCACCCGGCCGTTCTCGAGGATATAGCCGTAATGCGCGAACCGGAGCGCCATGTTGGTGTTCTGCTCCGCCAGCAGCAGCGACACACCTTGCTCCTGGTTGAGCCGGACGACGATCTCGAAAATCTCCTCGACCAGCTGCGGCGCCAGCCCCATCGACGGCTCATCCAGCAGGATCATGCGCGGGCGGCTCATCAGCGCGCGGCCGATTGCGGTCATCTGCTGCTCGCCGCCCGAAGTGTAGCCGGACTGCGATTTGCGCCGCTCCTTCAGCCGCGGGAAGTAGCCGTAGACCAGCTCGAGGTCGCGGGCGATCGCGGCCCGGCCGTCCCTCCGCGAGAATGCTCCGGTCAGGAGGTTCTCCTCCACCGTCAGGTGGCCGAAGCAATGGCGACCCTCCATGACCAGGATCACGCCGCGACGCACGAGGTCGGCCGGAGTCAGCCGGTCGACGCGCTCGCCGCCGTAGACGATCGAGCCCTTGGTCACCTCGCCGCGCTCGGCGCGCAGCAGGCTGGAAATGGCCTTGAGCGTCGTGGTCTTGCCGGCCCCGTTGGCGCCCAGCAGCGTGACGATGCCGCCCTGCGACACCTGCAGGCTGACGCCCTTCAGCACCAGGATGACGTGGTTATAGATGACCTCGATGTTGCGGACATCGAGCAGCGCGGCGGTTGCCGGTGCCGGAGAACGGGCAGCTTCGTTCATTCAGGTCGCGATCGCTCTGAAAGAAGGCGAGGGCAGGTCTTGCGGCCTGCCCTCGCGTGTCGTTCGGCTAAGACGTCTTGCCGCAATCGACCGGCGTGATGTTCTTGTCCTTGGCGTATTTGGCCGCGGACTCCTTGATCATCGGGCCGAGGAACTTCTGGTCGGCCTGAATCCACTCGGACGTGAAGCTCCACTTTTTGCCGTCCCATTGCTGGATGCGCGCCTCGTGCATCCCCGAGTGGTCGCTGCACGAGACCGCGATCGGCCGCGCCAGGCCTTCGAAGCCGAGTTGCTTCAGGCGATCGGCGGTCACCTTCAGATTCTCGAAGCCCCAGCGGATCTGCTCGCCGGTCATCGGCTTGTTGCCGAATCGCGCCATCGCCGTGCGGATCGCTTCGGTGCCGAGCATCGCGTCGATGAGGCCGCGGTTGTACAGAACCTCGCCAACCTCCTCGCGCTTGGCCATGCCCTGGCTCTTGTCATAGACGAACTTGAAGACGTCCTCGTGGACCTTGAAGCTCGTTCCCGGCGCATGCAACGCCAGGGAGTTGTAGCCCTTGGCGCCCTCGCCGGCGGGCACGACGTCGGGCTCCGCACCCGACCACCATACGCCGTACATTTTCTCGCGCGGGTAATTGACCGAGGCGGCTTCCTTCACCGCCGTGGAGTTCATGACGCCCCAGCCCCACAGGAACACCCAATCCGGCCGGTTCTGGCGGATTTGCAGCCAGATCGATTTCTGCTCGACGAGTGCCGTCGCCGACACCGGCAGCGCATCGAAGGTGAAGCCGTATTTTTTTGCTTCAGCTTCGAGCACCGGAATCGGCTCCTTGCCGTATGGCGAGTCGTGATAGACGAGCGCGATCCGCTTCCCCTTCAGCTTATCGAAGCCACCCGAGAGCTTGGCGACGTGCTGGATGAGGATATCGGCGCCGTCCCAGTAGGTCCCGGTCAGCGGGAAGTTCCATTGGAAGACGCTTCCATCGACCGAATCCGACCGGCCATAGGCCTGGGTCAAGAGTGGCACCTTGTCGCTGGGTACCTTATCGGTCAGCGCGAACGTGATGCCGGTGGACAGCGGGGAGAACCAGGCCGCCCCCGTCGGTCCCTTGCCTTTCAGGCGCTCATAGCATTCGACGCCGCGATCGGTCGCGTAACCCGTGTCGCATTCCTCGTACGCGATCTTCACGCCGTTGATGCCGCCGTCACGATTGTTCAGCAGCGTGAGGTAATCCGCGCGGCCGTTGGCAAACGGAATGCCGTTTGGCGCGTAGGGGCCGGTCCGATAGACCGTGCCGGGAATGAACTGTTCGTTGGCGGCCTGCGCGGCGGCTGGTCCCGAGCTCTCGATGGCAGCCGGCACGGCCAATGCCATCGCTCCCGCCAGCCCCAGGCTATACTTGAGCAAACGCATGGTTAACCTCCCTGAATGCCGTCCCTCTCGAGCGGGGGCGGCAGGTTGACGAAACCCTACAACACCGGGTGGACCCGGACAATCGCGGCCCGCTCACAAGGCCGTGCTGATGGAGGACCGCCGACATGGTGCCGCAGGAAAGACAGCTCACTGGACGGATCGCCCGCGACCGCATTCGCCTGATGGCGGTGCCGCGCCTGCCCGACGACATCGTCGCCGGGTTCACCGCGCTCGGTGACGCGACCGGCATCGTCTCCGACACGCTGGACGAGCTCGGCCTGCCGGGTGCCGTCGCGGCGTCGACATTCCGTCCGACCGTCGCCGGGGCGCGCGTGGTCGGACCGGCGCTGACGGTGCGCAACGTGATCGGCACCCGTGATCCGGTGCAGGCGGCGCGCGATCACGTGAACGGCATGGCCGAGTTCGAAGCCCATAACCTGGCTCAGCCTGGCGATGTGCTGGTGATCGATGGTGTCGCCGGAATCTCGAACATGGGTGGTATTTCGGCGCAAATCGCCAAACGGCAGGGTAAGATCGGCGCGATCGTCGTGCGGGACGTCGCGCATTCGCGCGAGATCGGCTATCCGGTCTGGTCCACCGAGGTGACGCCGCTCACCGGCAAATGGCGGATCGAGACGGTGGAGATCAACGGCGTGGTCGAGATCGGCGGCGTGCGCGTCGCCGCCGGCGATCTGGTGCTGGCGGACGACACGGGCATCTGCTTCGTGCCGCGCGATCATGTCGCCGCCGTGCTCCGCATCGCGACCCGAAAGGCCGCCGGCGAGGCCGCCCGCTGCGGCGCGATTGCTCGCGGCGTGCCACTGCCCGAGCTGCCCCGCACCACGTCCGCGTAGGGCCGTTCCGCCCCAAAAAGACGCGTTCGACCTTGTGCGACGCGCGCAGTACCCTATGTGCGAGTTTCGGCACCAGCGATGAGCCCATCCGGGCACCGGGAGGGAGGGCAAATGGACAGCCTTGCTGCCACTGAACGGCAGACCGGCCCGGAGGTCTTCGACCTTCGGCACATCGGCGCCCATCCCGATCATTGGTATCCGGTTGCGTGGTCGCCCCAGGTCGTGCGCGGCAAGACGCTTGCGGTCCGCTTCGGCGGCGATCCCGTCGTTCTCGTGCGCACCATGTCCGGTGCGCTCTTCGCCTTGGAAGACCGGTGCGCGCACCGCCAGGTGCCGCTTCATGCCGGCGTCGTCACCGGCGAGACGCTGCGCTGCTGTTATCACGGCTGGACATACGACTGCTCGGGCCAATGTGTCGGCAGCCCCTATATGGACAAGAGCGAGCTGCCCTACGGCGTCAGGTCGTATCCCTGCGCGGAACGGGATGGGGTGATCTTCGTCTTCCCCGGCGATTCGGCCAAGGCGGCCGCACGGCCGCTTCCCGCGTTCGCCGCCGCGGCCGACCGGCGCTACAAGACTCGCCGCTTCGGCGGCGACGTGCGCTGCCATTACACGTTCATGCACGAGAATCTGATGGATATGAACCATCAGTTTCTTCATCGCCGGCAGATGGGGCAGCTGCGCACCCGATGCCGGGACATGCGCAGCGGCACCACCTCGCTCGAAGTCGATTACACGTTCAGCCGCTTGGCTGGGAAGAACGCTCTGGGTGAGGCCGCCATTTTCGGCGGCCGCGTCTCCGACGATGATGCCGACGTGATGACGGTGCGCATCGACTATCCTTACCAGACGCTCACCATCCGGTCGGGTGACGGTCCGCCGGTGATGAATCTGTGGATCACCTACGTGCCGCAGGACCGCGAGCAGCGCATCAACCGCACATTCGGCTTGCTGTCGATACGCAAGCCCCGTCTGCCGGGTGCCATCCATGTCGCATGGCCGTTTATCTGCTGGTTCACCGACCGGATTTTTACCGAGGACCGTTGGGTCGTCGAACGCGAGCAGGAAGCTCACGACCGTCAAGGCGGCGACTGGAACCGCGAGGTGTTTCCCGTCATCCGCGAGCTGCGGTCTCTCCTGGCGCGGAGCGGAATGCCTCTGACACGGTGACGTCCGGTCAGTGCGGGAACGGCCAGAGGCGGAGCTTCTCCTTGCCGATCTGCCACAGCCGGGCGAGGCCGTTCGGCTCGGCGATCAGGAAGAGCACGATCAAGGCCCCGAAGATCATCGACTCCACGTGCGAGGCCGTCGCCACCGAGACTGGCATGCCGAACGCCGCCGGCACCCGATTGATGAGGATCGGCAGCACCGAGATGAATGCGGCGCCGAAGAACGAGCCCAGGATCGAGCCGAGTCCGCCGATGATGATCATGAACAGGATCTGGAACGAGCGGTTGATGTCGAAGGTCAGCGGCTCCCAGGCGCCGAGATGCAGAAAGCCCCACATCGCGCCGGCGACGCCGCAATAGAACGAGCTGACGGCGAAGGCGAGGAGCTTGGTGCGCAGAAGCGGGATGCCGATGATCTCGGCGGCGATGTCCATGTCGCGCACCGCCATCCAGGCCCGGCCGATGCGGCCGCGCACCAGGTTCTTGGCCACCAACGCCATCACCGCGACCACCGCCAGCACGAGCAGATATTTTTTCACCGGGGTGTCGACCGCGAAGCCGAAGATCACCGGGTCCGGCGCCGAGGCGTTCGATGCGTTATTCGTGAACCACTTGATGCGGATGAATACCCAGTCGATGAAGAACTGCGCGGCGAGGGTCGCGACCGCGAGATAGAATCCCTTGATGCGCAAACTGGGAAGGCCGAACAGCGCTCCGACGAGCGCCGCCATCCCGCCACCGAGAAGGAACGCCACGATCAGATTCACTTCCGGCACGCGAATGACGACGTTGTAGGCGGTGTAGGCGCCGACCGCCATGAAGGCGCCGGTGCCCAGCGACAGCTGTCCGCAATAGCCGGTCAGGATGTTGAGGCCGATCGCCGCCAGGGCCAGGATCAAAGCGGGAATCAGCAGGCCTGCGAAGAGATAGGGCGATCCGACCAGCGGCAGGCCGATAAAGCCGATCGCCAGGATCAGCGCCAAGCCGATCCGGTCCTGCAAAATCGGAAAGATCGCCTGGTCGGCCGCGTACGTCGTCTTGAACTGGCCGGTTTCGCGATACAGCATGTCGGCGTCAGACCCGCTCGATGATACGGTCGCCGAACAGGCCCTGCGGCCGGAACAGCAGGAACAGCAGCGCCAGCATGTAGGCGAACCAGTTCTCGATGCCGCCGCCGATCACCGGGCCGAGATAGATCTCGGACAGCTTCTCGCCGACGCCGATCATGAGGCCGCCGATGATGGCGCCCGGCACCGAGGTGAAGCCGCCGAGAATCAGCACCGGCAGCGCCTTCAGCGCCACGAAGGCGATCGAGAACTGCACGCCGAGCTTGGCCCCCCAGACCATCCCGGCGACCAGCGCCACGATCCCCGCGGCGGACCACACGATCAGCCAGATGTAGTTGAGCGGCACGCCAATCGACTGCGCGGCCTGGTGATCGTCGGCGACGGCGCGGAGTGCCAGCCCGATCTTTGTCTTCTGGAAGAAGACCGCGAGTGCCGTCACCAGGGCGCCGGCAACGATGGCGGCGAAGATGTCGAGCTTCTCGACGAGGAGGCCGCCGTCGAACAGCGATTCGAGGATGAAGGTCGGCCCCTGGGGCAGTCCAAGATTGAGCGTGTAGATGTCGCTTCCCCACAGCGCCTGGCCGAAGCCTTCGAGGAAGAAGGAGATGCCGAGCGTCGCCATGAACAGGATGATGCTCTCCTGATTGACCAGCGGGCGCAGCACCAGGCGCTCGATGGCGAAGGCGAGGCCGATCATGATCGCGCAGGCGAGCGGGAAGGCGAGCCAGAACGGCATCACCTCCATCATGCGCACCAGCGACAGCGCCGCGAACAGCACCATCGTGCCCTGCGCGAAATTGAACACGCCCGACGCCTTGAAGATCAGCACGAAGCCGAGGGCCACCAGCGAATAAAGGACGCCCGCCAACAGCCCGCCGATCGTCACTTCGAGAAAGAAGCCCATGTCAGCGCGGCCGATCTGGTTTCATCGGATCACCCCCACCCCAGCCCTCCCCCCAATCCTGAAAACACGGGGCTCGGGGGAGGGAGTAGGAGTTCGCGACGCGGCTCTTTTCCCTCCCCCCTTGCGGGGGAGGGTCAGGGTGGGGGGTGTGCAGCGAACGAACATGGTCAGTGCGGCACTCCCAGATAGGCGTCGATGACCCGCTGGTCGGCGCGCACCTGGTCGGGCGCGCCGTCGGCGATCTTGCGGCCGTACTCGAGCACGACGACGCGGTCCGACAGGTCCATGACCACGCCCATGTCATGCTCGATCAGCGCGATCGTGGTGCCGAACTCCTCGTTCACGTCGAGGATGAAGCGGCACATGTCCTCTTTCTCCTCGACGTTCATGCCGGCCATCGGCTCGTCGAGCAGCAGGAGATCGGGCTCGGCGGCGAGGGCGCGGCCGAGCTCCACCCGCTTCTGCAGCCCATAGGGCAGGCGTCCGACGGGGACCTTGCGGATCGCCTGGATCTCGAGGAAATCGATGATCCGCTCGACCGCCTCGCGGTGTTCGATGTCCTCGTGCTGCGCCGGGCCCCAATACAGCGCCTGCCAGAAGAAGCCGCGCTTCATCTTGAGCAGCCGGCCGGTCATGATGTTGTCGAGCGTCGTCATGCCGCGGAACAGGGCGATGTTCTGGAACGTCCGGGCGATGCCTTGCGCGGCCGCGTCGTGCGGCTTCATCTGCTTGCGCGGCCGGCCCTTATACGTGATGCGCCCGTCTTGCGGATGATAGAACCCGTTGATGCAGTTCAGCATCGACGACTTGCCGGCCCCGTTCGGCCCGATGATGGCGCGGATCTCGCGCCGTCGGATGTCGAACGAAACGCCGCTCAGTGCCCGCACGCCGCCGAACGAGAGCGTGATGTTTTCGACGTCGAGCAGGACATCGCCGATCGAGCGGCCGGATCCGGTCATGCGGCGGCCAGGTCGCGCTCGCCGCGGCGAACCGGCTGCCGTGCCGCTTCGCGGATGGCGAGCTCGGCCTCGAGCGTGCCCTGCCGGCCGTCTTCGAAGGTGACGGTCGCCTTGATTCGGGCGCGGTCGGCGTTGGAATACAGGCCGTCGATCAGTGCGGCATAGCGCTCGGCGACGAAGCGCCGGCGCACCTTGCGGGTCCGGGTGAGCTCGCCGTCATCGGCGTCGAGCTCCTTGTGCAGGACGAGGAAGCGCTTGATCTGCGAGCCGGCCAGCTTCTGATCCGCCGCGAGGTCGCGGTTCACCTGTTCGACGCAGCCCTGGATCAGCTCGTAGACCTCGGGCTTGGCGGCCAGCTCCTGATAGCTGGCATAGGGCAGGCCGCGGCGCTCCGCCCAGTTGCCGACTGCCTCCAGGTCGATATTGACGAACGCCGCGACGTGATCGCGGCCGTCGCCGAACGCGACCGCCTCCCTGATGTACGGAAAGAACTTCAGTTTGTTCTCGATGTATTTCGGCGCGAAGATCGTGCCGTCGTTCAGCCGGCCGACATCCTTGGCGCGGTCAATGATCTTCAGCTGCCCATCGCCGTCGAAGAAGCCGGCGTCGCCGGTATGCACCCAGCCGTCCGGGGTCTTTGTCTCCGCCGTCGCCTGCTCGTTCTTGTAATAGGTGACGAACACGCCCGGGCTCCTCACCAGCACCTCGCCGTTGTCGGCGATCTTGATCTCGACCTGCGGCGCCGGCACGCCGACGGTATCCAGCTTCACGCCGCCGTCGGGCTGCAGGCAAATGAACACGCTGGTCTCGGTCATGCCGTAGAGCTGCTTCAGGTTGAGCCCGATCGAGCGGTAGAACTCGAAAATGTCGGGGCCGATCGCCTCGCCCGCGGTGTAGCCGAGCCGCATGCGCGAAAAGCCGAGCGTGTTCTTGAGCGGGCCGTAGACCAGGATCTCGCCGAGGCCGTACAGCAGTCGCTCGAGGAGCGGCACGGGTCGGCCGTCGAGGATGGCGCTGCCGGACCGGCGGGCCACGCCCATGAAAGCGCGGTACATCGCGCGCTTGATCCGCCCCGCGTCCTCCATGCGGATCGACACCGTCGTGAGGAGATTTTCGAAGATGCGGGGCGGCGCGAAGAAGAAAGTCGGGCCGATCTCGCGCAGATCCATGAGCACCGTGGCGCTGCTCTCCGGGCACGACAGGCAGAACCCGGAAACGTAGGACTCGGCGTACGAATAGATGTGATCGCCGACCCAGGCCATCGGCAGATACGCCATGATCTCGTCGGCGGCGGTCATCTTGTCGAAGGCGATGGCGTTCTTCGCCGACACGATCACGTTGTCATAGGTGAGCATCACACCCTTCGGGCGGCCGGTCGTGCCCGAGGTGTAGAGCATCACCGAGATGTCGGAGCCCTTGCCGCGGGCGATCTCGGCGTCGAGAAAATCGGGCTCTGCCCTGGCAAGCTCGGCGCCGCGCGCCTGCAGCGCCTCTAGCGACATCAAGCCGGCGGCCGTGTACGTCCGCAACCCGCGCGCATCCTTGTAGACGATCGTCGCCGGCCGCCCGTGCTTGTCGCGGATCGCCAGCAGCTTGTCGACCTGCTCCTGGTCCTCGGCGATCGCGACGTCGGCACCGGCGTGATCAATGACGAACCCCATCTCGTCGGCGACCGCGTCCTGGTAGACCGGCACCGGGATGGCTCCCAGCATCTGGGCCGCGCACACCGCCCAATAAAGCTGCGGGCGGTTGTCGCCGACGAGCGCCATCGCCTGGCCGCGCTTCAGCCCGATCGCCGCGAGGCCCGCTGCGATGCCGCGGATCTGGTCGTGGATCTCGGACCACGCCCAGGTCTGCCAGATTCCGTAATCCTTTTCGCGAAACGCCGGGCGGGTGCCGAACTGGCGAACGTTGCGCGCCAGCAGCTTCGGAAACGTGTCGGGAAGGCCATGCTCGGCGGCGGTCCAGCCCTGGATAGAGCCGTCAACCACGAGAGGCTCCGCGCGCCAATGCCGGAACGACCGTCATCGCTCCATTCCCCAGATTGTCTGCCGCCCACGCCGGACCGGGCAGCGAGTTATGTTTGAGGGCCGCCGCGCTCAGTCCGACCGTTCGGCTAGTAGCCCGAACACCGCCGCCGGTCAAGCCGACGACCGGGCAATTTTCGGTGAGGAATCAGCGGCTAGGTCCCAGGTGCCAGGTTTCTTACCCGGGCCACGAAGTCGCCGATCAGGCGCAGCGCGTGGTCGGGCTGATCGCGCTGGGGCGAATGTCCGCAATTGGGCAGCAACACCGCCTCGCAGTCGCTTTGCGCCTGGCGGCGGATGGCGTGGATCTGGGCCGCGGTTCCGTATTCGTCGCCTTCGCCCTGGATCAGCAGCATTGGCGCGTCGATGGTGCGGACCAGGTCTTCGATGTTCCAGGCCCGAAACGCGGAATCGAGCCAGATGTCGTTCCAGCCCCGGAAGGCGTGATCCGGGTCGT
>DASWFO010000306.1:0-32193 GCA_036394195.1 Alphaproteobacteria bacterium | reverse complement strand
CGTTGCCCCCGCTGTTGGATGAAACATTCTGCAACAGTGTGCAACAAACGGCCTCACTTGAGGGAGGGATCGGTTTAACTCCGCCGCTCAGGAGAAGACTGTGGCTCATGGACGACGATCCAGCCGTCCGGTAATTCAACGCTCAGGCATCTGCCCTTTCCGATGCGAAATGGAAGCAACGGAAGGTCCGGGTTATCATGAGGACCAAGGAACAAAGCGTTTAGGCGAGCTTTAGCTGTCTTCGCTTCCGCGACACTGAACTTCCGCCGCGCTATTGGGTTTGTAGCGCCTCCGAGATGCTTGCTAAGGAGGCCAAAATTTCGAACAGTGACTCTAAAGTCGTTACCGTTATCTGCGTAGTCGTAATAAACCTCAAACCAGAAACGGTCGCTGACCGTTTCCACGACGTACATTGCGACCGCTTCGCCGTCTCGCCCCTCGCGCTCGTATCCATCCGATTTGATTGTCGCCGTTTCGAGATTGTTGCTGTTCATGTGCTCCTCCCGAGTTTGGCGGGGCGGCGCCTATGCGCAGAGACTCACAGGTACGCATGGCTCCCGGCTCCGGCAGGACCCGCCGCTCGTTCGATTAGTCGGTTGTTCCTTGCTCCGCTTTAGAAGTGGAACACCGGTAGAACGCTTAACCCCATTTTACCCCAGTTTAACCCCAGCACGTTGGCACCGTTCTGCACCTGTTCGCACCTTTGTGCAACATCGTGCCGACCTAAGTGGCTCTGATTTAATGAGGAAAATGGTGCCGCCGAAGTGAATTGAACACTCGACCCCGTCCTTACCAAGGACGTGCTCTACCACTGAGCTACGGCGGCATCCGGGAAACGCGGCGCAAAATGCCATACGCCACAGGGGTGCGCAACCGGCGCCCGCCGGCGACTTGCCCGTGGGAGCGCCAACATGGGTGCCGTGTGGGCATTCCTTAACAGCGGCACCGGGCTGCGGCTAAACTGGCCGCCGGTTGGGGAGGTTCGCCCGTGTCGATTGCCGGCTCCGAAAACGACGTCCGCCGCGACGGCCGCATCACTGCGTTGGTCGCCGGCGCGCATTTTTGGAGCCACGTGATGCAGCTGGTGCTGCCGCCGCTGTTTCCAATCCTGCACGACGAGTTCGGCGTCAGCTTCACCCAGCTCGGCCTCGTCATGACCGTGTTCTACGTCGCCTCGGGTGCCGGCCAGACCTTCGCCGGGATCCTGGTCGACCGCTACGGCGCGCATACGCTGCTTCTGCTCGGCACGGCGGCGCTCTCGGTGGGCATCGTGCTCGACGGGTTCGCGCCGTCGTACTGGATGCTGCTGCCGCTGGCGCTGCTGAGCGGTCTTGGCAACAGCGTGTTCCATCCGGCCGATCTGTCGATCATCAACCTTCGCATCAGCGAGCGACGCCACGGCCGCGCCTATGCCATGCACGGCGTCCTGGGCGCGCTCGGCTACGCGGCAGCCCCAGTCCTGGTGACGGTGATCGCCGCGCATGGCGGCTGGCGCCTGGCGCTCATCGTGTGCGGCCTCGGCGGCGCCGCCTGGACGGCGCTGCTCTATGCCAACCGCGGCCTCATCGCCTGCGGCGGCAAGCGCGCCACTGCGGGCCGGCCACAAGCCGCCGCGGCCGGCGGCTATCTGCGCGTCTTCACCTCGCCGGTCATCATGATGGGTTTTGCCTTCTTCGCCCTGATGTCGTTCTCGAGCCAGGGCATCCAGGCGTTCGGCATCACCGCCTTGCACACCGGCTACGATCTCTCGCTAGCACTCGCCACCTCGGCCCTCACCGCCTATCTCGCCGGCTATGCGGCCGGTACGTTCGGCGGCGGCTTCCTCGCCGACCGGACGCGCCAGCATCATCGTGTGGCGATGGCCGGGACCGGCGGCGACAGCCTCATGATGCTGGCGGTCAGCTTGCTGGCCGGTTCGGGCTGGATCGTCCTGCCGCTGCTGGCCCTCGCCGGCATCGGCTACGGCATCACCCAGCCGTCGCGCGACGTGCTGATCCGCCAGGCGGCCGCCGGGGCCGGGACCGGCAGCGTGTTCGGCTTCGTCTATTCGGGGTTCGATTTCGGCTCCTGCACCGCACCCTTGCTGTTCGGCGCCTTCCTCGACCACGGGCAGCCCCAGCTGGTGTTCGTCGCCGTCGCGGCGAGCCTGGCGCTGGCGGTCCCGACGGTGATGCAGGTCCGCCACCACATCGCCGCGCGCACCGCGACGGCCGCCGCCGACTAAAAACCTCCCGGTCGGGCGCGGAGATGGGCTAACTTCCCCTCCAGGGCGCAAATCCGCCCTTGGGGCAGAACTACCGCAGCGGGGATCCAGATTTGAGTGCGACGTTCGCGCGTGCCATTGCAGCGACAGCCCGCGCCATGACGTTGCCGCTGAAGCCGTGGCGCCGGCAAAGCGCGCAGGCCTTGGCCGCCGAGCTGCTCGAGCCCGCCTTCACGGTGCCGACAGATCTGGGCGCGCTCGAGTTCCACTGTCCGACGCGCCAGAGCCTGCATTTCATCCGTGAATTCCATATTCGCGAACCCGAGACCCTGACCTGGATCCGCAGCTTCCGACCCGGCGCGGTGTTCTGGGACATCGGCGCCAATGTCGGACAGTTCTCGTTGTATGCCGGGCTGGCACCCGGAGTGCGGACCCTCGCCTTCGAGCCGGGTGCCGCGAGCTTCGCGGCCCTGGCCCGCAACATCGAGATCAACCGGATGGACGACCGTGTCGCCGCCTATTGCCTGGCCTTCGACAGCCTCACGCGTCTCACCCAGATGAACATGGCGCGTAGCGACGCCGGCTCGTCCATGCATGCGGTGGGGACGGATGTCGACATGATCGGCAGGCCCATCGACGTCAAGTTTCGCCAGGCCGTGACGGCCTACGCGATCGACGACTTCATCGCGCGATTCAATCCGCCCTTTCCGACACACCTCAAGCTCGACGTCGACAGCATCGAAGACAAGATCCTTGAGGGCGCCCGGCAGACGCTGGCCGATCCGCGCCTGCGCTCGCTCCTGATCGAAATCGAGACTGCGCCGGACAGCGAGCGCACGCGCGCCATCCATGCGCGCTGTGCCGCCGGCGGTCTCGCGGCCGCCGGCCTCGCTCAAAGCGCGCAGCTGTCCGCCAACGTTCTGTTCAGCCGCGCTTAAGCGATCGCGGTTACCGATCGTCAACCTTCGCCCTATACTTTCAGGGGCGGACGCAGAAGCGGGGGTGTGCGATGTGCCGTTGGCTGGCCTATTCCGGGGTCCCGGTGTCCATGGACACCCTGCTGTTTCAGCCGCAGAACTCACTCATCCGCCAGAGCCTGTCGGCGCAGCGCAGCATCGTGCCGACCAACGGCGACGGGTTCGGGCTCGGCTGGTACGCCGACGTGCCGCATCCCGGGCTGTTCCGCGACATGATGCCGGCGTGGAACGACAGCAACCTGCGCAGCCTCGCCGAGCAGATCCGCTCGCCGCTGTTCCTGGCGCATGTCCGCGCCTCCACCGGCACCGCGACGACGCGCCTCAACTGCCATCCCTTCCGCTACGGCCGGCTGTTGTTCATGCACAACGGCAAGATCGGCGGTTACCTCCAGATCCGCCGCGAGCTCGAGCACATGATCCGGCCGGAATATTTCCTCGCCCGCGAGGGCACCACCGACAGCGAACTCTTCTTCTATCTGCTGCTCGGCAACGGCTTCGCCAAGGACGCGCAAGCCGCCTTCGCGCGCACCATCGCCGACGTCCTCGCCGTCATGCGGCGCGCCAGCATCGACGAGCCGTTCCGCATCGCGGCCGCGCTGGCCGACGGGCAGCGCATCCTGGCGCTGCGCTGGTCGAGCGACGGCGCCTCGCCCACCATGTTCTACGGCAGCGGCAGCGATGTGTGGATCGAGCAGGGCGACGTCCGCTTCACCGCCGGCAGCGGCTGCACCCTGGTGCTGTCCGAGCCGCTGGACGCGGTCAGCGACCATTGGCGCGAGGTCGGCGAGAGCAGCTTCCTCGTCGTCGAGGACGGCCGCGTCTCCGTATCACCGTTCGAACCGGCGCGCCTGGCCGCCTGACCAGCCGCTCGGCGGCAAGCGTTCACGACCGGGGACATGCGACGCTAAGGGCGTCCCGTGCCTGGTTGTTCGATCAGGGGCGCCACACCGTATTCGTGCCTCGCTGGCACTTTCGAATACGGCAACGCGCAGCTAACTCCGAACAGCATGTCCACGGTTTGCCCGTCGGCTGCGAGCGGCAGCGTGAGGTGCTCATATTCCAGAAAATCGAGGTGCCGCGCGGGTGAGGGAGAGACCCCGTAGACGAGTGCCTTTTCATCCACCACGGTCGAGAAGCGGCGATAGAGCTCATCGAACGCATGGGGATACCCGCTGTGCTCGATATACAGGCCTGCGACATCGCGGCCGAGAATGTCCGTGACGTATGTCCCGCTGAACCGGGTGCGAAAGCGATGATAGACACCGTGACGCACGACATCGATCAAGACGAGGTGCGGCAGAACGCCCTTCATCTCGATGAGATCGAGATGCTGCCGGCCAGGCAGGCTCCAACCCGACTGCGCACGTTTTTGAAGCCAATGCTCGTAACACGCCGCGACCACCGGATTCTTCGCCTGAGCCAACACGCGAGACGCTTCGTCCGATATGCGCGCGCCGATCATTGCGACGATCGTTCAGTCAGGAGAACTTGTGCCGACCGACGTCGGCCGGCGAGAGTCCCGATCATTGAGTGCCTTCCCCGCTCGGTTTGATCTTGGGACTACGCTGAACGCGCGGAGTTAACCGAAAATGAAATTTCGCGTTTTTCTGACACGCGTTGGACGACAATACCGGCGCTCGACAGGTCGGTCCGAAGTAGACAGCAGGCCGCTGCAGCGACCTGACCACTCGCGCCGAAAGACGGCCTGAAGCTGCATTGCCGTTTAACAGGTGTCGTGGACGGCAATACTCGTTGAGAGTCGTTCTCATTCCACAACGCTTCAACGGAAGCGCCACGGGATTTCCTTATTGGAGATCTCTACGCATCAAAACTTCCCCGGACGGGCGTTCGATGGACTAAATCGTCACGGATTAAATTTTCTTTAGAGGCCGCATACCCGTCGAACGAATTACTTTCCCGCTTATCTATTATTTATGTGGGTATTCCACACATCGCGACCCGATCAGGCCCGTCCCAGGACGTTATGCGTCGTAATTTGAACAGACTCGACATTGCCCGGCATATCGACGACGTCCGGGCGCTGACTGACGCTCGGACCAGGCCCTCGATGGCGCCGGGCATCGCGGCGTCGTGGCGCCGAAGTCTCGAACATCATCGCATCGACCTTGAAAAGGACGATGCGCCGACTGTGCTCACCGAAGGCGAGCTGAAGAATTTTCGTGAGCCGCTGGCGAACCTCATCGAGCTCGCCGGCCCGGCGCTTGACCAGCTGTATTCGTTCGTTCGCGATATCGACTACGTGGTTCTCCTGACCGACGCGGACGGGGTTGCGGTCGAGCATCGCGGAAACGACGCGGAGGCCGCTCAATTCAGATATTGGGGCCTGTGGCGCGGCGCGATTTGGTCGGAGCGGGTCGAAGGGACCAACGGCATCGGAACCTGCATTAGCGAATTGCGTCCGTTGACCGTCCATCGCGACCAGCACTTTCGCGGGCGTCATATCAATCTCAGCTGCTGCGGGGCACCGATCTTCGCGCCGGATGGCGGTCTGGCCGCGATCCTCGACGTCTCCAGCATGAACCCCGAGCTAGCGGATGCGGCGCATGCGCTCGCCCTTCCGATGGTCGTCCATGCCGCGCGTGGAATCGAACGCCGGCTCTTTCGAGAGCGCTTCCGTGGCCATCGCATTCTCCGCCTGGCACGCGACAGTGGCGGTCCGGTCCTCTTGATCGCCCTGGACAATGACCTGCACATCGCCGGCGCTGATCGGGCCGCGCGGGAAATTCTGCAGGTTGCGGATGAAGATCTCGCGCGCGGGGTTCCGGCCGCGTCCCATTTCATCGGCACCCCTCGGCTATTTGCAAAAGCACGATCGGCTGACGCTTCGGTGTCGCTGAGAGCCGTCTCCGACGGCGCGGTGTGGTCCGCCATCGTCACGCCGGCTTCGGGACAGCCGCGAACCTCCGTGCGTCCTTTGCTCCCCGATCCAGGCGCGGGCGGGCGGGCCGACGTCCGCTTGGCTGACTCTGAACTGCACCGCGGCGGATTATCGCCGGCCGCAGCGCGCCGCGTCAGGGATCATCTCGATGCGCATTTGGGCGAGAACGTGCCGTTGCCGGCTCTTGCGGCGCTGACGGGCCTCTCCGTCTCGTATTTCGCCCGGGCCTTCCGGCAAACCTTCGGAATGCCGCCCCACACTTATCTGGTACAGCGCCGGATTGAGCGGGCCCGAAGACTAGTGACCCATACCAGCTTATCGCTCTCTGCAATTGCACTCATGCTAGGCTTTTCGGATCACAGCCATTTCACACGGCATTTTAGGCGCCGCACGGGCACACCACCGAGCCTCCTTCGACGACGACGCTAGTCGCCGTAAAAAACGGCAAAATCGTTCCAGGGGCGCCAGATTCCTCCAAGCCCCCGGCGAGTCACTCTGGCATTTGTATCAGCGCTAAAGGAGGTCACCTGTCGGCAATGTGCCGGTCGATCCGTAAGGAAAATCGGTCAAGCCTGCCGAAAGGGTTGCCAGCGCCGGGCGACGATCTGCAGAGATTAACTTTCGACCACATGAGGTCTCCGCAACGTGCCGCTCCAGACCCGCACGACATCGCCGCCTGATCGCACCTTTCCCTGGTCTGAAACTCCCCTGGAACGCGGAACATGGCCTCTTCATATGACAGAGCGACATGAATAGCCGCGTTTCGAAATGAGCGCTTCGGAACGGGAACCGAATGCCAAGCGCGAGGGACCGGCAACCGCCATCCGTATCGCCATCGGGGACGATCATCCCTTGGCTCTCCTTGGCCTGAGGGCGCTGATTGAAGCCGTTCCGGATCTGGAAATCGTCGGCGAGGCGTCCGACGGCCGAGCAATCCTCGACATCATCAAAACGAGCACGCCGGATATCGCGCTGATCGATGTCCCGATGCCGCAGTTAAGGGTCTCGGATCTCACCCGCGACGTCCACCAGCATAGCCCAGGTACGAGAATCCTGGTGCTCACGAACCGGCGGGACAGCGACGCTTTGAGGGATCTCCTGCAGCTGGGCGCCGAGGGCTACGTGCTCAAGCGCTCGGCGCCCGCTGAACTGGTCCGGGCGATCCGCACCGTCATGTCGGGACGCGGCTATATCGATCCGACGATCGCGAGCACCGTGCTTTTTCGCAGGACCGCGGGTGATTCCCCCGCGGCGGCGGCGCTCAGCAACCGCGAAGTGGCGGTTCTGAGGCTCGTCGCGCAGGGGTTCGGGAACAAGGAGATGGCCGCGGAGCTCAACCTCAGCATCAAGACCATTCAGACCTATAAAATGCGGGCCATGAAAAAGCTAAGCCTACGCACCCGTGCCGATATCGTGCGCTATGGCGCCGCGCGCGGCTGGATCGAAAACATATAGGATAGGATCGCGCGCCGCGTCGGGTCGCCAACGCGGCGGTGTCACCGATCGGTCGACGGCTACCCGAGCGCCGCAAGCGCCTCGCTGAATCCGCACACTTCGGCGGCGAGCCGATTGATCTCTGCCGGGTCCGGCTTCTCTTTCACGTATTCGAGCCCGCCCAGGAGCCGCTGACATTCGCAGCGCAGGTCGGACGTCGGCGTGCCCGGCAGCCGCGCCTCGAGCGCGATGAGGAGATTCAGCGCCGTGAGAAGATGGGAGCGAAGCTGCCGAAAATCCGCTTCGAGCTTCGCGGTATGCTGTCGCAGCGTCGACGCAAGGCGCAGTCTGATTTTCTGATGTATTGGCGGCATGCGGCGGCCGTGACGAAACGGTGAGATGTTGAGGCGGTCGTCCGAATTGCAGCGGCTTTCCCCGCAAAGATGGGCTTAGGCCTGGTGGAATCGCGGGCGCGGTAGATAAAGGTTCTCATCCCGCGAGTAGAGCACGCGGCTGATATTCGGCATCAAGCCCAGGGCTTTCAGACGAATGCGCACGAACGCCTCCGTGACGGCCCAGGTCTTGACCCGCAGGCCCTTGTTGTTGAGGACCACGGCGATCTCCGTCGGAACCAGGCTGCCGTTGTGAAACCTGCGAACCAGGAGATCGTGCTCGCGCCAGTTGCCGGCGGCACGCCGCGGATCGGACCCGGAGGGCGATGGCGTCTCGGCGCCGGCCTGGGACTCAAGTTTGTGCATGACGCTTGGTTACCGGGTGGAAAATGGCCCGGCGCCCGCTGTGGACCCATCAGCGGGCGCCGGGTCCATGCGGCTCACGCCGCGCGGATCTTGGCCAGGAAGCCGTCGACCTGACCGCGGAGCGTCTCGGCGTTCTTGGCGAGCTCGCCCGACGCGCCGAGCACTTGGCTCGACGCGGCACCCGTGTCAGCCGCGGCCTTGGTGACGCCGGAGATGTTCGACGACACCTCCGTCGTGCCGGCCGAGGCCTGCTGCACGTTGCGGGCGATCTCCTGGGTCGCGGCCCCCTGCTCCTCCACCGCCGAGGCGATGGTGGTGGCGATCTCGTTGACCCGCCCGATGGTCTGCCCGATGGTCTTGACCGCCTCGACCGACTGCACCGTGGCGGTCTGCATCTCGGCGACCTTGGTGCTGATCTCTTCCGTCGCCTTGGCCGTCTGGTTGGCGAGCGACTTGACCTCGGACGCCACGACGGCAAAGCCCTTGCCGGCCTCGCCCGCCCGCGCCGCCTCGATGGTGGCGTTCAGGGCCAGCAGGTTCGTCTGTCCGGCGATGTCGTTGATCAGCTTCACCACGTCGCCGATCTTTTGCGCCGCCGCAGCGAGGCTCTGGATCTGGCTGTTGGTACGCTCGGTCTCCTGGACCGCCTGGGTTGTGATACGGGTCGACTCGCTGACCTGACGTGCGATCTCGGCGATGGACGACGACAGCTCCTCGGCGGCCGTCGCGACCGTCTGGACGTTGCTCGAGGCCTGCTCGGACGCCGCAGCCACCGCCGTGGACTGCCGACTGGTCTCTTCCGCCGTTGCCGACATCGACTGCGCCGTGGTCTGCAGTTCGGTCGACGCCGAGGACACCACCTGCAGGACGCTGGCGACCGACTTGTCGAACTCCTGGATGTAGCCCTCGACGGCGTTGGTGCGCGCCTCCTTCTTCGCCTGCTCGACCTTTTGGTCCGCCGCGAGCCGGTCGGCCTTGATCATGTTGTCCTTGAACACCTGCACGGCCTTCGCCATGTCGCCGATCTCGTCCTTGTTTCCGGTCGCCGGGATCTCGGTGGACAACTCGCCCTTGGCGAGCGACCCCATCGCGCCGGTCATGGCCTTGATCGGAGTGCTGATGCTGCGCGCCACGACGACCGCCAAGCCGATGCCCAAGAGAACGCTGACGATCCCCGCGATCAGGGCGATCTTGATACCGAGGCCAAGGGCGTCGTCCGCCGCGGCAGCGGCATTGGTGGCGTTCCCTCGATAGGCCTCCGCCAGCGGATCGGCGATGGCGTCCACTTTGCCGGCCGCGGCTATTGCCTCGGCAGCAACGGCCTTCCCCTCCGGCGTATCCAGGGAACTGTTTTTACCCCTGAACTCCTTGAGCTTAGCGACCTTCGTTTGATAGTCCTCGATCTGCGCGCGCAATTCCTTGACCGCCGCCAGCCGATGGGGGTCGAAGGTTGTGGCCTGGAGCTCATTGGCCCGCTGCGACGCGACCTTGAAGGACTCCTCTGCCTTCTGCCACTTGGACTGATCGTCGGTGGCCAAAGCCGTCCAGACGGCCGACCGGCCCTCTTGCATGCGCCGGAGCACGCGCTGGCTCAGCGTTTCGTTGCCCTTGAGCCGGATCACGTTCTCGATCACGCCGCGCGTGTCGTGAGCCGAATAGACCGAGTAACCGCTAAGGCCGGCGATGATGATCACTAAAAGGCCGAAGCCGATCATGAGACGAGATGCGATTTTCAGATTTGCAAGCACGGCTGCCCCCTTATTGTTTGGCCGTGATGATCTACCCGTCAGAGTTGAAGGAAGACTTAATGGCCACTGTGATGCCCTTGTGGGCAAAACCCGCCATGTCTGTAGGCAATTTGCGAAGACTTGTTTTTTATTTGTATGACTACTCGGACCAGCGCGACCGGCGCTCAACCAAAGCGATTGGAGCGCCCGGCGCGCGCGGAGCCCGTGTTTACAGACGGCCTTCCTGAACGAGGCGCCGCCGGATCGCCAAAATATTCGCCTCGCCGTCGCGCAGCGCCGCCGCCGACGTGTGCACGGAGTAGTACCCCAGGACCAGATCGTGCGGGTGCGGAACCGCCGAGCCGAGTACGAACTCGCTATCGGTGACGGCGGCGAATTCGACCGCTTCGGTCGATGGCTCGAAGGCCGCGAACTCCCCCTGCCGCAGTTCTTCGGGCGTCGACACGACGCCCGATCCGACGGCGACCCAGAGGACGGTGTGGCCCGCCGGGGGCTCGTAGCGCCACCGCTCACCGGCCTTCAAGCGCACCGCCAGATAGTTAATCGGCGAGGGAGACGCGATGGCGCTCGCGGCGGACCCGGTGCGGCCCAGAAGGACGCGCGCCGGTCCGTCTTCCGGCACGTCGCCAGGCGATTGGAAAAGGCTGACCGTCGGACCCAATTCGAGCTCCGGCGGCAACGCGATCCAGAGCTGGAAGCCGCGCGTCCGGTCTGCTCCATCCAGTCCACCGCCGTGCCACATGCCGCGTCCAGCCTGCATCCATTCGACGCCGCCGGCCGGCAATGTGCCCCGGACGCTGTCCGGGTCGATATAGCTGACCGCCCCTTCGGCGACATAGGTCAGGGTGGCGATACCCGAGTGCGGGTGGAGGGGCCCGTTGAAGGGCATGCCCGCATGGTCGAACAGATCGAGAAACACGAATGGCTTCAGGATCTCGCCCAGGTCGGATGGGCTCATCAACCGGGTGACGGGGCCGTGCGTCCGGCCATGGGTGCGCTGCGCGATCGCCCGCACCGAGCGCGCCGGCGGTGATTTAAGTCGTGCAAGGGCCATTGGGCTTCCTCCGAACAAAGCGTGGAGATGAAAGGCGTCGCCCTGCCGTGGGCGGTCATGCCGCGCGGGCGCGCGCCGTCTTCAAGGCCTCAGTCCACCACAGCAGATCGTCGATCAGCGCCTCGGCCGGCGCGTCCAGCTGGGCCAGCCCAGCGTCGACGTCGCCGCCTTGGAAGTGGGCCCACAGGGTGGCGACCGGGATATGGACCGACGAGCGAACCGGGGCGAGCTGAAGCTCGATCGCGGTTTCGCGGAGCTGCTGGACGCTGCGGGCGCCCATGGCGCCGCCGTAGCTCACGAAGCCGACCGCCTTGCGTCTCCACTCGGGATAGACCCAGTCGATCGCGTTCTTCAGCACCGCCGAGGGGCCGTAGTTGTACTCGGGCGTCACGACGACGAAGCCGTCGGACTGCGCGATCGCGGCCGTCCATCTCTGCACGGCCTCGTTCTTGTAGGGCGCCCGACCCGGCATGGCCGGCGGCACCGGCTGATCGAAGAACGGCATCGGAAAGTCGCGAAGATCGAGCAGCCGCGCCTCGACACCCGGGCGCTTCTTCAGGTGTCGCAATATCCACGTCGCGGGCTTTTCCGAGAACCGCCCTTCGCGCGTGCTCCCGACGATGACGGAAATGACGGTCATGCCTTTACTCCTTTATGGACGCCGAGGGCGCCAATCTGGTATCAAACTGTGACTTGGCCTAATCTAGATACCGGTGGTAAGGTCCGCAAGAAGGCACAGACCTGATACCGGAGCACAGCGACGTGACCGTCCAGATTCCCGATCTCGCGACCGAAGATTGTCGCGCCGTCAGCTCCATCCTGGCGCGCGTCGGCGACAAGTGGACCGTGCTCATCGTCGTCCTGCTCGGCGATGGCCCCAAGCGCTTCAATGAGATCAAGCGGATGGTCGGCGGTATTTCACAGAGGATGCTGACGTTCACGCTGCGTGGACTGGAGCGCGACGGCCTGGTGACGCGGACGGTCTACCCCACCACGCCGCAGCGTGTGGATTACGAGTTGACCCAGCTCGGCAGCACCTTGTGGAAGGCCGTGGAACCGCTCGGCTCGTGGGCGCGCGCTCACGTCGGCGAGATCCTCAGATCGCGAAAACGGTTCGACCAGAAGAACGCGCGATAAAGCGCGAATAGGGCGCCCCTGACCTTGGATTCTTTGACCGCGTTTGGCCTTTTCGCCGTCACCGCCATGCTGGTGTGCTACGCGCTCGAAGATCGAAGCCCCTGGTACGTTCTGGGTTTCGCCGCTGCCTGCGCCCTCGGGTCAGCCTATGGGTTTCTTCAGGGTGCGTGGCCGTTCGGGTTGGTCGAGGCCGTTTGGACGTTGGTTGCACTTCACCGCTGGCGCAGGCTTTCAATACGGTGAGCCCGAAGGGCGCGCTCTTCTCCGTCATGGCCGCGCAAGCCGGCGCGTAGCGCAGGCGCTCATTCCTTCTTCGTCACCCTCGGGCTTGACCTGGTCGGGCCCGGCAATGACGAAAAAGGGGAGACCCCGTCACTACCCGCAGCGCCGGCAGCGGATGGACATGAAGATCTGATCTTCGTCGCCGTCCATCATGGCGTGATCGAGTACCACGCGGAGCGCCTTGGAGGCGTCCGGGAGCCCGTGCGCTTCGGCCATCTCCTTCAGCCAGGCGAGCTGGTCGGTCTCGATGTCGAACGGCTCAGAGACTTTGTCCTTCCGCATGCGGCCCCCTCAGCGAGCAAGGTCGACGACGACGCGGCCGCGCACCTGACCTTTGAGGATTTTGCCGCCCCAGTCCGGCAGGTCGTCCAGGCGAATGACGGTGGTCATCGCATCCAGCTTGTCGAGCGGCAGCTCGCGGACCAGCCGCGCCCAGGCTTCCCGCCGCTCGGGCATCGGCTTGACCGCGGAATCGATGCCGAGCAGGTTCACGCCGCGCAGCAGGAACGGGATGATGTTCGCCGGCACGTCGTTGCCACCGGCGTTGCCGCAAGCCGCGACCGAGGCGCCGTATTTCATCGCCGGCAGCACGCCCGCCAGCACCGTTCCGCCCACCGTATCGATGCAGCCGGCCCAGCGCTCGGCGACCAGCGGCTTGCCGGGCGGCGCCACGGTCTCGGCGCGGCCGATGATCGTCTTGGCGCCGAGGCCTTTCAGGTGCGCGTGAGTGTCGGTCCGCCCGGTCGACGCCGTGACGTCGTGGCCGAGCTTTGCGAGAATCGCCACCGCCACGCTGCCGAGGCCGCCGCCGGCGCCGGTCACCAGGACTTCGCCAGCACCCGGTTTCAGGCCGTGGCGTTTCAAGGCGATGACCGCCAGCATCGCCGTGAAGCCGGCGGTGCCGATCGCCATCGCGTGCTGCAGGCTCATGCCGGACGGCAGCGGCACCAGCCACTCGGCTTTGACCCGCGCCTTCTCCGCGTAGCCGCCCCACTGCCATTCGCCGACGCGCCAGCCGGTGAGCACGACCTTGTCGCCGGGCTTGAACGCGGGCGAGGCGGAGCTTTCGACGACGCCCGCGAAATCGACGCCCGGGACGTGCGGATATTTGCGCACGATCCGCCCGAGACCGGCCAGGATCATGCCGTCCTTGTAGTTCAACGTGGAATGCGTGATCGCCACGGTGACGTCGCCTTGCGGCAGCTCGCTGTCGGAGACGCGTTTGACCGACGGCACCACCTTGCCGTCCTTCTCGTCCAGGACCAGGGCGCGGAATTCGGTCATGGCTAGCTGCGCAGCGGCTCGAGGATGCTGGCGTAATTGGCGACGGCGGCACCGCCCATGTTGAACACGCCGGCGAGCCCAGCGCGGTCGACCTGCATGTCGCCCGCCGTGCCGGTGACCTGCATCGCCGCCATGATGTGCATCGACACCCCAGTGGCGCCGATGGGATGGCCCTTCGACTTGAGGCCGCCCGAGGCGTTCACCGGCAGCTTGCCGGTCTTCTCGGTCCAGCCTTCATGCGCCGCCCGCGCCCCCTGTCCCTTGGGCGTGAGGCCCATCGCCTCGTATTGCAGCAGCTCGGCGATGGTGAAGCAATCATGCGTCTCGACGAGGCTGAGGTCGTTAAGGGTCACGCGCGCCTGAGCGAAGGCCTGCTTCCAGGCATGCTCACAGCCTTCGAACTGGATGATGTCGCGCCGGCTCATCGGCAGATAATCGTTCACATGCGTCGCCGCGCGGAACAGCACGGCCTTCTTCAGTGCCAGCGCCGTGTCGATGTCGGCGAGCACCAATGCCGCGGCCCCATCTGAGACCAGCGAGCAGTCGGTGCGCCGCAGGGGTCCCGCAACCAGCGGGTTCTTGTCCGACACCGTGCGGCAGAACTCGTAGCCGAGGTCCTTGCGCAGCTGCGCATACGGATTGGCGACGCCATTCTTATGATTCTTCGCGGCGATGCGCGCCATAGCATCCGACTGGTCGCCGTAGCGCTGGAAATAGAGCTGCGCGATCTGGCCGAAGATCCCGGCGAAGCTCATGTCCGGCCGGTCCTCCTCCTTCACGTACGAGCACTTCATCAGGATCCCGCCGACCTGATCGCCGGGCGTCTCGGTCATCTTCTCGACCCCGGCGACCAGCACCACGCGAGATTTCTTGGCTGCGATCGAGTTGACGCCTTGATGGATCGCCGCCGAGCCAGTGGCACAGGCGTTCTCCACGCGCGTCGCCGGCTTAAAGCGCAGCGCATCCGACGCCTGCAGCACCAGCGAGGCCGGGAAGTCCTGCTTGGCAAAACCGCCGCCGAAATGGCCGACATAGATCTCGTCGATGTCGGCCGGAGCCACGCCGGCGTCGGCGATGGCGCGGGTGCACACCTCGACCAGCATTTTCTCGATGTCCTCGCCCTGGCGCTTGCCGAATTGTCCGTGCGCCCAGCCGACGATGCAGGCCGTCATGACGTGTCTCCGGAAGGTCTCTCGTATGGGGTGAAGCTTAGCAGGAAAGCTGTCGACCGGCGATGCCTCGGCTGGGCCGCGGCTCAGCGCCGGGCGAAATGCGCGGCCACCCCCTCCATGAGCGACGGCACGTCGGCAAACAGCCGATAGCCGTCCCGGCCGCGCGGCCGCATCACCCCGCGCGCGGCGAGTGCTGCGATCATGGCGTCGAACGGCGTCCAGAACCCGTCGATGTTGCAGAGATAGATCGGCTTCTCGTGACGACCGAGGTCGTTGGTGGTGAGCACCTCGAGCAGCTCGTCCAAGGTGCCGATGCCGCCGGGCAGGCAGACGAAAATGTCCGCGAGCTCGATCATCATTTCCTTGCGCTCAGCCAGCGTGTCGACGAGATGCAGCTCCGTGATGTCGCGTTTCGCCGCTTCGCGGGCGACCAGGAAATGCGGCATGACCCCGACCACGTCGCCGCCCGCGGCGAGGGCCGCGGTCGCCGCCTCGCCCATCAGCCCGTTGCGGCTGCCGCCATAGACCAGCCGCCACCGCCGCCGCGCGCATTCCGCACCGAACTCGCGCGCCGCCTGGATCATGAACTCCGGCAGCTTGGCGGCGGCGGAGCAGAAGAGGCCGACCGAGCGGCCGGCGCGGCCGCTGTCGCCGGTCCCGCTCACGTCTTGCCCAGTCACGTCGTAATCGTCACGTCGAGGCCGATGTCGACGGCCGGAGAGGACTGGGTGATGCGGCCGACCGAAATGTAGTCGACGCCGCTCTCCGCCTTCTCACGGATGGTGTCGAAGTTGATTCCGCCCGACGCTTCGAGCGGCACCCGGCCGCCGGAGATCTTCACCGCCTCGCGCATGGTGGCCGCGTCCATGTTGTCGAGCAGGATCATGTCGGCGCCCGCCTCGACCGCCTCGCGCACCTGATCGAGCCGGTCGCATTCGACCTCGACGCGAGTCAGCACCGGCACGCCCGCCTTCGCCTTGGCGACCGCCGCCTTGATCGAGCCGCAGACGCTGATGTGGTTGTCCTTGATCAGGACCCCGTCGTCGAGCCGCAGCCGGTGATTGCGGGCCCCGCCGAGCCACGTCGCGTGCTTCTCGACCGCGCGCAAGCCCGGATGGGTTTTGCGCGTGTCGATCAGCACCGCTTTCGTGCCCTTGATCTTCTCGACGTATTTCGCGGTCTCGGTCGCGATACCCGACAGGTGCTGAAGAATATTGAGCGCGGTCCGCTCGGCGCTGAGTAGCCCGCGGGCCGGGCCGGTGACGCGGGCGAGCCTGGCGCCGCGCGAGGCGCGTTCGCCGTCCTGGACGAAGGTCTCGAACTTCGCCTCGGGCACCCGGCGATGGAACACCTGGGCCGCAATGCCGATGCCGGCGACCATGATGTCCTGCCGGGTGTTGATCAGGAAATCCGCCCGGGCATTTGCGGGGATGACCAGCTCGCTGGTCAGATCGCAAAAGCCGATGTCTTCGGTCAAGGCCCGCTCGATCAGGTCTTCGACGATCAGAGGATCGATCACGAAATGCTCCCGCGCGCCGTCGGAGGCGTATTTTCGGTGGAAAGGTAGAATCTACGAACTGCCGCGCAAGCGGTCAATCGACCGCCGGAGACTCAGGCGACGGGGCGCGCCCGCTGCATCTCCGCCGCGGCGGTGCCGGCAAAATGCCAGCCGAGCTGGGTGCCGCCGAGGAACGCCGCGACCCGCTGCCCCCCGGGGCCGGTCAGCACCTCCGGCACCTCGACGGTGCGGCGCTCCAGCACCACATAGCCCTGGTTGACGGGCAGACCGTAGAAATGCGGGCCGTAAATCGACGCGAACCCTTCGAGGCGGTCCAGCGCCTTCTCTTCCTCGAAGACGCGGGCGTAGGTCTCGAGCGCGTAAGGCGCGTTGAATATGCCGGCGCAGCCGCAAGCGCTCTCTTTCAGGCTGACCTGATGCGGCGCCGAATCGGTGCCGAGGAAGAACTTCGGATTTCCCGAGACCGCGGCGCGGCGCAGCGCCCGGCGGTGCCGCTCGCGCTTCGCGATCGGCAGGCAAAAGAGATGCGGCCGGATCCCGCCCTGGAACATCGAGTTGCGGTTGATCACCAGATGGTGCGGCGTGATCGTCGCGGCCACATTGGCGCTGGCGCCGAGAATGAAGTCGACGGCCTCCGCGGTCGTGATGTGCTCGAGCACGACCTTCAAATCGGGGAAGTCATCGAGCAGCCGCGTGAGCACGCGGTCGATGAAGACGTTCTCGCGGTCGAAGATGTCGACATTCGGGTCCGACACCTCGCCGTGGATGAGCAGCGGCATGCCCAGGCGCTGCATGATCGCGAACACGTCCCACAGCCGCGCCGGGTCGGTGACACCCTGCGCCGAGTTCGTGGTGGCGTGCGCGGGATAGAGCTTCGCCGCCGAGAACACACCTTGCTCCCAGCCCTGCTTGATCTCGGCCGGCTCGCTCATGTCGGTCAGATAGCACGTGGTGAGCGGCGTGAATTCGACGCCGGCCGGAATCGCTTTCTGGATACGGCTGCGATAGGCGGCGGCCGCGGCGGCGGTGGTCACCGGCGGGACGAGGTTCGGCATGACGATGGCGCGACGGAACTGGCGGGCCGTATGCGGAACGGTCAGCGCCAGCATGTCTCCGTCGCGCAGATGAACGTGCCAATCGTCGGGTTGGCGAAGGACCAGCCGTTCGGTCATGCGTCGCTTACGTCGAAGCCAGACACTCGAAGACATCCCCCTCGGCCGGCCGTCCCTGGACGTGCCGGCGATGCCATAAGGCATAGAAGAGCAGAGTCCACGCCGCAAAGCCAGCATGCTTATCGCCGGACCGGAACAGCCTGACCACCGCATCGGCCGACGCCAGCTCCGCGATGGAGGGCTGGGCGGCGACCAGCGGTCCGAGGCGGGACGCCTCGGCGGCGATCCAGGTCGCCACTGGAACCGTGAACCCGCGCTTGGGTGCCGCGTTGGCCGCGGCCGGTACCGCGCGCTCGAGCCACCGGCGCAGCAGCCATTTGCCCTGGCCGCCGCGCACCTTCAGGCGATCGGGCAGCCGGAAGGCAAACTCTGCCACCGCCGGGTCGAGGAACGGCGTACGTCCTTCCACACCGTGCGCCATGAGACAGCGGTCCACCTTGATCAGCAGATCGTGCGGCAGCCAGTCCGCACAGTCGACCGCCTGGGCGATCTGGAGCCGGGTCCGTCCGTCGATGCGCTCGGTGAGCTCCGCCCCCTCGATTCCGTCGCGCCAGCTCGGGCTGCGCTCGCGCAGCACGTCGAGGCCGTCGAACGTGCCGCGCCGCCGCATGATCCTGCCGCCCAGCCACCACGGCCGGAGCCCGCTGCGGTAGCGGCCGTAGCCGGCGAACATCTCGTCTCCGCCCTCGCCCGAGAGGACGACCTTCAGCCCCGCCGCGCGCGCCCGCTCGCCCAGCATGTAGGTCGGGACGCAGGCGTAATCGGCGACCGGGTCGTCCATGATGGCCGCGACTTTCGGCAGCACGGACCAGAAATCCTGCTCGCGGACCGGGACCTCGACGTGCTCGGCCGACACCGCCCGCGCGACCGCCTCGGCCGCCGGCCGCTCGTCGGCCACCGCGCTGTCCGGAAACCAGGCGGTGAACGCCACCACCGGCCGCGGGTTGAGCCGCGCCATCTGCGCCAGGATGACCGAGGAATCGATGCCGCCCGAAAGGAACATGCCGTACGGCACATCCGAGCGCTGGTGAACGCGCACGCTGTCCTCGATCACGGTGTCGAGCACCGCGAGCGCGTCATCGAGCTCGCGCGGCTCCGGGCCCTTGCCCGGCAATGCGGGGCGCCGGCGCCGCTCGATGATCCGCCCATCCGACACCACGATCGTCTCGCCCGGCAGCACGCGGTTGATGCCCTGGAAAATCGTCTCCGCCCGGGTCGTGAACTGCAGCTCCAGCAACTCGGCCCGCCGGGCGGGGTCGATCTCGAGCCGGACGAGACCGGTCGCAATCAGAGCCTGCGGCTCCGAGGCAAAGGCGAACCCGTGCGAGGTCTGGGCGTAATACAGCGGCTTGATGCCAAACGGATCGCGCGCCAGGATCAGCCGGCCGGCGCGCGGATCGTGGATCGCCAGCGCATACATCCCACGCAGGCGATCGACGAAATCGAGGCCGTGGCGGCGGTAGAGGATGAGCGGCGGCTCGCAATCCGATTGCGTGGCGAAATTGACGCCGCGCAACTCCTGGCGCAGCTCGACGTAATTGTAGATCTCGCCGTTCGCCACCACGGCAGCACCACCGGGCTCGTAAATCGGCTGGTCGCCGGTGGCGAGATCGATGATCGCCAGCCGGTTGTGGATCATGCCGACATTACCGTTGCGATATTCGTGCTGGCCGTCGGGACCGCGATGCGCCAGCGCCTGCGCTAGCCGGCGCAGCCAGTCAACCGACGGCCCTTGTCGGCCGAAGGTCATGATGCCGCCGATGCCGCACATCACGCGATCATGGTGCTGGTGATCCGGGTCGCGAGGCCGGATCGCGGCGCCGGGGGCAATGAGCTGAACATCACGCCGCCGGTTGTCGACGATATCGCGGGTCTTGGCAATAAGATGCTCGCGGGAGCGGTAAATCCGACGCCGCCGGCCGAAAACCGCTTGCAAATCGGCCGAATTGTTTGGGCATCCGGACTACGGATCGATTGACGGGAATCCACCAAATGAGCCATGTTCTTGCCGATTTCGGCCGGGTGCGAGGGTGTGCTATCGGTCGGACCGAAACTCAAGCTTAGGGGTCGCACCGGCGTGAAAGGCAAGATTTTCCTGGTCACCGGCGGGCTTGGCTTCATCGGCAAGCATTTCGTCGCGCGCTGCCTGAAACTCGGACATTTCGTCACCAATGTCGACGTCGTCAACTACGCCGCCGACCGGGTCGCGATGAAGGAGTTTCAGGATAATACGAATTACCGCCACATCCGCGAGGACGTCGCGGCGCTGACGCATCTTCCGGAAAGCGACGTGGTGATCAATTTCGCCGCCGAATCGCATGTGGACAACTCGATCGCCGACAACCGGCAGTTCTGCCATTCGAATTTCATGGGCGTGCAGCGCCTCCTGGAGCTGACCCGCGCGCGCTACCCGCACGAGGCGCCGCTGTTCGTGCAGGTCAGCACCGACGAGGTGTACGGCGACATCATCGACGGAGTCCACAAGGAGACCGATCCGCTGCGCCCGTCGAATCCCTATTCCGCGAGCAAGGCGGCGGCGGACATGCTGGTGTTCGGCTGGGCGCGGACCTATGGCGTGCGCTACATGATCGTGCGGATGAGCAATAATTACGGGATGCACCAGTATCCCGAAAAGCTGATCCCGAAATCGTTCTGGCGCATGCAGCGCGGCATGCCGGCCCTGATGCAGGGCGACGGCACCTATCGCCGGTCCTGGCTGCACGTCGAAGATACGGTCGACGCGATCCTGACCATGATCGACAAGGGTCAGGCGAATTCCACGTACAACGTGTGCGGACCGGTCGAGCTTCCGAACATCGACGTGCTGCGCATGATGGCGAAGATCATGGACGTGCCGGAGGACAAGGCGATCAAGCCGGTGGCCAACCGCGTCGGCCAGGACCTGCGCTACAGCCTCGATGACTCGCGCATCCGCGCGCTCGGCTGGGCGCCGAAGCGCACGAACATGATGGAAGAGCTGCGCAAGATCGCGTTCGAAATCGATTTCAGCCGCTTCCTCTGAACCGCCCCGACCAGCACCACGCCAGGAGACGCCATGAGCCGCCCGCACTCGCCCGCGCCCAAGGAAGGGCCAGGAGGACCCATGGTCGAGCTGCCGGCGGCGTTCGTCGACGCACGCGGCGCGATCCAGACCCTGGTGCAGGCGGACGTCCAGGCGGTGCAGGTCATCACCTCGAAAGCGGGCGCCATCCGCGCCAACCACTATCACCGCGCCGACTGGCACTATATGTATCTGGTCAGCGGCACGATGAAATACTTCTATCGGCCGGTCGGCCTGAAGATCGAGCCGAAATTCCTGCTCATCCGCGCCGGGCAGCTCGTCTACACGCCGCCGCTGGTCGAGCACGCGGTGGAGTATCTCGAGGATTCGATGTTCGTGAACATCGCGGGCGGGCCGCGCGATCAGACCTCGTACGAAGAAGATCTGGTGCGGGTCGAGCTGATCAAGCCCAAGTCTTAAGCTCCGGCGCCGGCCGATGGCCGCTTCCCTCTACCATCGCAACGAGGCCTGCCGGCTGTGCGGCAGCCGCAAGCTCGAACCAGTGCTGTCGCTGACGCCGACGCCGCCCGCGAACTCGTTCGTGCCGCCGGAGCGGCTGCAGGAGAAGCAGCCGGTCTTCCCGCTTGACGTCCATCTCTGCCGCGACTGCGGGCATCTGCAGCTCGTCGACATCGTCGATCCGGAGTACCTGTTCGCGCATTATGTGTACACGTCGGGGGCCGCGCCGGTGATGGTCGCGCATCTGCGCGCCCACGCCCAGGCCGTGATTGACCGGCTGCAGCTTCGGCCCGGCCAATTCGTCGTCGAAGCCGGCTCGAACGACGGCACGTTCCTGCGCCCCTTCAAGGACGCCGGGCTTTCGGTGCTCGGCGTCGATCCGGCGCGCAACATCGCCGCCCAGGCGAACGCGTCGGGCGTGCCGACTCTGCCCGCCTTCTTCAATGTCGAGACCGCCCGGCGCATCCGCACGGAGCACGGGCCGGCGAAGGTGGTCGCGGCGAACCACGTGTTCGCGCATGTCGCCGACATGGAAGGGCTGATCCAGGGTGTGGGCGAGCTGCTCGGCCCGGACGGCGTGTTCGTGTTCGAGTCCGGCTATCTCGTGGACGTGTACGAAAAGACGCTTTTCGACACCATGTATCACGAGCATATCGACTATCACCGCGTCGGCCCGCTGCGCCGGTTCTTCGCCAAAAATGGGCTGGAGCTGTTCGACGCGGCGCGGGTCGACATCCAGGGTGGTGCGCTGCGGGGCTTCGCCGGCCGGCCGGGCGCGCACCCGGTCAGCCCCGGCCTGGACGCGCTGGAGGCCTACGAGCGACAGATCGGCCTGGACCGGCCGGAGACGTTCCGCGGCTATGCTGCCCGGATCGACCGCTGCCGCGCCGAACTGACGACCTTGCTGGCCGACATCAAGCGTCAGGGCAAGCGCATCGCCGCCTATGGCGCGCCCGCCAAGGCGACCACGCTCATGTACCATTTCGGCCTCGATGCCCGCGTGATCGAGTACATCGTGGACGATAGCCCCTTGAAAACAGGGCTGTTCAGCCCGGGCCTGCACGTCCCGGTGCTGTCGGTCGGCACGATCTACGAGCGCCGCCCGGACTATCTGGTGATGCTGGCGTGGAATTTCGCCGACGCGATCATGGCCAAGCACGCGGCCTTCCGCGCCGGCGGGGGCCACTTTATCGTCCCTTTGCCACAGCTATCGGTCCATTAGGGGTTCTATACTGAACCCTCTGGCCGGCCGCCGGCTGCCAGGCAAGGCTGCGCATGAACGACGAGGCTGAGATCCGCATAGGGCTGCTCGGGGCTGGCCGCTGGGGTCAGCGCTATATCGAGACGTTCAAGCTCGTCCCCGGCATCCGCCTGACCGCGCTCGGGAGCCGGAACCCGGCCAGCCGGACCCTCGTGCCGCCGGAGTGCCGGATTTCCGAGAACTGGGGCGACGTGGTGAGTGCCGGCGACGTCGATGCCGTGATCGTCGCCACCCCGCCCCGCCTCCATGCCGAGATGGCCGACGCCGCCATCGATGCGAAGAAGCCGGTGCTGATCGAGAAGCCGCTGACCCTGTCGCCGGAGACGGCCCAGGCGCTCGAGCAGAAGAGCCGCGCGCGCAACGTTCTTGCCATGGTCGGCCACACCCAGCTGTTCAATGCCGCCTTCCGCAAGCTGAAGCGGTCGCTGCCGGAGATCGGGCCGGTGCGCCGCATCGTCACCAATTCAGGCAGCTGGGGGCTGTTCCGTCCCGACGTCACGGCGCTGTGGGATTGGGCGCCGCACGACATCTCGATGTGCCTCGATCTGCTGGAGGCGTCGCCGACCCGTGCCACGGCGCGATGCGAGGTGCGCGAGGCGGTCGAGAACGGCTTTGGCGAGCGCTATCTGATCGAGCTCGCCTTTCCGCGCAACATCACCGCCCAGATCCGCGTCGGCAACCTGTTCCGGCCGAAGCGCCGCCGGCTCGAGGTGCAAGGCGAGAAAGGCGGCCTCGTGTTCGACGACCTGGCGCCGGACAAGCTCATGCGCCGGATCGGCTCCGACGAGCGCCCGGTGTCGCACGAAGCGGAGCTGCCCCTGACCACCCTGGTCCGCGAATTCGCAAGCGCCGTCCGGTTCGGCCGCCGCTCCGACTCAAGCCTTGGTCTTGGCCGTGAGGTCGTGGAGATCCTTGCCCGCTGCGACGCCCAGATGCGGCGATGATGCACGGCGCACCAGGCTCGGCGTGTAGGTCCGCGCCACGTAGCTGAGGAGCGCCGGGAACAGCGGGTAGAGCGGCAGATATCCGGCGAGCCGGACGAGGAAGAGCCCCAGCCACCGTGCCGGATCGAACGGCCGATGCCGCCGGGCGTAGAGCAGCGCCCGCCCGGCCATGCGGCGCATGGCATAGCGCCGATGCGGCCCGCTCCAGGCCTCGGGACCCAGCATATAGGCGCGCGAGACCATGACCGTGTCGTGGTACATGCCGGCGACCGACGCGGACATCCGATTGTCCGCCGCGACCGCGAAGTAGCAGACCGTGACGCCGAGCTTCGCGACCGGCGCGATCCGGGCGGCGCGCACCACGATGTAGAAGTCGTGGCTGGTGTAGCTGATATCGGGGACCGGCACGACGGCATGGGCGATGCGGCGCGTCATCAGCATCACGCTGGGGACGAAGTCGTTCTTGCGGATCGTGTCGTGGATCGGATCGGCGACGACCTCGGCGCTGTCGCCGGCCGCCGGATCGATCGGCCGCAATAGCGCGGGGTCGAGGGACCGGAGGTCGTAGGTCTGTTTCTGGCCGCCGACAAGCCCGGCGCCGGTGCGCTCCAGAGCGGCCATCATAACGCGCGTGCTGCCGCGGACCGGGATGTCGTCAGCATCGATCGGGCGGACATACGGCATGGCCGCCGCCCGCAAGCCGGCGGTCACCGCCGCGGGCGGACCGGCGTTTTTCTGGCGGATCAGCCGGCACGCGGGATTGCCGGCACAGAACTCATCCAGGAACGCGCCCGAGCCGTCGGTCGACCCGTCGTCGACGATGACGATCTCGCCGCCGACGTCCCGGCATTCCGCCGCCACGGCCGGCAGGACAACCGGCAGAAACGGCCGCTTGTTGTAGACGGTGACGACGAACGAGACCGACATGCCGCGACTATAGCCGATCAGGACTCGATCAAACGCTCGAAATCAACCGCCGCGTCGTCCCAGCCGCGCCGTCGTTGACGGGACACCGCACCCTGGTGAAGCCGCCGCCATAACGTGTCGTCGGTCAGGACCTTGATCATGGCGGTTGCGAAATCGCGTTCGTCCCGGCCTGGCTCAGGCGAGACGACGAAACCGGTCTCGCGGTCGCGCACCCGCTCCGCGAGCGCGCCGATATCGCAGACCACCGCCGGGACACCGGCCGCCTGCGCCTCTCCGGCAGCGAGGCAGAACGTCTCCTCCTCGCTGCCGCGGTAGGCGAAGACCCGGAATCCCGCGAGCTCCGCCGCCAGGCGGTCGCGCGGCAACGGCTCGCGCAGCACCACGCCGGCGTCCTTCATGGCGCGGGCCTGGCGCAGGACCGGCTCCATCTCGCCGGCCTTCCTCGCGCCGAGGGCGCCGTAGGTCGCGGGCCCTGAGAAGACATGCAGCTCGGCCTTGGGCACGGCCGGAAAGATCCGCGTCACCCATGTCTCGATCAGCCAGTCGAGCGAACGCAGCGGGTTCGACGTGAACACGGCGCGCGGCCGCGGCGGCAGCACCGGGCTGGCGATGTCGCGGAACGCGTCATGGATCCCGTGCGGAATGATGGCGCGCCGTCGGCCGGGCGCCCATCCCGGATAGGTTCCGGCATGATAGGCGCTGAGAAACACGAGGGTCGGCTGGCGACGCCACAGCTTCGACAGGTAGCGCCATTTGCGGAGATACCGGGCGGGGTTGTGAATCCAGAACGCGGTCGAGCGGGCGCCGGGCACGAGCGTCAGCAGCTTGTCGCCGCGATTGGCGATGTAGAGGTCGGCCGCGTCCGGGGCGCCGCCGTCGATCGGCCGCCACGCCACGCCATTGTGGGTCACCGTGGCCGCGCATTTGGTATAGGCCTCCACGGCGTGGCCGCGGCGGGCCAGGGCCTCGGCCAGGGATACGAACGCGGATTCAGCGCCGCCGAGCGGCCCGGCCTCCGGGCTGCGGCCGTCGAAGGGGATACCGTCGTCGGCGAGGACGATCCGGCTCACGACGCGCGCTCGCGGGTCCGCGTGTAGAGATCGATCGCCGCCGCCTCGACGCCGTCGACGCTGAGGCTTTCCATCAACGTGGCGGTCGTCAGATGATTGAAGCCCGGGCCCATGAGCTCCTGCGGCGTCAGCTTGGTGCGTACCACCGCCGTCCGCCCGCCCCACGGGCCGTAGCGCCTCTCATTGCCCGGCCCAAACAGGCCGAGCGTCGGCGTGCCGACGGCCGCCGCCATATGCATAAGTCCCGAATCATTGCCGATGTAAAGATCGCAACGCCTGAGGCATGCCGCGACGGTCGGCAGGTCGGCCGTGCCGACGAGGTCGATCCGTCGGGTGGCCGGCACCGAGGACAGGACGGGGGCGGCGGCGGCGCGCTCGCCTTTGGCACCGAACAGCGCCACGCGTGCCCCGGGGAGAAGGCCGCCGGGATGGGTCAGGCGCTCGATGAGGGCGGCAAAATTCTCGGCCGGCCATTCCTTGCCGCGCCAGTTCGCGGTCGGGCCGATGCCGAGCACGCGGCCGCCCGACGGGATGAGCATCTCGGCGCGGCGCTCCTGCTCCGCCGTGGTCCACAGCACCGGCGACGGCGGCGGCTGGACGCCGAGCAGCGATGCCAGCTCCCGCACACCGTGCTGCGTCTCGTCGCGGCCGCGGCGGCCGACCACCCGGCGGCGCGCGGCAAGGCACCACAGCAGCGCCGATCCCCGAAGGTCGACGGCGAGATCCCACCGCGTGCCAACTGAGGTCGACCAGAGCTTCAGCCAATGCAGGCTCATCGGCTGCTTGTCCATGACGAACAGCCGTTCGAGCCGGGGAAACGGCTCGAACAACGGTGCCGCCGGGCGGCCGCAGGCAATGGTGAACCGGGCCGCAGGGTGCCGGGTGGCGAGCCAGCTCAGGACGCCGGTGGTGAGGACGGCGTCGCCGATCCGCGTCGCGGTGATGAAGAGGATCCTCACCCGAAGCGGTCCTCCCAGTCCGCCGCGGCCACCGCCCAGCTCCGTCCCCGCTTGAGCTCTCGCGCCGCGGCGCTCATGTGCTCGAAGCTCAATCGGTCGCTGAGCAGCTTGATCACGGCGCCGGCGAAATTGGCGTCGCCCGCGGCGATCGCGCCGGTCTGGCCGTCAGTGATCCGCTCGACCATCACGGGGTTGGTGGCGCGGACAACCGCCGGCAACCCGGCCGCCTGGCTCTCGGCCAGCGCGAAGCCGAAGACGTCGCTCGCGGCCGCCGGATGAAGATGCACCCGCGCCTGCCGATACGCCTCGGCCATCGCAGGATCGGCTTGCGGCCGCTGGACGATCACCCCGTGCTCTCCGGCGGCGACAGTCTGGTCGACCACCGGTTTGACGCCCGCCGGGACCGCCGCGCCCAGCCGCCCCTGGTCCAGCCACGCCGAATAGACATGCAGCTCGGCCTGCGGCACGTCGGGACGGATGCGATCCACCCACAGCTTGATCAGCCAATCCAGGCCGGCCAGCGGATGCGCCGTCGCGACGGCGCGCGGCGGCTCCTGCGGCGACATGGCCGCATCCTCGAGATAGGACGCGGCAATCCCCGGCTCGATCACCGTGGCATCGAGTCCGTCCGGCACCAGCAGCGCGTCGCGCTGCGCCCGGCTCGCCAGCACCACCGCCGGCCGATGGCGGGCCACGGCCGCGTGCGACAAGGCCCCCGCGGGTGCAGCACCGCACAACCAGAGGACGCGGCGCTTCGCATCGGCGGCGAAGTCCAGCCGTCGCGGCTCGCGGAACGCCACCAGGAGATCGACCTCGGCCGGCGGCGGCGTCGCGGCGTCGTGCCAGCTCACCCCATGCGCCGTGACCGGCGCGATCTGGCCGTTGAACACCGCCACCTCATGGCCGCGCATCGCCAGGGCCGCGGCGAGATTCGCCAGGGCCTTTTCCGGACCGTCCAGCGGCTGGCTGAGCGGGCTGAAGCCGTCGAAATCGCCGGAGTCGCCGGCAAAAACCACACGCATGGCCGGGACTTATAGGGGGCGCCCCGGCACTTGCCAACCTTGCGCGAGGCGCTTACCTGTGTGGCGACCCGACGCTTTGAGTCGCGGAGGAACCCGATTCGATGACCGACCGCTCTTATCTCGTTCTCGAAGACCGCGGCGTCCTGACGGTGACCGGTGAGGATCGCCGGCCGTTTCTGCAGGGCCTGATCTCGAACGACATCGAGAAGGTCGCGGCGGATCGCGCGATCTACGCCAGCCTGCTCACCGCCCAGGGCCGTTTCCTCCACGACTTCTTCATCGCGGCACTCGACGACGTCTTTCTGCTCGACGCCGAGGGAGCGCGGATCGACGATCTGCGGCGGCGGCTCAGCCTCTATCGTCTGCGCGCGAAGGTTACGCTGACCGCGGCGCCGGACCGCGCGGTCGTCGCGCTGTTCGGCAACGGCGCGCTGTCGGCGCTCGGTCTGCAGGAAGACCCCGGCCAAGCCACCCGGCTCGCCGACGGAGTTGCCTTCGTGGATCCGCGGCTGATGCGTCTGGGGGCGCGCGCCATCGTGCCGCGCACGACGGTGGACCGGCTCGCCACGATGGGTTTCTCGCCCGGATCGCGGGCGGACTACGAAGCGCTGCGCTTTGCGCTCGGCGTGCCCGATGGCAGCCGCGACCTGCCGATCGAGAAGGCGCTACTGCTCGAGAACGGCTTTGACGAGCTGAACGGCATCGACTGGAAGAAAGGCTGCTATGTCGGCCAGGAGCTGACCGCGCGGATGAAATACCGGTCGCTGGTCCGCAAGCGCCTGATGCCGGTGCGCATCGAGGGCGAGACGCCGCCGCCCGGCACGCCGATCCTGCTCGACCAGGAAGAGGCCGGCGAGATGCGCAGCGCGTCCGCAGATCGCGGGCTCGCGATGCTGCGGCTGGAAATGGTCGAGCGCGCCGATCGCGAGGGCCGCCAGCTGACCGCCGGAAACGCATCGCTCACTCCGCTGAAGCCGGCCTGGGCGGCGTCGTAACCGCTCCGGCGCATGGCTCTTCCCGCCGCCGAGCAAGCCTTTGCCGAGGCCGTGCGCCTCTATCGCGCCGGTCGCCACGACGACGCTTTCCTCCTCACCGCGCGCGCGGTCGAGCTCGATCCCAGCCATGCCGAGGCCAGTCTCGAGCTCGGCCGCCTCCTGGTCGCCGCCCGGCGCGACGACGAAGCCGAGCAGGTGCTGCGGCGCGGCCTCGCGGCGAACGCCGGACATTTCGGGCTTTCGATGAATCTCGGCGTCCTTCTCTGCCAGACCGGCCGCGCGGGCGAAGGCCTCGACTGGCTGCGGCGCGCGGCGGCGGCCGAGCCCGGCGCAGCGATCGCGTACTTCAATCTGGGGAACGCGCTGAAGAGCGCCGGGCGCACCGCCGATGCGGCCGAGTGCTACCGGACCGCCGTCGCGCGGGACCCCACCTATGCTGCCGCCTATGCCAATCTCGGCAACTGCCTGGCCGAGCTCGGCCGCGTCGAAAACGCGGCGGCGGCACATCAAACGGCGACCGAGCTGCGCCGCCGTCCCGGACGGCCGCCGGTCCCGGGCGATGAGGTCGCGACGCGCACGACCGCGGGCAAGCTGCGGCACGACATCGAGCAGATTGAATATCTGACAGCGCAGGGCCGCATCGGGCGCGATGACGGACGCGTCGCCGATCAGTATCGCGCGGCCCTGGCGGCTCTCCCGCTGGCGCGCGCGGGCACGCACATCGTCGATCTCCCCACGCCGCACTGTGAGGCCATGGCCGCGACGTACAACCGGCTGTGGCACACATACGCCGCCCCGGCGTTGCCGGGCGGCGCCTTGAACCCCGCCCTGGACCGTGCGGCGATCGAGGCCGATTACGCGCAGAACCAGCCGGGCATCACCTATTTCGACAACCTGCTGCGCCCGGAGGCGCTGGCCGAGCTCCGGCGCTTCTGCCTCGAATCCACGGTGTGGTTCCAGTTCAAATACGCCAACGGCTATCTGGGCGCGTTCTGGGAGGCGGGCTTCTGGTGCCCGCTGCTGGCGCAGATCGCGGAAGAGCTGCGCCGCGCCCTGCCCGGGATTTTCCGCGAGCACACCATGCGCAAGAGCTGGGCCTTCAAATACGACAGCCGACTGTCGGGAATCCCGATGCATGCCGACTTCGCCGCGGTGAACGTGAACTTCTGGATCACGCCCGACGAGGCGAATCTCGACCCCAACAGCGGCGGACTCGTGGTCTGGGACAAAGAGGCGCCGACCGATTGGGACTTCACGTCCTACAACGCGAATGTCGGCGGCATGCGCGAATTCCTGACGAGCAGCGGCGCGCGGCCGGTGCGCGTGCCGCACCGGCAGAACCGCGTGGTGATCTTCAACTCCGACCTCTTCCACGAAACCGACCGCATCAATTTCGCCGACGGCTACGAGAACCGCCGGATCAACATCACCCTGCTCTATGGAACGCGCGGCGGTTAGCGCTGAAGCGCCGCGCACCGCTGCTGCAGAAAGGACCGCACCGCCGGATCGGCTTCGAGGCCGATCGCGCGCTGATAGGCGGCCGCCGCACCCGCCGGGTCGCGGTTCAGCGCCAGAAAATTGGCGCGCGCCGCCCAATAGGGCTGATATTCAGCAAGACGAGGATCGTTTGCCAGGTCATCGAGCGCCGCGAGCCCGGCCGCGGGGCCGTGCAGTTCGCCCAGGGCGACGGCTCGATTGATCGCGACCACCGGCGATGCCGTGAGGTCCAGCAGCCCGTCATAGAGCTGGACGATTGCCGGCCAGTCGATGCCCCCGGTAAGCCTCCGGGCGGCATGCGCCGATTGCACCGCGGCCTCGAGTTGAAACCGCCCGATCCGGCCGGCGGCGCCGGCGCGCTGCAAGAGCGCTTCCGCCTCCCCCATCAGGTGCGTCGCCCAGCGGCCGGGGTCCTGCTCGGAGAGCGGGATGTAACGCCCGTCCCCGTCGCGGCGGGCACCGCGCCGCGCCTCCGCATGGAGCATCAGGGCGAGCAGCCCCTGCGCTTCGGGCTCATCGGGCAGAAGCGAAGCCACCAGCCGGCCGAGCCAGATCGCCTCTTTCGCCAGCTCGCGCTCGCGCGCGACGGCCCCGGCCGGATCCAGCCAGCCCTCGGCGAACACCGCATAGATGGCGTCGAGCACGGCCTCCAGCCGCTCGCCAAGGTCGGCGCGTTCGGGAACACGGAACGGGATGCCGGCGTCGCGGATCTTTCGCTTGGCGCGCACCAGCCGCTGTCCCATCGTTTCGGGTGAGATGAGAAACGCCGATGCGATGGCGGCCGCGTCGAAGCCGAGCACGACTTGCAACATCAGGGGTGCCCGGATGTCCGGCGGAACGGCGGGATGGGCGCAGGCGAACATCAGGCGCAGGCGGTCATCCGGAATCTCCGCCTCGGGTCCGCGCGCGGCGTCGTGCTCTTCGGCGAGGAGCAGCAGCGAGGCGCGCGCGTCGGCCCGGGTGCGCCGCCGCCGCGCCATGTCGATCACCCGCCGCCGCGCGGTCGTCAGCAGCCACGCCTCGGGCGACCGTGGCACGCCCTGCTCAGGCCACGTGGACAGGGCGCTGGCAAAGGCCTCGGACAACGCGTCCTCGGCCCCTGCCAGATCGCCGGTGCGCGCGGCGATGAATGCGAGCAGCCGGCCATAGCTCTCCCGAGCCGCAAGCTCGACGGCGTCGCGCGTTCGATCGGCCGCCGTAGTCACACTGCTCACATCTCGAAAACGGGCCGCACCTCCAGCGCGCCGTACTGCGCGCCCGGGCAACGCGCGGCCCAGGACAGGGCGGCATCGAGGTCGGGGACGTCGATGATATAGTACCCGCCGAGCTGCTCTCTGGTCTCGGCATACGGCCCGTTCAGCACCTTGTTGCGGCCGTTTTCGATGCGGACCGTGGTGGCGCTCGAGGACGGGCGCAGGCGCTCGCCAGCCACATACGCACCGCTCTCCTTCATCGCCTTGGTGTAGGCCACATAGGCCGGCAGGATCTCATTGCCGGCGACGCTCTTGCGGGCCGCCTCCAGGGCGGATTCGTTGGTGTAGATCAACAGCATGTATTTCATCGAAGTCTCCTGGTTCGAGCCGGCGGCCGCTCTGCCGCTACCCTGATGTCGCAGAGCCGGGCGCGATTTCGACAGGCGCCGGGAAAGATCGGCGGGCTTAAATGTTGGCCCGGATCTGCTCGGCCAAGGCCGCCAGCGCTGCCGTGTCGCCGGGCTTCAGGCCCCAGTTCATCTTGAGGTCGTCGCCCTGCACCCGCGGGATGATGTGCATGTGAAAATGAAAGACCGACTGCGCCGCACCGGGACCGTTGGCCTGCAGGAGGTTGAGCCCCGCCGGCTTCACGGTCTTTTCGATCGCCGTCGCCACCGTCCGCGCAGTCGACATGACGGCGGCAAGATCGACGTCGAGGCTTTCGTACAGGGTCGGCGCATGGTTCTTGGGAATGACCAGGGCATGCCCGGCATTCACCGGATTGATGTCGAGGAACGCCAGGGTCGCCGCGTCCTCATAGAGCTTGAAGCAGGGGATCGTGCCCGCGACGATCTTGCAGAAGATGCAGTTCGGATCGGTCGCCATGCGCCCTCCGGTCTATTTCTTGCGACGACCTCGCGATTTGCCGCCCCCCCCCTTCGGTCCCTTCTTGGGGCCGGTCTTCGGCGGTGCCCGCCGCGCCTTCTTGGCGGTCGACACTTTCTTCGGCGCCACCGTCACTGGGCTGACCGCCATGCCGCTCCGTGCCGCGAGCTGCGGCCGCCCATGGGCGACGCCGCCGGAGATCCGGCTCGCCGCCGAGCGGCGGCCGGCCGCGATCAACACCCGTTTGTGCCGGTCGTCGGACGGCCGTTTGGCGCGTCCCT
>DASWFO010000305.1:0-38753 GCA_036394195.1 Alphaproteobacteria bacterium | reverse complement strand
CTTCATCCGGAGCGGACGCAGGCGAGCCGCTAATCCTTCGAGACGCCCCGCGCCTCGAAGGATAAAGACGGCGCGGGGCTCCCCAGGATGAGGCCCCCGTCGAAGGAGAGTCATCTCATGTCCGAAGTCGCTGAGCGCATCGAATCGATCCGCGGCGTGTCGACGCTGGACGGCCTCTACGAGCAGGTCGACCAGATCAATGTCAGCCCGGGCTGGATCCAGCGTCCGAAGCCGATCCTGTGGGCCGAGCCGAAGTCGGAGTACGTGCCGGCGCATTGGCGCTACGACCAGGCCAAGGCGGCCCTCGACGCCGCCGGCCGGCTGATCGACGTGACCTTGGCCGAGCGGCGCAACCTCGTCATGCGCAACCCGACGGATCCGGAGTGGAAGACCACCCGGACTCTCGTCGCCGCGTATCAGATGATCCTCCCCGGTGAAAAGGCGCGCTCGCACCGGCACGCGCCCCACGCGCTGCGCGTCATCATCGACGGCAAGGGCTCGTACTCGACGGTCAACGGCGAAAAGACGCCGATGGAGACCGGCGACGTGGTGCTGACGCCGGGCTGGTGCTGGCACGAGCACGGCCATGACGGAGATGCGCCGGCGTACTGGCTGGATGTCCTCGACGTGCCGCTGACCCAGCTGCTGGAGCCGATGTTCTACGAGGACCATCCCGACCGCTTCGAGAAAAACGTCAAGGCCGTCACGGAATCGCCCTACCGGTTCACCCGCGCGGCGATCCAGCGCCGGCTCGACCAGGCGCGCCCCGACAACGAGGGCTTCCACGGGCCGCGCATCGACCTCCCGGGGCCGACCATGCCGACCATGGGGCTGTGGGTCGAGCGGCTCGCCGCCGGCACGAAGACGCGGCCGCAGCGCTCGACCGCCAACCGCATCTTCTCGATCATGGAGGGGGAGGGCGAGACGGTGATCGGCGGCGAGCGCTTCGCCTGGCAGCGCGGCGACACGTTCTGCATCCCGTCGTGGAACAAGTTCGAACACCACGCGCAGAGCGATACGCAGCTCTTCGAATCCTCCGACGAGCCGCTGATGCGGTTCTCGAACTATTACCGGTTCCAGGGGGATTGACGCTTCCGAGCGTCACCCCGGGCAAGCGAAGCGCGACCCGGGGTCCATTTGTCCGCCGTCGCGATGGATCCCGGAACTACCGGTTCGCAACTGACTAATTGGAGCCCTCGGTCGGACCTTCCCGGTCGTCATCCCGGCCGAGCCCAAATCTTCTGCAAGGGGCGAAGCCCCTTGCAAACCCGGGCGAGAGCCGGGATCCATCGGTCCGTTGGCGAGATGGACCCCGGGTCGCGCTCCCTTCGGTCGCTTGCCCGAGGTGACGATGCTAAAAGGGCGCCGGCGCCCGTTTAAATCTCCATCAGATCCTTCGCCACGATGATCGGGCCGGTGAAGTGCTTGCGGGCACCCTCGGCCCACATCTCGTCGGTGATGGTCGGGTCGTCGCCGGGGACGAGGTGGCTCATCACCAGGGTCTTCACGCCGGCGGCCGCGGCGACCTTGCCGACGTCCTCGGTCAGTGTGTGGGCGGCGATGAGGTGCTCTTTCAACGTGGCGGCGTTCGGCACCCGTGCCAGAAGCTTGTCGATGCCGGGGCCGTACATCGCCTCGTGCACCAGCACGTCGGCGCCGCCCGCGAATTCGGCCAGCGCCGGGTTGTAGGCGGTGTCGCTGGAGAACACGATGGTCCGGCCCGGCGCCTCGAACTTGTAGGCGTAGTTGTCCAGAATCGGCGGGTGCGGGGTGCGGAATGCGGTGACACGCACCTGTTCGGTCTGCATCACCGACCCGGGGCCAGCGACGTCATGGGCATTGACCAGCTTGCGCGGATCGGGCCGGCCCTCGTCGGCGATGCGGGTCTCGATGTCGAAGCGGTTGAGCTCCCAGAACACGCGCGTCATGTCGACCAGGCCCTTCGGCCCATACGTTTCAACGGGATTGCGCAAGCCCGCCGCCCAGGCGTTGTAGAGCAGGTTGCCGTACTCGAGATTGTGGTCGGAATGGTGATGGGTGATGAAGACGTAGCGCAGGTTCGGCAGTGCCACCCCGGCGCGGGTCAGCCGCTCGCTCACCCCCATGCCGCAATCGACGACGTACGGCACGTTGTCGACCAGCACGAGATTGGAGGAGTTGGCCCGTCCGCCACCGACCCTGGGTCCCCCCTTGGTGCCGAGCAGGATCAGCCGCGTGCGCGGCGGCGTCTGTGCGCGGCTTGGCAATGCGGCGACTGCTGCTGCGGCAACCGCGAACCTGAGCGTGGATCGCCGTGTGAGCATCATTACATCTTACCGGGTCACGAGGTCCCAAATTCTTTTGACAAGGAAGTCGGTGAACGACGGATGTTCTACAAATTCTTGTAGATCGGTTTTGCTGTGAAATCTCTGTAGGCAGGCAGAGTAGATAGCCTCTCGAGTTCGCGGCGTGCCCTTTATCCTACTATTCGCGAACGCGATGACTCCGTTTACGCTCGCTTTAAATTTCTGTGCCTCGTTCGCCGGCACGCCAATCTCGCCGACGATCTGATCCAGAATCTCGCGCCATTCCCGGCTATCCCGAGATTTGGGCAGATCAACCCAGGTCGGAAATTTCCACCAGATATACTCGTTGCGACCGGCAGTGAACCGAAACATCTTCTCGGCGAAAGGAAATGTGGAAGACACATCGATATGACTGTCCCAATGGGGCTGATTTGCCAACGTTCTCTCCGACCTTCCCGACGACGCAACGACATTCCCCTCGGTTAGCTGCGCATAGATGTATCCCGGTGGCATGTTATTGATCAGTTTGATCGTAGCGGCGGTCGGGGATACTCGTGCTTGATCACAGACGGTAGCCACTAAATGGGGTGGATCTTCTTTTTCACGGATTAACTCCAAAAGCCAATTCGTCGGGATGAGTAGCTCCGATGCGAACCGATTGGCTTCGCTTTCCGTAATCCAATAGTTGTCCAACTGAGCGGGGTCAAACGGTTGGTCGCCCGTGATGTCGATAATGGAACCAACGTGCCATGGAATTAAAATGTGGCCGATCTCATGAGCAAGCGTAAAGCGCTGTCGTGTCGAGGTGATTGAATCGTTGACGATGATGTGCGGCTTCTTGCCGGGGATTTTCAAATTTAGTGTGATCCCATCAACATCGAACGGGATTGGAAGAAGCTCGACGTCCGCATATTGTCGGGCGAGAGATAAAACGTCGACCGGAGGGACGAGGGAATACTTGGCAGCGAGTGTTCTTGCCAAGTTTATTTCGGGATCGATACCCGAGATCAAACCAGCTTACCTTGCTGCTCCAGCCATTTCGTTAGCTTGCTGGCCTGTATCGGATTGGGCGATCTTGCGGCCATAGGCAAATTTTTGATGTCCTCTATGACAGCTGTAAATGGCCGTTTGTCGCGATGCGCAGTTACGATATGAGCCAAAATATCCGGCTCACTGATCCAAAGTGAGTATTCCGGCCATGTCATTCCAAGAAACTCGTGCAGAGGCATATCGTGCGGATGGTCATGCCAATCCGACACAAACGCGTCGATGTCCTCAAGGAGCGCGTGCCCCTTAGCACACAGATCGACAAAAGATTCATTCTTAGACATCGATCGTTCGCCCTCGTACGGCGCCCTTTATGCCCAGGCCACTGATTGGATCGACCACGCCGAGGTGTCTGCCATCCTTATTGAACACCTCGACTTCGCCATGGAGTGCGTCCCACGTGTAGTAACGACGGCCATCCTGGCTCCGCCACAGCTTCTGACCGCCCTTGAACCCTAGATATTCAAACCCGTCTAGAATTGAAGGCTTTGGTATCGCCTTGCCGGCCATTTAGCGCGATTGATCCCTGCAAGGCTGTGTCACGACGTCCGAATTTATACCATCCCTGGGTAGTCATAAACGATGTCGTTCTAAATAATTGAAAGTAAAAGCTATCTTGCGGTGTAGACGATCTTGCCGCGACGATGGTCATCGCCGGCCGGATGTCGCGGATCTCATCGGCCGGCACTGTCAGGTAGTCGCGGTCGAGGACGACGAAATCCGCCAGCTTGCCGGGCTGGATCGAGCCCAGATCGCTCTCGCGGAAGAAGAAATACGCGTTCGCCTGGGTCCAGGCGATGAGCGCTTCCTCACGGCTCGCCGTGTCGTGCGTCACGACCGTGCCGCTCAGCGCCTTGCCGGTGACCAGCCACCACAGCCCGAGGAACGGATTGATCGGTGCCACGACCGTCGCATCGGTGCCGATGCCCCAGCGGATCCCGCTCTCGCGGATCATCTTGAGCGGCGGCGCCGTATAGATGCGCTCGCCATAGGCCGCCGCCTGGTCCTCATAGCCGACCGTCGGCCAGTTGTTGACCGACACCTGCATGCCGACTGCCTTCATGCGCAGGAGGTCCTGCGCGCTCAGCCCCTCCGCATGCACGATGGTCCAGCGCAGCGGCCTGAGTGCGCGCACGGTCTTGTTGACGTCCTCGATCACGTCGAGGAACGCCGAAATGCGGTCGTGGAAATGCGCGTGGATATGCGCATACAGCCCGGCCTCGGCGACGGCGGCGGCGACGCCCCGGAACTGCGCCATGTCCCCCGCGTCGGGGGCGGCCTTCGAATCCGCCGTCGATTCGTGCAGGGGCACGTACATGGTCTCGCCGTAGCCGACGGTGTTGCGCCAATCATCGCCGCGGAACGGCCTGATCTTCGCAATCTCGGGTAGCCACGCCGTGACCTCGGCGGGCGTGTGCACGTCGCCCCAGATCGTGTTGTAGACGCGGACCGTGAGCGCGTCCTGGCGCCGCAGCGCATCGAACGGCGCGTAGAAATTCAGCGAGAAATTGAAGCCGCCGACATCGCCGATGGTGGTGATCCCGACCCGGTTGAGGTCGCTGAGCAGCGCCGTGGCGCCGGCGATCGCCTGTTCGGGCGGCAGCGGCGGAATCTTCCGGAACACCTGAAGATAGGCGCCCGCTCCGTCGAGCCGGCCGGTGAGGTGCCCCTCGCCGTCGCGCTCGAGCTTGCCGTTTTTCGGATCGGGCGCCTGATCATCGAAGCCCGCGGCCTTCAGCGCCAGGCTGTTCGCGTAGGCGTGGCTGTAATTGACCTGCAGGTAGACCGGATGATCGGGGACCAGCCGGTCGAGATCCTCGCGGGTGAAGCCATGTGGCTCGTCGGCGAACTGGCCTTCGGACCAGCCGCCCAGCACCAGCACCCAGTCCTCCGGCTTGACCGTCCGGGCGCGGCTGCGCAGCCGCTCCATCGCGTCGCTGCGCGACAGGAGGCCGTCGAGGCGCGCCTCGCGCGTCCAGGTCTGCGCCGCGCGCGCGTAATGGCCGTGGTTGTCGATCAGGCCGGGAATGACGGTCCGGCGCTCGAGGTCGACGACGCGGGCGCCGGGCGCGGCCAGGGCGCGGACCTGCTCGTTGGTGCCGATGGCGACGATGCGGTCGCCGTTCACCGCGACCGCTTGTGCGACCCTGAACTGCGGGTCGACGGTGACGACCTTGCCGTTGAGCAGCAGGAGGTTGGCCGTTTGCGCGTTCGACGCTGCAATCGGCACGATCCAGCCGAGTGCCAAGGCGAGCCATTTCGCGCGCATGGACGTCCTCCCCTGACGGCCAACCGCAAGCGGACGATCAGAACGTCGTCTTGAGCTTCAGATAGTCGAGCCGGTTGGCCGACTTCACGCTGAGGTGCTTGATGTCGCTGTCCTGCACGATGTCGAGACGCACCGTGGCGCCGGCCGGGCCTTCGGCCCAGATCTTACGGTAGAACTCGATCAGGCTCGTCGTCTTGGCGCCGTTGACGCCCATGATGATGTCGCCCTGGTGGAGGCCGGCTTTTTCCGCGGGCCCCCCCGTCGTCACCCGGCTGACCACCAGCCGGCCGCGCACCTCGTCGGCGGTGACGCCGAGCCACGGGTGGCCGGGACCGGAGACCCGGCCATCGACGATCAGGTCGCCGAGGATCGGCGGCAGCCGGTCGATCGGCACGAACATGTTGCCGGGCGTGCGCATCGTGCCGCCCTCGGCGTCGCGGACGATCAGCGAGCCGACGCCAACCAGCTTGCCTTCGCGGTTGAGCAGGGCCGCCCCGCTCCACGCCGGGTGCGGCGGGGCGGTGAAGATCGCCTCGTCGAGCATGTATTCCCAGTTGCCGGCGAATTCGCGCTTCGACACGACAAAGGCCGGTGCCGCCATGTCCGGGCCGCCGAAGCTCGCGATCAACACCGGGTCGCGCCGGTTGATCTGCGCGGATTTCCCGATCGCCATCGGCCGCACCTTGAGCGGCTCGATGGTGCGCAGCAGGCCGAAGCCGGTCTCGTGGTCGTAGCCGACGACGTTCGCCGGCACGGTGCGGCCGTTATTGGTCGTCACCTCGGCGGCGTAGGCCTCGACCATCAGATAGCCGATGGTGAGGATCAGCCCGTTCTGGTCGATGACGATGCCGGAGCCCTCGCGCTCGCGGCCGAGGCCCTCGGCGGTGCGCGCCTCCGGCGCGATATAGGTCTTGATCCGCACCACCGCCGACAGGAGCTCTTCCAGCGTGGGCGGCTCGGCCGCGGTCGCCTGGCTCGCGTAGAGGACTGCCAGCGCCGCGGCGGCCGGCAACTTGATGAGCGACGGTATCGAGAGACCGGCAATCTGCAGCCGACCGTTAGCCATGGCACTCCTCTATGCCCCCGCGAAGCCGAAAAACCAGCTGTACCGCCCGAGCTTAGCATAGGTCATTTCCGCCCGCTGGGGCTCACGAGTTGTTGTATAAGGCCCTGACATGACCGCTCTGTCCGACTCGATTCCGCTACCGCCCTATCTCCAGCAGCTGAACCCGCAGCAACGCGCGGCCGTCGAGACCCTCGACGGCCCGCTTCTGGTGCTGGCCGGCGCCGGCACCGGCAAAACCCGGGTGCTCACCGCGCGGCTGGTGCACATCCTGGCGACGCGCCGGGCCTGGCCGTCGCAGATCCTCGCCGTCACCTTCACCAATAAGGCGGCGCAGCAGATGCGCGAGCGCGTGGGGGCGATGGTCGGCCGCGACATCGCCGGCGAGGGGCAGGGTGGGTGGTGGCTCGGCACGTTCCACGCGCTGGCGGCGCGCATCCTGCGCCGCCATGCCGAGCATGTGGGGCTGAAGCCGAACTTCACGATCCTGGACGCCGACGACCAGGTGCGGCTGGTGAAGCAGCTGCTGCAGGCCGAGCGGATCGATGACCGCAAATGGCCGGCGCGGGTCGTGTCGGCGATGATCGAGCGCTGGAAGGACCGCGGATTGACTCCCGACAAGCTGGCGGCCGACGCCGGCGGCGAGGTGGCGGGCGGCAAGGCGGTCGCGATCTATGCGCAGTACCAGGACCGGCTGAAGACGCTGAACGGCGCCGATTTCGGCGACCTGCTGCTGCACAACCTCACGATCTTCCAGACCCGGCCCGACGTGCTCGCCGAGTATCACGAGCGCTTTCGCTACATCCTGGTCGACGAATATCAGGACACGAACGTCGCCCAATATCTATGGCTGCGTCTCCTGGCCCAGAAGAGCCGAAATCTCTGCTGTGTCGGCGACGACGACCAGTCGATCTATGGGTGGCGCGGCGCCGAGGTCGGCAACATCCTGCGCTTCGAGAAGGATTTTCCCGGCGCGCAGGTGATCCGGCTCGAGGAGAATTACCGCTCGACCAAGCCGATCCTCGCCGCGGCCGCCGGGCTCATCGCCCACAACCAGGGCCGCCTCGGCAAGACCCTGTGGACCTCGGCCGAAGGCGGGGAGAAGGTGCAGGTCAGGGCGCTGTGGGACGGCGAAGCCGAGGCGCGCTGGGTCGGCGAGGAGATCGAGGCGCTGCAACGGGGCAAACCCGGATCGGACGGCGGGCACAAGCTCGGCCAGATCGCCGTGCTGGTGCGTGCCGGCTTCCAGACCCGCGAGTTCGAAGAGCGGTTCCTGACCCTCGGCATGCCGTACCGGGTGATCGGCGGACCCCGGTTCTACGAGCGCGAGGAGATCCGCGACGCGATCGCTTACTTGCGCGTCACCGCACAGCCGGATGACGATCTCGCCTTCGAGCGCATCATCAACAAGCCGCGGCGCGGCATCGGCGACGCCACGGTGCAGACGCTGCACCGCCTGGCGCGGGCCGACCACATCTCGCTCACCGCGGCGGCGCGGCGGGTGATCGAGAGCGACGAGCTGAAGCCGCAGGCGCGCTCGGCGCTGCGCCGCCTGCTCGACGATTTCCAGCGCTGGTCCGCGACGTTGTCGGCCGAACACACGAACGATGAGCCGGGGGCCGCCGACCTGGCGGCGACGATCCTCGATGAGTCCGGCTACACGGCCATGTGGCAGGCCGAGCGCACGCCGGACGCGCCGGGCCGGCTCGAGAACCTCAAGGAGCTGATCGCCGCGATCGAGGAGTTTGGCGCGCTGACCGCCTTTCTCGAGCACGTGAGCCTGGTGATGGAGAACAGCGGGGCCGCGCCCGGCGACATGGTCAACCTGATGACCTTGCACAGCGCCAAGGGGCTCGAGTTCGAGACGGTCTTTCTGCCGGGTTGGGAAGAGGGGTTGCTGCCGCACCCGCGGGCCCTCGACGAGAAAGGCGAAGCCGGCCTCGAGGAGGAGCGGCGGCTGGCGCATGTCGGCCTCACCCGCGCCCGCCATCGCGCCTTCGTCTCCTTCGCCGCGAACCGGCGGATCCACAACATGTGGCAGTCGAGCGTGCCGTCGCGCTTCGTCGGCGAGCTGCCGAAAGACCATATCGAGGTGCAGTCGGAGTCAGGGCTGTGGGGCGGCAGCGCCGGCGGCTTCACCGAGTCCGAGGCTTATGCGGCGCCGATGACCGACGCCGCCGCGCATCGCCAGAGCGGCCGCTTGATCAATGCGCGCGCCGGCCTGTCGTTCAGCAACACGCCGCGGCGCGGGCCGGCGACGCCGTTCGCCGAGGGGGCGCGCGTGTTCCACCAGAAATTCGGCTACGGGCGGGTGATCGCCGCCGAGGCCGGCAAGCTCGACATCGAGTTCGACAAGGCCGGCCGCAAGAAGGTGATGGACAGCTTCGTGGAGCTGGCGTGATTGGGGAAAAGCACTTCGTCATTCCCGCGCAAGCGGGAATCCATGGTTCAGCGGCGCGATGGATGCCCGCTTTCGCGGGCATGACAAGAATAAAAAGACCCTCGTCTGCGTGAAGACGTCGCGACCCGTCTGGAAAATCGAAGTGATGACGACGGCGGCAGGACAGCCGGTGCTGGCGGCCGCCATCGAGGATAATTGCGACGCGCTGATGGCGTTCGAGCTGACCCCGGGCGGTCCGTGGCGGCTGGAAGGCCTCACGTTGGATGCGCCGGACGAGCCGGCCATCCGGGCGCGGCTCGCGGATGCGGCGGCGCAGAACGGCCTCCCGGCTCCCGAAGCCAAGATCGAGCGCCTGCCGGACGTGGACTGGCTGGCGACCAACCGCCGCTCGTTCCCGCCGCTCCGCGCCGGCCGCTATTTCGTCCATGGCTCGCATCACGAGGGCGCCGTCCCGCCGGGCATGATCGGCCTCGAGCTCGACGCCGGGATCGCCTTCGGCTCGGGCGAGCACGCGACGACGCGCGGCTGCCTGCTGGCACTCGACCGGCTGGCGCGGCGGCGCGGCCGGCCGCGGCGGATCCTCGATCACGGCTGCGGGTCGGGCATCCTCGCCATCGCGGCGGCCAAGACGTGGCCCACCCAGGTGGCCGCGGCCGACATCGACCGCGACGCGGTGCGGATGACGGCCGAGAACAGCCGGCGCAATGGGGTCGACGGCCGCCGGCTGCGCGTCGCCTGGAGCGACGGCCTCAGCCGGCCGATCCGCCGCCGGCGCTACGATGTGGTCTGCGCGAACATCCTGGCGCGGCCGTTGCGCCGCCTGTCGCGGCCGCTGTCGCGCGCGGTGGCACCGGGCGGGACCCTCGTGCTGTCCGGGCTGCTGGCGAACCAGGGCGCCGATATCGTCGCCGCCTACCGATTCCAGCGCCTGGCGCTGCGCCGCCGGGTGATAATCGACGGCTGGCTCACGCTCGCGTTCACGCGCGTGCGCGGCTGAGCCTCAGAACCGCATCAGGTCCTTGGCGACCACGATGCGGCCTGAAAAGAATTTCCGCGCCTCGTCGACGTAGCGCTGATAGTCGTCGTCGGCTTTGCCGGCCGGCCCGAGATGGCTCATCACCACGGTCTTGACCCCGGCCGCGGTCGCCATCCGGCCGATCTCCTCGGGCCCGATATGCTCCTCCTTCATGTGGCGGATGAAGCCTTGCTGCTCGTCAGGCGTCTTCACGTCCCACAGGCCGTTCCGTTTATAGAGGCCGACCACGTCGTCGACGGACGTGGTCTCGGTGACCAGCACGTCCGCGCCTTTCGCCAGCGCCGTGACCGCCGGGCTCGGACCGGTATCGCCGGTGAAGACGACCACGCGGTCCGGCGTCTCGAAGCGGTAGGAATAGGACCGGTACTTGCCGAAGGGCGGCGAGCCGGTTTCGAAGTGGAAATGGGTGTTCTCGACCGCGGTCACCTTCACGTTGGCGTCCTGGTAGACGAGGCCGGTGGCGGCGTCATGGCCGTGAAAGATATCGGCCATGGCGGTCCTCTTGCCTTCGGACCAGCGGATCTCGGCGTTGACGGTCAGGAACGCGCTGGCGCCGTGGACCAGCGCTGCCGTTCCCGGCGGGCCGTAGACGTCGACCGGCTCGCGGCGCTGGTATTCCCATTGCGAGACCAGCAGGGTCGGCAGCCCCATCGTGTGGTCGCTGTGCGCATGGGTGATGAAGACCTTGCCGACCTTGCGGAAATCGGCTCCGGCCTGGACGATCCGCCGGGTCACATTGTCGCCGGCGTCGATCACGTAGAGCGTGCCGTTCACGACCAGAAGGTTCGACGATTGCGTGCGGTCCGGTCGCGGCAGCGGGCCGCCCGCCGTGCCCAAGGTGATGAGATGGGTGCCGGTATCTGGCGGCGCCGCCGCGGTCGGCGATTGGGCGAAGCCGGGATGGGCGGCCAGCGCCGCACAAAGCGCCGCGGCTGCGATCGCGTCCCTTGTTTTCATCGTCTCCCCCTTTGTGTTGCGGCGATTATACCACCGCAGAAACGCAAACGGCGGCCGCAAGGGCCGCCGTTACGTCAGATGCTGCCCGGGAGGGGGAGGATTAGGCAGCGATCTGAGGTCTGTTCACGTTGCTGGGCGATCTCGGCGCCGCGGCGCGAACCTGGGTCAACCTGTTCTCGGGCACCCAAAGTCCCGCCGCCACCCGCGGAATGTCGCCGCGGGTGAGTCCGATATCGGCCAGCGTGCGGTCGTCGAGAGCTGTCAGCTCGTCGCGCGTCGCACGCTCGACGGCCCAGTTCTTGATCCGCGTGTAGAGCGGCTTCGCAACCGCGCGGACCGCATGGGCGACACCGGTCACGAATTCGGCGATGGACTCGCCGCGCGCGATCAGCGCCTTGTCGCGCGCCGTCAGCCGATAGCCGGCATTCGGCAGCGCCGTGAATTCCTGGTTTCTGTCGTAGGGCATGTTCTTCTCCACCTTCCATCAGCGGGCCCGCCCCTGAGCGAGGTCCGCCTGGCCGGGCGCGGGGCCATGACAACCATGGGCAGTCCGCTCGGCACCCCCTAAAGATAGGCCGTCTTCGCGCTTGCGGTATAAGGTTTTTTGCGCCGCAGCAATGCAAAAATTGCATGGATTATTATTCGTGTTTCCAGGTCGTTACACAATTTTTCCACACATATTAACGAATGGAATCGGCGCCTAATTATCGCCCGCTCACTACAGCGCGCAATTATCTTGCTCGCCCGAGTCGGGGCTATTCGGCCTGGCTGGAGAGGGGCTGGCAGACGTCTTCCAGGGAGCGCCGCTCGGCGGCGATGCCGAACCGGAGCTCGACCAGGGCGGCGCCGATCATCAGGATGCCGCCCAGGGCGTAGCCCCAGAAGATCTCCTGGCGCGACCCGGTGTCGATCAGGGCGCCGAACAGCGCCGGGCCGATCATGCCGCCCAGGCCGGTGCCGAACGAATAGAACACGGCGATGGCGATCGCGCGCAGCTCGAGCGGGAAGGCCTCGGCGACGGTCATGTAGGCCGAGCTGGCGGCGGCCGAGGCGAAGAAGAAGATCACCAGCCACATCGCGGTCTGGCCGACCGGACCCAGCATGTTCTGCTCGAACATCCAGCCGACGACGAGCATCAGGCCGCCGGCCAGAGCGTAGGTGGCGGTGATCATGGTCTTGCGGCCGACGCTGTCGAAGAAATGGCCGAGCACCAGGGGACCCAGGAAATTTCCCACCGCGAACGGCAGCATGAACCAGCCGATCTCGCCGGACGGCACGTTATAGAATTTGGCGAGGATGAGCGCGTAGGTGAAGAAGATCGCGTTGTAGCAGAACGCCTGCGCCCCCATCAGCGACAGGCCGAGCACGGCGCGCTTCGGATAGCGGCCGAACAAGATGCGCACGGCCTGGATCAGGTTGAGATGGCCATGCTTGCGCAGGCCGATGGTCGGCGCCGGGACATCGACCAGGCGCACGCCGTGCTGGTGTTCGACGCGACGCTCTATCTCGTGGACGATCCGCTCCGCCTCCTCGGGACGACCATGGGTCATCAGCCAACGCGGGCTTTCGGGCAAGAATTTCCGCAAGGTGATGACCACGATGGCGAGGATCCCGCCGATCACGAAGGCCGACCGCCACCCGTACTCCGGCGGCACGATGGCCGGATCGAGGACCACGAGCGAGCCCAGCGCGCCGATCGCGGCCCCCACCCAGAAGCTGCCGTTCAAGGTCAGGTCGGTGAGGCCGCGGCGGCGCGCCGGGATCAGCTCCTGGATCGCCGAGTTGATGGCCGAATACTCGCCGCCGATGCCGGCCCCGGTGAGGAAACGGCACGCCGCAAAGGACCAGAAATCCCAGGCAAAGCCGGTGGCGACCGTGGCCACGGCGTAGACTCCGACGGTGACGCTGAACAGCTTCTTGCGGCCGAGCCGGTCCGTGAGGTCGCCGAAGAACAAAGCGCCCAGGACGGCGCCGGCGATGTAGGCGCTGCCGGCCAAGCCGATCTGGGAACTGGTCAGATTGAGCGCCGACGGATCGGCGATGGCGCCGGACAGGGAGCCGACCAGCGTCACCTCGAGGCCGTCGAGAATCCACGTGATCCCCAACGCCGCGATCACCAGCCAGTGGAAGCGGCTCCAGGGAAGCCGATCGAGGCGCGCCGGCACGTCGGTGTGGAAGATATCGGCAGGCTCGCGATCACGCGCGACGCGCGCGGCGGTACCGGCCACGCCAATCCTCCCATTATCGGCTGCCATGCTGCCCAATATGGGGCGGCGGTGGCGTGCCCAAGTTTTGAACTTTATGACTTTATAATGTCGCCTGGCTGCGGAACGAGAGCTGGCCGCGGCGTGAGTCACCCGCGGGCATGGATATGCCCGCGCCCGCGAGGCTTTAGGGTTGGTGTGGCGGCTAAAGCCGAGCAGGCCAAAACACCCCGGGCTGCGAAATCAGGGGAAGCGGCGTATATCTATGGTCATGAACGACCACACCTCATGCCGGGACACGTACCAGGGCGACGCGGCGTTGGCCGGGCTGCTGAAGAAGGCCGGCTCGCGGTACGACGTGCCCGCGGTGCGCGATCTCATCGCCGGCGTGCTGGCGACGCCCGAATCCGCGGTTGAGCCGGACGCCTGGCTGGCCCTGGTCGCGATCGACCCGAGCCCGGCCCTGGCCGCGCAGCTCAACGCTCTCAAGGCGGAGATCGCGGCCGCATGCGACGACGGGCTGCACGCCCCCTGGACCCCGGCGCGCCTGGAGGCGTTCCGCGCCGAGCTGGCGCGCCGCCAACTCGCCGGCTTCGTGCTGGCGCGCGGCGACGAGCACCAAGGTGAGTACGTGGCGCCGCGCGCCGAGCGGCTGGCCTGGCTGACCGGCTTCACCGGCTCGGCCGGCCTCGCGGTGATCCTGGCCGCGCGCGCCGCGGTGTTGACCGACGGCCGCTATACCCTGCAGGTGCGCACCCAGGTCGACATCGGCCTCTTCGAGACGCGGCACATCACCGAGCAGCCGGCCGGCGACTGGCTGGCCGAGAACGCCAAGCCCGGCGACCGGATCGGCTTCGATCCGCGCCTGGCGACGCCGGACGGGATCGCGCGGCTGCGCGCCGGCGCCGAGCGCGCCGGCGCCACCCTGGTCGCGGTCGACGACAATCCGGTCGACGCGGTGTGGACCGGACAGCCGCCGCCGCCGATCTCGCCGACCGTGCCGCACGACGTCCGTTTCGCCGGCCGCAACAGCGCCGACAAGCGCGCCGACCTCGCCGAGCGCCTGAAGAAGGACGACTACGCGGCCGCGGTGCTGAGCGATCCGGCCTCGGTCGCCTGGCTCCTCAACATCCGCGGCGGCGATGTCCCGCACACGCCGCTGGCGCTGTCGTTCGCGATCCTCCATGCGGATGCCAGCGTCGAGCTGTTCATCGACCCGCGGAAGCTGACGCCGGCCGCGCGGACTGAGCTCGGCAACGGCGTGCGCGTGGCCGGCCCGGACGAGCTCGGGCCGGCGCTCGAGGCGCTCGGCAAGGGCCGCAACGGCCACAAGCCGCGGGTGCTGACCGACAGCGCCACCGGCTCGGTGTGGATCAGCAGCAGGCTCGAGAAAGGCGGGGCCGCCGGGGTGCGCGGCACCGACATCGCGGCCCTGCCCAAGGCGCGGAAGAACGCGATCGAGCTTGCCGGTACGCGCGCGGCGCATGTGCGCGACGGGGCGGCGCTCAGCCGGTTCCTGGCCTGGTTCGCGGCCGAGGCGCCCACGGCGCGGCTGCACGAGGTCGAGGTCGCCGAGCGGCTGTTCGAGTTCCGCCGCGGCGGCGCGGGGTTCCGCGACACGAGCTTCGACACCATCGCCGGCGCCGGTCCCAATGGCGCCATCGTGCATTACCGGGCGATGCCGGCGACGAGCCGCAAGATCGAGCCGGACATGCTGTTCCTCCTCGATTCCGGCGCGCAGTATCTCGACGGCACCACCGACGTGACGCGCACGCTCGCGGTGGGCCGGCCATCGGCGCAGCAGCGGGACCGCTTCACGCGCGTGCTCAAGGGCCATATCGCGCTGGCGCGGGCGCGCTTTCCGCGCGGCACGTCGGGCTCGCAGCTCGACACCCTGGCGCGCACCGCGCTGTGGGAGGCCGGGCTGGATTACGACCATGGCACGGGTCACGGCGTCGGCAGCTACCTCGCCGTCCACGAAGGTCCGCAGCGCATCTCGAAAGTGCCGAACACCGTCGGCCTCGAGCCGGGCATGATCGTCTCGAACGAGCCCGGCTACTACAAGACCGGCGAGTACGGCATCCGTCTCGAGAACCTGATCGCGGTGCAGCGGCTGGGCGAGGACCCGGCGGCGGACGGCCCGACCTTCGGTTTTGAGACCCTGACCCTGGCGCCGTTCGACCGGGCACTGGTCGACGTCCCGCTGCTGACAGCGCGCGAGATCGAGTGGCTCGACGCCTATCACGCGCGGGTGCGTGACACCCTGGCGCCGCTGGTCGACGAGGCGACCCGGGCGTGGCTCGCGGACGCGACGCGGCCGATCCGGGAGCCGTGACGGAACCTCTCACGCGCGCCGCATGAAGATCTCGATCATTCTGCCGAGCGTCTTTCCGGACCATCTCGCCAAGGCGCTCGACATGATCTACGCGACGACGCAGGGCGTCGATTACGAGGTCGTGGTCGTGTCGCCGTTCGAGGTGAACAAGCCGAAGGTCCGCTGGGTGCACGAGGCGGAGCCGCGCGGCACGGTCCCAGCGCACGTCACCGCGTACAAGCATGCCGTGGGCGAATTCGTGCTCGGCTTCAGCGACGACGTGGAGCTGCTGCCGGACTGGGCGCCGCGGGCGCTCGGCAATTACGAGCGCCGGGCGGCAGGCCACAAGCTGTTCTGCCTCGGCCTGTGGGCCCGGAACCGCATCGTCAGCACGGTGTTCGGGCTGTACTACGCGAACTTCCCGTTCGTCCGCCGGACCATGCTCGACCAGATCGGCGGCTATTTCCACGACCGCTACCAGGCGCATTTCGCCGACCCGGACCTGTCACTGCGGGTATGGGCGGGCGGCGGCCGCTGCGAGTTCTCGGAGGCGCCTTTGATGGTCGCCGAGCCCGAGAGCGGGCCGCTCCGCGATCCCGGCAAGACTCGCCGCTTCATCTCGCTGGATCAGGACATGGCCGTGTTCCTGTCGCGCTGGAAGGAGAAATTCGGCGCCGGGTGGGACACCAGCCATGTCCACGGCTTCGTTCTCGATATCAACCCGGCCATCCAGCTGACGGTGGCACGCGACAACACGATCTGCTTCAACGACCCGCGGTTCAAAGAGCTCTACGACAACTACCAAGTCAACATCTGGCAGTGCCGGGTCGCCATGACCTTTCCGGACTGACAGGCGTGAATACGCCTGTCATCCCGGCGGAGCGCAGCGAGAGCCGGGATCCATCTGTCCACCGGCCCGATGGATGCCCGCTTAGCTGCTAGCGCGAAGCGCGACACCGACGCGGGCATGACGAGCGAGATAGAGAGGCTACGCGCCCGGGGCGTTCGACTCGAAAATTGACATGCGACAACGGTTCCGGATGCCGGGCATGGTATGGGCCGTCTTCCTAGCCGCGGGGCCGTGAAAGCGGAGGTGTCATGAACACGTACAAAGCGCTGATCGGCAGCATTGGCCTCGCCCTGGCGATGGTGGCTTCGGCCCAAGCGGCCGGCGACCCCCAGCAGGGCGAACAGATTTTCAATCGTCAATGCAAGGCCTGCCATTCCCTTGAGGCGGGCAAGAATGGCATCGGCCCGACGCTGCATGGTGGGTTCGGCCGCAAGGCCGGCGCCGTCCCGGGATATTCCTACTCGGCGGCCACGAAGAACTCCGACGTCGTCTGGAATGATGACACGCTCAAGAAATTTCTCGCCAGCCCCCGCGACGTCATCCCGGGCAACAAGATGGTGTTTGCCGGCATCAAGAACGATGCGCAACTCGACGACCTCGTCGCCCATCTAAAGCAGGCTGCCGCGCAGTAAGCGCTTGGGGCGGACTACGCCCCGGCCAGCTTCAGCCACTCGTCCTCGTCGATCGTCTTGACCCCGAGCTCGCGCGCCTTGGCCGCCTTCGAGCCGGCGTCGGCGCCGACCACGACCAGGTCGGTCTTCTTCGAGACCGAGCCCGCGACCTTGGCACCGAGGGCTTCGGCGCGCGATTTCGCCTCGTCGCGCGTCATTTTCAGCAGGGCACCGGTGAACACCACGGTCTTGCCCGACACCGGCGACGACCGTGACGGCGCTTCCGGCGACTGGATCGTGAGCTCCTTCTGCAGCTGGTCGAGAATTTCGGTGTTATGGGGCTCGGCGAAGAATCCGACGATATCGTCGGCCATGGTCATGCCGATGCCCTGGATGTTGCAGAGGTCGGCGTAAGCCTCGCCGACCGCGTCCGGCTTTTTCCGCTCGTCGGGGGATTTGTCGCGCTCCTTGACGGCGGTGCGCATCTGTTTGCGCCAGTTTTCAAGCGTCAGGTAATGGCGCGCGATCCAGCCGGCGGTCGCCTGGCCGACCTGCGGAATGCCCAGCGCGTAGATGAACCGGGCGAAGGCGATGGCGCGTCGCCGGTCGATCGCCTCCAGGAGCTTGTCGACGGAGCGCTCGCCCCAGCCTTCGCGCTCCGCGAGCTTCTGCCTGTGCTTGGTGAGGCGAAAGATATCGACCGGCGAGCGGATCAGCCCTTCCTGCCAGAATTCCGCGACGTGCTTCTCGCCCATGCCTTCGATGTCGAAGGCGTCGCGCGAGCAGAAATGGACCAGCCGCTGCACCGCCTGGGTCGGGCAGACAAGGCCGCCTGTGCAACGCCAGACGGCCTCGCCGGATTCCCGCACCGCGAGCGATCCGCAGTCCGGGCAATGCGTTGGCATGACGAACGGCTTGGGCCCGCGCGGCTTGTTCAGCACCGGCCCGACCACCTGCGGGATCACGTCGCCGGCGCGTTGCACGATCACGGTGTCGCCGGCGCGGATGTCCTTGCGCTTGATGTCGTCCTCGTTGTGAAGCGTGGCCATTCCGACGGTAACGCCGCCGACGAACACCGGCTCCAGAACCGCAAACGGCGTCAACGCGCCGGTGCGACCGACGGAGATCTGGATTTCCTTGAGCAGGGTCTGGGCCTGTTCGGCTGCATATTTATGCGCGATCGCCCAGCGCGGGGCGCGACTGACGAAGCCCAGGCGGTTCTGCCAGTCGATGCGGTTCACCTTGTAGACGACGCCGTCGATGTCATAGCCGAGCTTGGCGCGGCGCTCGCCGATCTCACGGTGGAATGCCAGCGCCTCGTCGACACCTTTGCACACCCGCGCCAGCCGATTGACCTTGAAGCCCCAGGTCTCGAGCTTCTTCAGGAATTCGCTGTGGGTCTTGGTCAGCGGGGTCGAGGACTCGCCCATGGCATAGGCGAAACAGTGCAGGCGTCGGCTCGCCGTGATGCTGGAATCGAGCTGCCGCAGCGAGCCCGCCGCGGCGTTGCGCGGATTGGCGAAGAGGGATTCGCCCTCCTTTTCGCGCGACTTGTTGAGCGCGGCGAACGCTTCATGCGTCATATAGATCTCACCGCGGACGTCGATCACCTCGGGAAAGTTGCCCTTCAGCTCCTTGGGGATGTCCGCGATCGTGCGCAGGTTGGCGGTCACGTCTTCGCCTTCGTAGCCGTCGCCGCGCGTGGCGCCCTGGACGAACTTGCCATTCTCGTAGCGGAGCGTGATCGACAGGCCGTCGATTTTCGGCTCCGCGACGAGGTCGACCGCCTCGCTTTCGGACAGGCCGAGAAACCGGCGCACCCGCTTGACGAAGTCCTGCACATCTTCGTCGGTCATCGCATTGGCGAGCGACAGCATCGGCACGCTGTGCATGACCTTGTTGAAGCGCTCGGCGGGCGCGGCGCCGACGTTCTTGCTCGGGCTGTCGGCGCGGACCAGTGCTGGGAAGCGCTTCTCGATCGCCTCGTTGCGCCGCCGCAGCCGATCGTATTCGGCGTCGCTGATCTCGGGCGCGTCGTTCGTGTAATACAGGCGGTCGTGGTGAGCGATCTCTCCCGCGAGCCGCTTCAGCTCGGCCTTGGCCTGCGGGTCGGTGAGTTTCTCGACCGGGATGTCGGCGGCGGATTTCGCCATAAGTCCTGACGATTATTTCGCGCCGGCGAGCAGCGAGTCGGCCGCGGCGCGTGCCGCCTCGGTTATCGACGCGCCGGACAGCATGCGCGCGATTTCCTCGCGCCGTGCCTTGGCGTCGAGGGCATCGACGGCCGTGGCGACGCTGCGTCCGGCGGCTTTCTTGAGGACGCGCCAGTGATGCCGGGCGCGGGCGGCGACTTGCGGCGAGTGGGTCACGACCAGAATTTGGGCGTTCTCGGCGAGGCCTGCAAGCCGCTCGCCGACCGCCGCCGCCACGGCCCCGCCGATACCGCTGTCCACCTCATCGAAGATCAAGGTGTCGACCCCCGTGCGCTTGGCCTTGCCGGGTGCCCGCAGGGCGACTTTCAGCGCCAGCATGAAGCGCGCGAGCTCGCCGCCCGACGCGATGCGGTCGATGGGGCCGAGATCGGCGCCGGGATTGGTCGCGACCTCGAAGGCGACGCGATCGATGCCGTGGGCGCCCCAGCCGGTCTCCGGCAGGTCCTCGACGCGGGTGCGGAATTTGGCCTTTTCCAGCTTGAGTGGCGGCAGCTCCTTGGCGATCGCCTTGTCGAGGCGCTGGGCCGCCGCGCGGCGCGCCGCCGACAGCGCCTTGGCGGCGTCGAGATACGTGGTGCGGGCCTTGGCGGTCGCCGCCGCTAGGCGCCTCAGGCCGTCTTCGCCGTTGTCGAGGGCGGCGAGCCGGGCCTGGAACTCGGACTTGAGGTCGGCGAGCCGGTCGACCTCGACGCGATGTTTGCGGGCCAGCGCGCGCAGTGCGAACAGGCGCTCTTCGACGTTTTCGAGGCCGCTCGAATCGAGGTCGAGCGCATGCTCCAGCGCCTCGACCTCCGCCACCGCGTCGGCGGCTTCGATGGCCGCGCGATCGAGGGCGGCCAGCCCGCGGTCGAGCTTGCCCATGGCTTGCGGCGCGACGCGCTGCAGCAGGCGCTCGGCGCCGCGCAAGGCACCCTCGACGCCCTTCCCGGACGCAAGGTCGGCGCGCGCCGCGTTGATCGCCTCGATCAGCTTCTCGCGCGCGGCGAGCAGGGCCCGGCGCTGCGCCAGCTCGGTCTCCTCGCCGGGCTTGGGATCCAGCCGGTCGAGCTCGTCCACGGCGTGGCGGAGGAAATCCTCGTCCGTAGCGGCCTTGGCGGCCCGCTCGCGCGCTTCGACTTCGGCCGTCTCGGCGGCGCGCCAGGCGCCATGGAGGCCGGCGACGGTTTGCGCCTCACCGCCGAGCGCGCCGTATGCGTCGAGCGCCAGGCGGTGGGTCGCCGGATCGAGCAGGCCGTGGGTGTCGAACTGGCCGTGGATCTCGACCAGAAGGCTCGCCAGCTCGCGCAAGGTCCCGACCGGGACCGGCTGATCGTTAACGAAGGCGCGGCTGCGGCCGTCGGCGCCGACCGTGCGGCGGAGGATCAGGGTCTCGTCGCCGGCGTCCAGGCCGCGGTCGGCCAGCAGCGCCCGGGCCGCATGCTTGGCATCCAGGGCGAATGTCGCTGCGATGGAGGCCTGCGGCGCGCCCTTGGCCACCAGCCCGGCATCGCCGCGCGCACCCAGGGCCAGGCCGAGCGCATCCAGCAGGATCGACTTGCCGGCGCCGGTCTCGCCGGTCAGCGCCGAGAGGCCGGACTCGAAGCTGAGGTCGAGCCGGTCGATCAGCACGACGTCGCGGATCGCCAAACCCTGGAGCATGCGTGGGCCCGAGCGGGAATCGAAACGGCCGCTAGCTTGGCAAAACCAGCGGCCGGCGGGAAGGCTTCAGTCGGCGGCGGCGGCCGGCAGCGGCCGGCGGAGCTCGCCCAGCGCCTGCCGGATGATCAGCCGGGCGCTGGACAGGGCCAGCCCGGCCATGATCGCGGCGACCAGGAAATCCGGCCAGCCGGTGCCGGAGACGAAGACGCCGCTGGCCGCCAGGAGCACGGCGACGTTGCCGATGGCGTCGTTGCGCGCGCACAGCCAGACCGAACGGCGGTTCGCATCGATGCCGCGATGGCTGAACAGCAGGGCCGCCACGCTGCCATTGGCGGCCAACGCCAGCACGCCGACAGCGCCCATGGTGACCGGCTCCGGCACGCTGCCGGTGGCGAGCTTCAGCGCCGTGTCGCCCAGCACGTACAACCCGAAGGCGCCCATGGAGGCGCCCTTCAGCAGGGCGGCGCGTGACGTCCAATAACCGGCCATGCCAATCGCGAACAGGCTGATGGCGTAGTTGGCGGCATCGGCCAGGAAGTCGAGCGCATCGGCCTTCAGTGCCGCCGAGGAGGCGGTGAAGCCGGCCACGATCTCGATCGCGAACATCGCCGCGTTGATCGCCAGCGCCACCCACAGGATCCGGCGATAGCCGCGATCGGCCGCCTGGGTCGGCGCGCAGCCGTGGTCGCAGCAGGCGCTCATGCCCCTTCGCTCCTATCGGAGCTCCGGCGCACGGGACTCGCCCGCCGTAGCTTCAGCGAAGGCTGGATCACGCGTCCTCCTCCGACCGGGGCTCGGCCACGTGGTCCATCATGTCGATCACGATGCGCCGGACATGATCGTCGGCGGCCGCATAGAACACCTGCTTGCCCTGGCGCTCCGCCCGCACGATGGCCGCGGCACGGAGCAGCCGCAGATGATGGCTGACCAGCGACCCGCTGAGGCCCAGGCGCTGGGCGATGTCGCCGACTGCGACCGGTTCGTCCAGGCAGGTGATGACGATCCTGAGCCGCGTGGCATCGCCGAGCAGGCGGAATAGATCGGCGAGCTCCGCCGCCCGGTCATCGCTGAGCGGCAGGCGGTGCACGGTGGCGGGGCGGCGGGAGGAGGTGGGCTTGGTCATTTCATACAACTGAACAGGTGTTCATTTGTATGATGGACGCCCGGTTTTTGTCAAGCGCGGGGCAGAGATCCCGCAGCGGTGGTGGTGAAAATGCTGGGTCGTGTCTCAGTTTGCCGGTGGCGCCCATGCCCCGGCCTGCGGAAGCGGCCGATAGCGCGCAGGCGACACCCACGCGGCGTCGCTCCGTCGTCAAACATCGTAGTAGAGGAAGAACTCGTACGGGTGCGGACGAAGGCGCATTTCGTTCACCTCGTGCGACCGCTTGTATCTCAAGTAGGTCTCGATCACGTCGCTCGTGAAGACGTCGTTCTTGAGAAGGAACTGGTGGTCCGCCTCGAGCGCATCGAGAGCATGCTCCAACGAGGCGGGGGTCGACGGCACCTTGGCGAGTTCTTGCGGCGGCAGGTCGTAGAGGTTCTTGTCGATCGGCTCGCCCGGGCTGACGCGGTTTTGGATGCCGTCGAGACCAGCCATCAGCATCGCTGCAAATGCCAGATAAGGATTGCACGACGGATCCGGGCATCGAAACTCCACGCGCTTTGCTTTCGGGTTGGACGAGTACATCGGAATGCGACACGCGGCGGAACGGTTGCGCTGCGAGTAGCCAAGGTTCACCGGTGCCTCGAAGCCTGGCACCAGCCGCCGATAGGAGTTGACCGTTGGGGCGCAGATGGCAAGGAGCGCCGGGGCATGCTGGAGGAGCCCGCCGATGTAGAAGCGCATCAGTTCACTCGAGCCCGCATAGCCATGGCCAGCGAAGAGTGGCCGCTCTCCCTGCCAGATGCTCTGGTGCACATGCATGCCTGAGCCATTGTCTCCAAAGAGAGGCTTCGGCATGAAAGTCGCGGTCATGCCGCGCTTGCGTGCAACGTTTTTCACCACGTACTTGTAAATCATCACGTTGTCGGCCATCCGCGTGAGCGTGGTGAAGCGCATGTCGATTTCACCCTGTCCGCCTGTCGCGACCTCGTGGTGGTGCGCCTCGATTGCGATGCCGATCCGCTCGAGGGTTGCAACCATGCTGGTGCGAGCGTCTTGCAGCATGTCGGCCGGAGGCACCGGGAAGTAACCTTCCTTGGGCCGCAGCTTGTGCCCGAGGGCGGAACCGTCCTTCTTCCGCGCGTCCCAATTCGCCTCCATGGCGTCGATTTCGTAGTATCCGTAGTTGGTGCCCTGGTCGTAGCGCACCTCGTTGAAGACGAAGTGCTCGAGCTCGGGACCGAGATAAGCGGTATCCCCGATGCCGGTGCTCCGAAGGTAAGTCTCAGACTTCTGAGCGATATAGCGGACATCCCGGCTATAGGGCTGCGCGCTAACCGGATCCAGAATGTTGCAGATCAGGACCAAGGTCGGTGCCTCGGTGAAGGGGTCGAGGAACGCGGTGCTTGGATCCGGAATGACCAGCATGTCGCTTTCTTGAATTTCTTGAAAGCCGCGGATGGACGAACCATCGAAACCGACGCCGTCGGTGAAGCTGTCCGGCTCGAGCGCGCTGGGCGGTACCGAAAAATGCTGCCATAAACCGGGCAGATCGGCGAAACGAAGGTCGATCATCTCGACGTTGTCGTCTCTTACTATCTTGAGAACATCCTCGGGGGTCTTGCAGTTGTATGGCATCGGCGCTCCCTCCATTACGAGTGGAAGCCGGTCAGACCGGACGCCCGCCAGCATCGCCGAAAGTCCGGTGAAAGTGATAGCGCGTATACTCGGCTCACTCCGGCTCCGGCCGAAGGGCGAACGCAGCGAGATATTACCACGAAACGTCGTTGCAGTGGGCTGGGCCGTGACAAGGGCCAAGCCAGTACACACCTATCAATTTGCGCTGGAACGGAGCGGCTCCCTGGATTGCATCCTTCGGCCGCGCCGTCAGCTTGAGGTAGTGCCATAGGAGGGCCTCGATGAGCAAAACCCTCGAATGCGGCTCGGTTGTCCCCGGGTGCAAATTTGTCATGCATGGCGACAGTGAAGAGGAGCTGATGATGAAGGAGGTTGAACATGCGCGCGTAGCGCACGACATCGAGCACATCTCCGAGCGGCTCAGGGCAAGGATCCGAGCCGCCATCAAAGAGGAAATGAAGACTGAAGACTAGGGAGCGAGCGGCGCGGCAGGGTCGGCTAAGGCGCTGGCGGGCAGCACTGCTCGAGCGATTGAAGTGGGGTGGAGGGCCACCGCCAGCGATGCCTTTGCCGGCACGGGTACCCGGCACCGGCTTCAAAGACCAGGACTCCTGACCGGTACGGAATTTATAGGAGGCACTCGTCCCCCAATTGGCGTTCGCTGCTTCTTCTGATGTGGGAGATAAGTACTAGACTCGATCCGCCAGTTTTCCCGCAAACTTCTCCGGAGGTGATGCCATGCCCAAATATTTGATCCAGGCGTCCTATACGGCTGAAGGCCTGAAGGGTCTGCAAAAGGATAAGGCTTCAGGCCGCAAGGCAGCGGTGAACAAGGCCTTGGAGGGTCTTGGAGGTAAGCTTGAAGCCATCTATTACGCTTTCGGCCAAGATGATGTCGTTGTAATTCTGGACATGCCTGACAACGTCAGCGCGACGGCTTTATCTCTGGCGGTGTCAGCCTCGGGACTCGTTCGGACCAAGACCACTCCGCTGCTCACCGTCGAAGAGGCGGACCAGGCGCTCGATAAGAGTGGGAGTGTCAGCTACCGCGCACCGGGCCGGTAGGCCAAAGCGCGGAGCACAAGCTTGGGGATTAAGAAAGCCACAGTGGATTCACTTTAGTGGTTCATTAGTGGTTCACTGTGGCCTTTTGTCGGACGTTTAGTTCCGTACTCGATATTTCAAAATCACACCTGGCCGGCATTTTTGGCCAGAGGCGGTGCTCTCGCCGGCGGACGTACGGTTGAAAATCTAGAACGGCAGCGTGTTCAGCGCGCGCCGGAACAGGCCGGGACCCTCGCCGTCCTGCGCCGGCAGCTGCCCGGTTTCCACGAGCGAGTACGAGTCCATGTACCACTGGCTGCCCGGGTAGTTGTAGCCGAGCACGGCCGCCGTGCGCTTGGCCTCTTCCTTGAGGCCGAGCGCCAGATAGCATTCGATCATCCGGTGCAGCGCTTCGGGCACGTGGCTCGTCGTCTGGTATTTGTCGACGACGAATTTGAAGCGGTTCAGTGCCGCGAGGTACTGGGCGCGCGTCAGATAGTAGCGGCCGACGTCCATCTCCTTGCCGGCGAGATGGTCGTGGGTGAGGTCGATCTTCAGGCGCGCGTCGCGGCCATAGACCGACTCCGGGAACCGGTTCACCACCTCTTCCAGCGACTTCAGCGCCTGCTCGGTCATCTTGGCGTCGCGCTGCACGTCGGTGATCTGCTCGTAATAGCAGAGCGCCTTCATGTAATAGGCGTACGCCACATCGCGGTTCGACGGGTTGAGCTGGATGAAGCGGTCGAGCGCCACGACCGCGTCGTCGTATTTGTTGGCCTGGTAGTTCGCATAAGCCGCCATCAGCTGCGCCTTGGTCGCCCACACCGAGTAGGGGTGCTGGCGCTCGACTTCGTCGAATTGCTTGGCGGCCTGCAGATAGTTTCGGTCGAGCAGCAGGTCGGTCGCCTGGTTGTAGATCTGCTCGACGGGGCGCTCGAGGTAATCGTCTTTCTTGTTGCTGCAGGCGCCGAGGCCGAGCGCAAGTGGGCCGATGGCGAGCAAGGCGGCGATGGCAAGAGCTGGCCGGCCAAAAGGACGCGAGAGACGAATCATGAGGCCGGACTATACAAGAAGAGCGCTGGCGCGTGCCAGTGAGAGACGCAGCAGACCGCCCCAAAAAGCGAGCAGTTCCAGCAGGTCAGTCGGCGGCACCCAGGCCCAGCCGGCCGCCGGCCACGGTGTGCGGGGGGAGCCAGGCGCTGTCGTCGAATTCCGTCAGGTCGACGTACCGGAATGCGTCGGGCGTTGCGAACAGGCTGTGCAGAAGGCGGTTGTTGTGGCGATGTCCGGACCGGGTCGCGGTCACGCTGGCCAGCACCGGCGCTCCGGCCAAATAGAGGTCGCCGACGCAATCGAGCATCTTGTGGCGCACGAACTCGTCTTCGAACCGCAGGCCCTCGTCGTTGAGGATGCGATTGCCGCTGATGACGATGGCGTTCTCGAGCGAGCCACCGCGGGCGAGGCCGGCGGCGCGCAGGCGGTCGACGTCCTGGATGAAGCCGAAGGTGCGGGCGCGCGCGACCTCGGACTTGAACGTCTCCGGCGCCACGTCGAGGCGGCAGGTCTGCCGGGCCACGGCGTTGAGGCCGAAATCGATCTCGAAATGGAGCGACAGGCTGCTGCCGCTGAGGCCACCGGCAACCAGCGGTGCCAGGCTCACCCGGCAATCATCCTCGACGATGCTGATCTCGCGCCGAACCTCGATGCCGCGGCGGGGGGCCGCCTGGTCGACGATGCCGGCGCACTCGATGAGAAACACGAACGGGCCGGCGCTGCCGTCCATCGCCGGGACTTCCGGTCCGTCGACGTCGATGATCAGGTTATCGATCTCGCAGCCGTACAGAGCCGCCATCAGATGCTCGACCGTGCCGACGCGCGTGCCGTGCTCGTTGCCAAGCGCCGTGCACAACTGGGCGTCGACGACGTTTTGCCATGACGCGTGAACGACAGCGGCATCGCCGCGAATGTCGGTCCGCCTGAATACGATGCCGGCGCCTGGAGGCGCCGGATGCAGAGTCATCGAAACTCGCGAGCCCGTGTGCAGGCCGACGCCGGTACACCCGATGGACGTCTTGAGAGTTTTCTGACTGACGGTCCGAACTGGACGAGACATGGTTAACCGGGGTTCGCTCGCTGTGAACAACCTACGGGAGGAACTAACGCTCGAGGTCGGTGGGGCAGTCCGGTCGCTTCAAAAAGCCAAAAAATTAAGGAGCTTCAGAGGGGTAGTAACAAAAGCCCTCTGAAGCTCCAAGTCACTCTTTGTTACAGTATGTTACGCCTTGGCTCACTCATTAACCTATTGATTTAATTGGCTTGTCGACGGAGAAACGCGGGAATGTCGAGGAGGTCATCCTCGGCCCGCGACGCCGTCAGCCGATCGGTCGGATCGAGCCCGCCGAGTCGTTGTTGCACCGGCGCCGCCGCTGGTGGCCCCGCCACAGGCGCGGTCGCGACCAGTGCTGGCGCCGCCGGCGCCGCCACCGGGGCCGGTGCCACGGGCATCGGCGCGGCCGCGCGGGCCACCGGTTGCGCCGGAGCGGCAACCCGTGCCGCCGGTGCTCGAGCGGGCGCCGCCGCCGGTGCTGGCTCCGGCGTGCGGGCCCGTCCGGTGCCGGTGACGCGCTCGAACAGGCTCGGCAGGCGCCGGCGCGGTTCGCGCGCCTGACCGGGCGCGTTCAGCATGTCGGCTTCGGCGAACGCGTTCGCGGCCGTTGCCCGCGCCGGGTTGGCGATGCGGGGCGGGGTCGCGGCCTCGACCGGGCGCGGTGCGATGAAGGTCGGCTCGATGCGCTGGGTCTCCATGCGCGGTGCCGGCTCGGCCTTCGCCGCCGGTGCCGCGGCGACACTAAGCATCGGCGCCACCTCGGCGATGACCGGCTCCGGGGCGGGTACCACCTCGGCGATCGGCGCCGCCATGGCGACCGGCGCCGGCGAGACCGACAGGGTCGGCTCGATCTTGCGCGCCGTGGCTTCGCCGCTCCGCGCCACCGTCATCATTGGCGCCGCCGGCCGCGGCCGGGCGGGCACCAGGGAGACGACGGTCGGCTTTGGCTCAGCCATGACTTCGGCGTCGATGCCGGTGGCGACCACGGACACCCGCATGCGGCCGTTCAGGCTCTCGTCGAGGCTGGAGCCGAAGATGATCTTCGCCTCCGGGTCGACCTCGTCGCGGATGCGGTTGGCCGCCTCGTCGACCTCGAACAGGGTGAGGTCGAGCCCGCCGGTGATGTTGATGAGGACGCCCTTGGCGCCTTTCATCGACACGTCGTCGAGCAGCGGGTTCGAGATCGCCTTTTGCGCGGCTTCGAGCGCCCGGTTGTCGCCCTCGGCCTCGCCTGTGCCCATCATCGCCTTGCCCATCTCGGCCATGACCGACCGCACGTCGGCGAAGTCGAGATTGATCAGGCCCGGCATCACCATCAGGTCCGTCACCCCGCGCACGCCCGAGTAGAGGACGTCGTCCGCCATCTTGAACGCGTCGGCGAACGTCGTCCGCTCGTTGGCGACGCGGAACAGGTTCTGGTTGGGGATGATGATCAGCGTGTCGACGACCTGAGTCAGCTCCTCGATCCCGGCTTCGGCGAGACGCATCCGGTGATGGCCCTCGAAGTGGAACGGCTTGGTCACCACGCCGACGGTGAGGATGCCCTGCTCGCGGCAGGCGCGTGCGATCACCGGGGCGGCGCCTGTCCCGGTGCCGCCGCCCATGCCGGCGGCGATGAAGGCCATGTGCGAGCCTTCGATGTGCTCGAGGATGTCGGGCAGCGTCTCCTCGGCCGCGGCGCGGCCGATATCGGGCCGCGAGCCGGCGCCGAGCCCTTGCGTGATGCTGATGCCGAGTTGCACGCGCCGCTCGGCGAGCGAGCCGTTCAGCGCCTGGGCATCGGTGTTGCAGACCACGAACTCCACGCCTTCGAGCTTGGCGCGGATCATGTTGTTCACGGCGTTGCCGCCGGCGCCGCCGCAACCGATCACGGTGATTCGAGGTTTGAGTTCGTGCTCCGGTGTCGGCATCGAGATATTGAGCGTCATGAGAGCCTCCAGTCTTCGTTCAAATCAGCCGCCGGGGAGCCGCCCGGCGCGGGTTGTGTCTGAAAAGTCGACAGCCAAAACGGGGAGTCGCGGGCGCCGCGGGTGCTCCGGATCATCAGAGGTTCTCCCGCAGCCACAGGCCGACGCGGCTGAACCAGCCGCCGGCCGGAGTCTCGGCGGCGGCGTGCGGCCGCAGGGCCTCGGCGTTCTGGTGAAGCGCGTAGCCGACCAGGCCCGCGCACGTGGCAAAGGCCGGCCCGCCGGTCTGCTCGGCGAGGCCGGGCAGGCGGATCGGGCGGCCGAGCCGGACCTGCTTGTCGAGAATCGTGGCGGCGAGCTCGCGCACACCCTGAAGCTGCGAGGCGCCTCCGGTCAGCACGACGCGGCGGCCGGCGATGCGGTCGACGCCGCTCGCCTGCAGGCGGGCGCGGATATGCTCGAACGTCTCCTCGAGCCGCGGCTGGATGATGCCGTTGAGGATGGATTTCGGGACGTGGTTCGCCTGCGCGTGCTCATCCTCGCCGATCAGCGGCACGTCGATGATCTCGCGCTCGTCGGCCGGTGACGCCACGGCGCTGCCGTAGAGTGTCTTCATGCGCTCGGCGTGCACGACCGGCGTATTGAGCCCCTGGACGATGTCGTTGGTGACGTGGCTGCCGCCGAGGCGCACGACGTCGGTGTGGATGCACTCGCCATCGTGGAACACCGCGAAGCTGGTGGTGCCGCCGCCCATGTCAATGACCGTGGCGCCGAGCTGCAGCTCGTCGTCGACGAGGGCGGCGAGCCCCGCCGCGTAGGGGCTGACCACGAGGTCTTCGACGTCGAGGCGGCAGCGGCCGATGGCGGCGGCGAGATTGCGCACCGCCCCGGTGTCGACCGTCACCAGGTGCATGTTGACGCCGAGGCGCTCGCCGAACATGCCGCGCGGGTCGCGGATGCCGCGGCTGCCGTCGATGGTGAACCCGGCCGGGATCGAGTGCAGCAGATGACGCTCGGTGTGCGCCGCCTGGGCGCGGCCCTCGGCCAGCACGCGCCTGAGGTCGGCGTCGCCGATCTCGTGGCCGGCCATCGCGACCTCGACGGTGACCGTGCGCGATTCGGGCGCCCCGCTGGCGACGTTCACGATAACCGAATCCAGCGATTCGCCGGCCATCTGTTCGGCGGCGCTGACCGCATTCAGGATCGAGGCCTCCGACTCCTCGAGCGACACGATGGCGCCGCCGCGCACCCCTTTGGACACCTGATGTCCGATGCCGACCACGCGCGGGCCGTTCGCGTCGGCCTTGGCGATGAAGCACGCGATCTTGGTCGAGCCGACATCGAGGGCGGCGATGAGCCCGGTGCGTGGTTTCTTCTTACTGCGGATCACGATGACAGCCTCATCGGTTTCAGGTGGGGGTCATGTCGATTTTTTCGCCGCCTTGTCGCCGCGGCCCGCGGGGGGTGCGGACGGTGCCGCGCGCACGGCGCGCACCACCAGGCGGTCGGGGAAGCGGAGGTCGACGGCGGTGATGTCGCGTTCGAACAGGCCGTTCTCGCGCTCGAGCTCGGCCAGCCGCGTCCACGCGGCACCGGCATTCTCCTCGGGCAGCAGCGCCTGGATCGCGCGCCCGTCGCCCATGTCGAGGCGAAGGTTCCAGCGCCGGTCGCCGACCCGCACCGCCGCGGTCACGCGGCGCGCGAGGTCGGGCTCGGTCGCCAGCAGGGCCAGCAGGCCGGCGGCGCGCGGCGGCGCGCCGGGGCCGACGACGACCGGCAGGTTGCCGAAGCGCGCGGCGTCGACGCCGGCGATCTCCACCCCATCACGATCGATGAGCGTGAGCTGGCCGTGGCGCTGCCACAGCGCCAGCGGCTCGCGCTCGGTCAGCCGCACGTAGACGGTGTTGGGCAGGCGCCGCTCCACCGAGGCGCTCTTCACCCATGGCAGTTTCTCCAGCTCGGCTTTCGCCAGGGCCGGCTGAAAGGACAGGATCGGCTCGTTGCGGCTCACGTCGAGCACGTGCAGCACCTCGTCGGCCGGGGTTTCGACCCGGCCGTCGACGAACACCTCCTGGACCGTGAGGCCGAGCCGGGCACTGGCCGCGAGCATCCCGCTGTCGGCCGCGGCGAGCGCGTTGCGGCCGGGGGCGGGCAGGCCGTCGCGCATCAAGTAGGCGAGCGCGCCGCCGCCGATCCCGACCCCGGCGGCAATCCCGATCATGGTGAGAACCCGCGGCGACGGCAGCTTCAGCCATCGCCGCGGCCGTCGCGCCGGCTTGGTGCGGTTCTTCTTCACCCGGTCCCCCGTTCACATGTCGCGTTGTCGACCAGCCACGTCACCAGCTCGCCGAACGAGATGCCGGCGCGCGCCGCCTGTTCCGGCACCAGCGAGATCGGCGTGAAGCCGGGCTGGTTGTTGATCTCCAGGAAATAGAGGCCGGCGGTGCCCGGCAGCGTGTCGTCGTAGCGGAAATCGCTGCGGCTGATGCCGCGGCAGCCCAGTGTCTGGTGGGCGAGCAGGGCCACGCGCATCGCCTCGTCATAGACGGGCTGCGGAATCTGGGCCGGCAGGATGTGCTGGGCGTGACCGGCGGTGTATTTGGCCGTGTAGTCGAAGATCCCGCCCTGAAACTTGATTTCGGTCACGCCGAGCGCCCGGTCGCCCATGACGCCGGCAGTGAGCTCGCGGCCCTTGATGTACTCCTCGACGAGCATCGTCTCGCCGACCGTGTCGTCGATCGGCGGCAGGTTCTCGTTCGGCCGCACGATGTGCACGCCGACGGTCGAGCCTTCGGCCACCGGCTTGATCACGTAAGGCGGCGGCAGCGGATGGCCCTGGCGCAGCTCGGCGCGGGTGACCACGCGGCCCTTCGGCGTGCGCACGCCGACCGTCTCGACGAGGCGCTTGGTGATCGGCTTGTCCATCGCCATGGCCGAGGCGAGCACGCCGGAATGCGTGTAGGGGATGCCGAGCAGCTCGAGCAGCCCCTGCACGGTGCCGTCCTCGCCGAAGCGCCCGTGCAGGGCGTTGAACACGGCGTCCGGCGGCGGCGTCAAGGCCGCGATCAGCGCCGCGATATCGGTGCCGAGGTCGAAGGACACCGCGTCGAAGCCGGCGTCCAGCAGGGCCTTGGTCACGGCGGCGCCGCTGACCAGCGAGACGTCGCGCTCGCTGGAAATGCCGCCCACGATCACGACGACGCGCTTCTTCCGGGTCATGCGACGTCTCCCCCGGGGCCGGAGCGCGGCACGCCGATGCGCCGGATTTCCCAGTCGAGCGTGATGCCGAAGCGCTCGCTCACCCGCCGGCGCAGCTCTTCGCCGAGGCCCTCGATGTCCGTGGCGGTCGCGTCGCCGGTGTTGATCAGGAAATTGCAGTGCTTCTCCGAGACCATGGCGCCGCCGCGGCGCAGGCCGCGGCCGCCGACCTTTTCGATCAGCTCCCAGGCCTTGAGGCCGGGCGGGTTGGCGAAGGTCGAGCCGCCGGTGCGCGTGCGCACGGGCTGGGTCGCTTCGCGCGCCGTGGAAATATCGTCCATGCGCTGCTGGATGGCGGCGCGCTCGCCGGGGCGGCCGCGCAGCACGGCGCCGGTGAAGCTCCAGTCTTCGGCGATCGCGCAGTGGCGATAGCCGAAGCGCAGGTTGTCGAGGGTGAGCTGATGGCGGCCGCCGCGCGCATCCAGCGCCTCGGCCGTCACGACGACGTCCTTCATCTCGGCGCCGTAAGCGCCGGCGTTCATGCGCAACGCGCCGCCGATCGTGCCCGGGATGCCGGACAGGAATTCGAGCCCGGCGAGGGCGGCATCGCGCGCGACCAGCGCCACGTTGCCGTCGAGTGCCGCGGCGCCGGCGCGCACCGTGTCGCCCTCGGCCTTGATGTCGGCGAAGCCGCGGCCGAGCCGCACCACCACCCCGGGAACGCCGCCGTCGCGCACCAGCAGGTTGGATGCGACGCCGATGACGATCATCGGAACGTCGATCGGCTTGGCGGCGAGGAAGTCCGCCAGGTCGTCGATGTCGGCCGGGCGGAACATCACCTCCGCGGCACCGCCGACGCGGAACCAGGTGACGCCGGCCAGCGGCGCGTCGGCCGTGTAGCGGCCGCGCACGCGCGGCAGCCGGTCGACGAGATGCGGGGTGTGCTGCGGAGCCGCCATCATCGGGAGCTCCCGGTCTGGTTCTGGCCGGCGCGCGGGCCGGCGCCGGCGAGCCGGCCGATCTCGGCGGGCAGCTGGGCGGCCCAGGCGGTGATATTGCCGGCACCGAGACAGACGACGAGGTCGCCGGGTTTGGCGATGTCGAGGACGGTCGCCGCCAGTGCCGAGGGTTCAGACAGCGGCACGACCTTGCGATGACCGTGCGCGAGGAGCCCGGCCACCAGCGCGTCGCGGCTGGCGCCTTCGATCGGCGCCTCGCCTGCCGCGTAGACGTCGGCCACGATCACCGCGTCGGCGTCGTTGAAGCAGGTGCAGAAATCCTCGAACAGGTTCTTGAGCCGCGTGTAGCGGTGCGGCTGCACCACGGCAACGACGCCGGCCTGGGTGGCGCTGCGCGCGGCGCGCAGCACGGCGGCGATCTCCACCGGGTGATGGCCGTAATCGTCGATCACGGTCAGGCCCGCGGCCTCGCCGGTCTTGGTGAAGCGGCGCTTCACGCCCTTGATGCCGGCGAGCGCCTTGCGGATATCGGCCTCGGCGAGGCCCATCTCCTGGGCCACCGCGATCGCCGCCAGCGCGTTCTGCACGTTGTGCGCCCCGACCAGCGGCAGGTGCAGGCCGGCGATCGTCTGTTCCGCTCCGCCGCGCTCGGCGATCACGGCGTCGAAGCGGCCGCCATCGGCGGACAGCCGCATATTGACCGCGCGCACGTCGGCCTGCGGGTTGAGCCCGTAAGTGATCAGGCGGCGGTCCGAGACCTGCGGAATGAGGGCCTGGACCTCGGGGTGGTCGATGCAGAGTGCCGCGAAGCCGTAGAACGGGATATTGGCGACGAAGGTCCGGAAGCCTTGCCGCAGCGCGTCGAAATTGCCCCAGTAGTCGAGGTGCTCGGGATCGATATTGGTCACGACCGCGATGGTCGCCGGCAGCTTGATGAACGTGCCGTCGCTCTCGTCGGCCTCGGCGACCAGCCAGTCGCCGGCGCCGAGCCGCGCATTCGTGCCGTAGGCGTTGATGATGCCGCCGTTGATCACCGTCGGGTCGAGGCCGGCGGAATCGAGCATGGCGGCGACCAGCGACGTGGTGGTGGTCTTGCCGTGCGTGCCGGCGACCGCGATCGACCATTTCAGCCGCATCAGCTCGGCCAGCATCTCGGCGCGGCGGACCACCGGCACCAGGCGCTGACGCGCGGCCATGATCTCCGGATTGTCCGGCTTGACCGCCGTCGAGACGACCACGACCTGCGCCTCGCCGAGATTCTCGCCGCGATGGCCGACCCAGACCTTGATGCCGAGGTCGCGCAGGCGCTTCACATTGGCGCTTTCGGCCTGGTCGGTGCCCTGCACCCTGTAGCCGAGGTTGTGCAGGATCTCGGCGATGCCCGACATGCCGATGCCGCCGATGCCGACGAAATGGATCGTGCCGATGTCGAGAGGCAGTGCTTTCATGCGGCCTTCTCCGTCGGCACGCGCGACGCACCGTTGGCCGGCGCCAGCTTTGCGACCACGTCGGCCAGGCGCTCGGCGGCGTCGGGGCGGCCCTGCGCCCACGCCGCCGCGGCGGCGCGGCCGAGCGGCGTCGGATCGTCGAGGAGGGCGGCCAGGCGCTTGGCGAGCGCGTTGGGCGTGAGCGCGCTGTTGGCGACCAGCCAGCCGGCGCCGGCGTCGGCGAGCGCTGCCGCGTTGGCGCTCTGGTGATCGTCCATGGCATGCGGATAGGGGACCAGCACGGCCGGCCGGCCGATCACGGTGAGCTCGGCGACCGTCGACGCGCCGGATCGGCAAATGACCACAGACGATTTCGCCAGCCGCGCCGGCAGGTCTTCGAAGAAGCTGTCGAGCTCCGCCGCGACACCGGCCGCGCGATAGGCGGCGCGCGCCGCCTCGAGATCCTCGGGTCGGCATTGCTGCACGATCGACAACCGCGCCCGCTGCTCGGGCGATAGTGCCGCGACTGCCGCGGGAACGACCCGGCTGAAGACGTTTGCCCCCTGGCTGCCGCCGGTGACCAGGAGCCGCAGCGGACCGCCGGGACCTGGCGCCTCGTAGGTGTCGCGGCGGAGCGCCAGCACGGCCGGCCGGACCGGATTTCCGGTGAGCGTCACGCGGCCGGCGGCGTCGGCGGGCAGATGCGCGACGTGGGTGAAGGCCGTCGCCAGCACATTGACCCGGCGGGCCAGCAACCGGTTGGCGCGGCCCAGGACCGCGTTCTGCTCGTGCAGCGCGGTCGGGATGCCGAGCTGCACCGCGGCGAACATCGCCGGCAGCGACGGGTAGCCGCCGAAGCCGACCACCACGGCGGGCTTCAGCCGGCGCAGGAGGCTGCGGGCGCGCACGGTGCTGATGGCGAGGTCGAACCCGCCGCGCAGGCGCTGCGCCATGCCGCCGCTGAGCGTGGTGACCGGCAGATGATGCGTGTCGATCTCGGCCAAGGCGCCGCGATAGCTGGTCCCGCGCTTGTCGGTGACGAGCGCCAGCTTATGGCCGCGCGCCGACAACACGCGGGCGAGCGCCTCCGCCGGGAAGACATGGCCGCCGGTGCCGCCGGCGGTAAGGACGATGAGCGGCTTGTCGCTCACAGCATCTCTCCGGGGCCGAAGCGCTTGCGGGTCAGCGCCAGCATGAAGCCCATGCCCAGCGCCAGGGCCAGCAGCGACGAGCCGCCGTAGCTGATGAAGGGCAGGGTCATGCCCTTGGTCGGGATCAGATTGAGCGTCGAGCCCATGTTGATCAGCGCCTGCAGCCCGAACTGGGCGAGCAGCCCGGCGACCGCGAGCAGGATGAACAGGTTCGAATCCTGCAGCGCGCGGGTGAAGCCGCGCAGCACGATGAACGCAAACAGCGCCACCAGGACCAGGCAGGCGATGAGCCCGAACTCCTCGCCGGCGACGGCGAACACGAAGTCGCTGTGCGCGTCGGGCAGCACCGATTTCACGGTGCCCTCGCCGGGGCCGCGACCGAACAGCCCGCCGTTGAGAAACGCCTCGAGCGCCGTCGAGACCTGGTAGTTGTCGCCGGACGCCGGATCGACGAACCGGTCGACGCGGCTGGCCACGTGCGGGAACACGAAATAAGCCCCGACCAGGCTGACCAGCCCGCCGCCGCCGAGCAGCAACACCCAGAACATCCGCAGGCCCGCGAGAAAGAACTGCGCGAACCACACCGAGGTGATGACGATCGACATGCCGACATCGGGCTGCAGGAGCAGGAGGCTGAGCACCACCAGGTACAGGCCGATCGAGATGAGATCGCCCGGAAACCGCTCATGCTTGCGCTGCATCGCGAACAGCCAGGCGGCGACGATGGTGAAGGTCGGCTTCACGAACTCCGACGGCTGGATCGACAGTCCCGGCACGTGGATCCAGCGCCGCGCGCCCTTGATCTCGGTGCCGATGAAGAACGTGGCGGCGAGCAGGGTGGTCGCGAGCAGGAAACCGACGATCGCCACCAGCCGCACGGTGCGCGGGTTCAGCATCGAGATGGCGATCATGATCGCGATCGCGGGGATCAGCAGCGCGATCTGCCGGCGGACGAAGAAGAACGGGTCGAGCCCGATGCGGGTGGCGACCGCGGGTGTCGCCGCCATCGCCAGCACGGCGCCGAAGCCGATCAGGCACCCGAGCGCCGCCAGGGTCCAGTGATCGACCGTCCACCACCAGCGGCCGAGCAGCGAGGTATCGGCGCGCGCGATATTCATGCGCGGCCTCCGGGCGGAGAGACCGCGCGGGCGCCGGGCAGGGCCCGGGCGAGTGCCCGGAAGGCATCGCCGCGCGCCTCGAAATTGGCGAACTGGTCGAACGAGGCGCAGGCGGGCGACAGGAGCACCACAGCGCCCCGGAGCTTGTCGGCGCCGCTGTCGCGGTGCGCCGCGGCGACGGCGGCGGCGAGCGTGCCGGTGATCTCGTGCGGGGTGGCGCCGAGCGTCTGCGCGAAATCCTGCGCCGCCTCGCCGATCAGGTAGGCGCGGCGGATGCGCGGAAACAGCGGCGCCAGGCTGGCGATGCCGCCCTCCTTGGCCTTGCCGCCGGCGATCCAGTAGATCCCGTCGTAGCACACCAGCGCCTTGGCCGCGGCGTCGGCGTTGGTGCCCTTGCTGTCGTTGATGAACGGCACGCCGTCCACGACCGCGATCAGCTCCTGGCGATGCGGCAAGCCGGGATAGGTGGCGAGGGCGCTGACGATGGTCGCTCCGTCGACGCCGAGCGCCCGGCAGGCGGCATAGGCCGCCGCGGCGTTCTGCCAGTTATGCGCTCCGGGCAGGGTCGGGATCGGATTGAGGTCGGCGACATGGGCCGGCGAGCCGCCGGTCGCGTCGTAGAGGATGCCGCGCAGCACATAGACGCCGCCGTCGACCGGCCGCGTCGCCGAGATCGGGATCACGGTCTGCATGCCCTGGGCGGCGAGATCGGCGTGGATCCGGCGGCAATGCTCGTCATCGACGCCGATCACCGCGGTCTGCGGCTTTTTCTGGCCGCGGAAGATGAGGCGCTTGGCGGCGACGTAGCCGTCCATGCCGCCATGGCGGTCCAGGTGATCGGGCGTGATGTTGATCAGCACGGCCACGTCGAACACCAGCGACGGCGTCAGCTCGAGCTGGTAGGACGACATTTCGAGCACGTAGAGGCCGTCGCCGACCGGTTCGAGGGCGAGGACCGGCGTGCCGATATTGCCGCCGACCGCGACGCGCTTGCCGGCCTTGGCCAGGATGTGCCCGACCAGCGCCGTCGTCGTCGACTTGCCGTTGGTCCCGGTGATGCCGACGTAATGCGCGGCCGGCTGGCTGCGCGCCAGGAGCTCGATGTCGCCGATGATCTCGACGTTGTGGGCCTTCGCCAGGGCCGCGGCCGGATGCGGCTTCGGATAGGTGTGCGGGATGCCGGGGCTCAGCACCAGGCTCGCCAGCTCGGACCAGCGGCAGGCGCCGAGATCCACCGGCGCGAAGCCGCGCGCGCGGGCCGCGGCGCGGCTGGCGTCGCTGTCGTCCCAGGCCCAGACCTCGGCGCCGGCCGCGCGCAAGGCTTCGGCCGTGGCGAGCCCGGACTTGCCGAGGCCCATCACGGCGATCTTGCGGCCGGCAAAGGAGGAAAGCGCCACCACCGGTCCTTACCTCACCTTCAGGCTGGAGAGCCCGGCCATGGCCAGGATCATGGCGATGATCCAGAAGCGGATGACGATGGTGGGCTCGGCCCAACCCTTCTTCTCGAAGTGATGATGCAAGGGCGCCATGCGGAAGACGCGGCGGCCGGTGAGCTTGAAGGAGGCGACCTGCACGATGACGCTCACCGCCTCGACTACGAAGAGTCCGCCGATGATCAGCAGCACCAACTCGTGCTTGGCGATAACGCTGATCGCCCCCAGTGCCGCACCGAAGGCCAGGCTCCCGGTGTCGCCCATGAACACCATGGCGGGCGGTGCGTTGAACCACAGGAAGCCGAGGCTGGCGCCGACCAACGCGCCGCAGAGCACCGCCAGCTCGCCGGCCCCGGGCACGTGATTGATCTGCAGGTAGTTGGCGAACAGCACATTGCCGGCGAGATAGGCGATGAGCGCGAAGCAGGCAGCCGCGATCATCACCGGCACGATTGCCAAGCCGTCCAGGCCGTCGGTCAGGTTGACCGCGTTAGAGGCGCCGACCATGACGAAGACCGCAAAGGCGACGAACACCCAGCCGATCTGCAGCAGCACGTTCTTGAAGAACGGCACCGCGATCGCGGTCGACAGGGGATCGCGGGTGAGCCCCATGATCAACGTTGCGGCGACGGCGGCGATGGCGATTTGAGCCACCAGCTTGATGCGGCCGGGAAGGCCGCCGGAGGAGCGCTTGGTCAGCTTGAGATAGTCGTCGGCGAAGCCCACCGCGCCGAAGCCGAAGGTGACCAGGAGCACGGTCCACACATAGCCGTTGGTGAGG
>DASWFO010000304.1:0-4372 GCA_036394195.1 Alphaproteobacteria bacterium | reverse complement strand
CCATACGTCGACGGCCCGGCTGATCAGCCAATCGATCAGGCCGCCGAAATATCCGGCGACCAGTGCCAGCGCGCTGCCGAGAACCGCAGCACCCAGGGCGGCAACGACCGCGACCGTCATCGCCACCCGCGCGCCGTAGATCAGCCGCGACAGGATACAGCGGCCGAGGCTGTCGGTGCCAAGCGGAAAGGCCGGATCGCCCCCGACCTGCCACACCGGCGGTAGCAGTGTCCGCAGCAGGTCCTGATCGCCCGGATCGTGCGGCGCCAGCCAAGGCGCCAGCACCGCCACCGCGAGCACCGCCAGCATCAGCGCCCCGCCGATGATCACCCGCGGCTCGCGGAGCGCCCGAGACAGGAGGTCACGCATCGCTTGTGGTCGTGGCCAGTGCCATTGGCTTGTTCGTCACCCCCGCGCCCCTCTCTTAGCGCCTGTCGGCGGCCTGAAGGCCGGCGACGCAGCGCAGCGTGGGCGTCCATCTCGCCACCATGGATGCCCGCCTTCGCGGGCATGACGAGAAGAGTGACATCACTGCCGCCGCAGCTTCGGGTTCAGCCCGAGATACGCGATGTCGACGACGGTGTTGATGATCAGGACGATCACACAGTAGACGAGCGTGATCCCCTGGATCAGCGGCAGGTCATGGTTGCGCACCGCCTCGACCATCAGATTGCCGATGCCGGGGAAGGTGTAGATCACCTCGACCAGCAAGGTGCCGCCGAACATGAAGCCGGCCTGGACGCCGATCAGGCTGACCGTCGGCAGCGCCGCGTTCTTCAGCGCATGCCGCAGCAGGATCCGCTGCTCGGAGAGCCCGCGCAGACGCGCCAGCGTGATGTAGTCCTCGACATAGGTGTCGACGAGGCTCGAGCGCAGCACGCGCATGATCAGCGGCGCCAGGGCCAACGCCAGCGCCGTGGCCGGCAGCAGGAGATGCGTCAGCACGCTGCCGAACGCCGCCGGAGTGCCTACCAAGAGCGAATCCAGGAGCAGGAATCCGGTGACGTGCGGGACCGTCATCTGCGGGTCGATCCGGCCGATGAAGGGCAGGAGCCGGAGGCCCACGCCCACGCCCAGGATCAGGAAGATGGCCCACAGGAATTCCGGGATCGACATGACCACGATGCTGCCGAGATCGGTCACCTGTTCGGTGAGCCGGCCGCGGCCCGCGAACATCGCCAATCCGCCGACCAGGCCGAGGGTGATCCCGAGCAGGAGCCCGGCCGCTACCAGCTCCAAGGTCGTCGGCAGTGCGGCAAAGATCAGGCCGGTCACGCGCTGGCGAAAATGGCTGGAGATCCCGAAATCGCCGCGGACGATGTGGCCGAGCCAGATCGCGTATTGCTCCGGGATCGGGCGGTCGAGACCCATCTCGTGGCGCATCGTCTCGACGTCGGCCTCGGTCGCGTTCGGCGGCAGCGACATGCCGAGCGGATCGGCCGGGATGAGCCGCAGCACCACGAACACCAGCGCCGAAACCACCAGCAGGATCGGGATCGCCGCCGCGAGCCGGCGGAGGAGGATGCTGAACGCCGTTTCGCTCATGACGGGTCACCCCTCACCCCGCCGCTATCGCGGCGTCCCTCACCCACAAGGGGAGAGGGAAAAGGGCGGCTGGCAATCACCCTCTCCCCTCGCGGGAGAGGGTGCCGAGCGCTAGCGAGGCGGGTGAGGGGGCTGAGAACTATCACCCCTTCAACGCGTAGCCCTGCGGCAGCGTCCAGCCATTCGCATACGGCGTGAACTCGAGCCTGTTCTGGTAGGCGACCGTTTTGATCCCCTGGAACAGCGGGATGCTGTAGCCCTTCTGCACCGCGTAGGCATGCAGATCGCGGTAACCCGCCTCGCGCTTCGCCTGGTCGGTCTCGACCAGCAGCTTGCTCACGCGCTCGCCGAGGTCGGCGCTCTTGTAGGACGAGAAGATCGACTTCGGGTCGAGCAGGTAGCCGCCATACATCTCGGGATCGCCGGTGGCGTTGCCCCATTGATACATGGTCGCTTCCGGCAGCTTTCCGGCGCGCAGCAGCTCCTGGTACTTGGTCATCTCCATGACTTCGAGGTTGGCCTCGATGCCGACCTTCTTCCACATCTGGGCGATCGCCTGGGCGACCTCGAAGTCATTCGGAAACACGCCCTTGCTCGTGTAGAAGCCGATCTTCGCCGGTTTCGCGGCGCTGAAGCCGGCTGTGCTCAGCAGCGACCTGGCCAAGGCTTCGTCATGCGGAAAGTCAAAATTCTTCGGATAGCCGGGCGTGCCGTGTGCCGCCGGGACGGCGATGGGAATCGCCTTTCCACCGTAGAACGCCTTCGAGATCGCCTGCTTGTCGATCGCGTGATGGGCGGCGAGCCGCACCTCCTCGCGCTGGAATTCGCCGGTGTTGTTGACCTCGATGATCAGGATATCGGCGATCGGGTCGATGCGGCCGACAATCCCGGGGAGGCGGGAGAGCCGCGCGATCTCGCGGATCGGCAGGTCGATCGCGAGGTCGACGCGGCGCGCATCGACGGCGGCCACCCTGGCCGACGCGTCCTGCACGATCTCGACAGTGACGCGTTTGAGCTTCGGCGATCCGCCCCAGTATCTGTCGAACGCCTCGAGCACCATGCGCGCCCCCTGCTGGTACTCGACCAGGCGATAGGGGCCCGAGCCGATGGGCTTTGCCGAGAACCCGGCGACGCCAACCCGTTCGACATAGGTCTTGGGCACCACGAAGCTGGCGAGGAAATAGAGCCAGGTCACCGCCGAGGGCATGACCTCGGTGAAATGCATCACGGCGCGCGTCGGCGACAGCACCTCGACGCTGCGCACCTTGCGCCAGATGAAGCCGGTGTCGAGCTTGCGCGCACCCTCGGGCACCGGCGCCTTCGGGCGCTCATCGAAGGTGAAGCGGAAATCCTCGGCCGTGACTTTGTCGCCGTTATGGAACACCGCATCGTCGCGCAACTCGACTTCGAGCTCGAGCGAAGCGGCGTCGCGGTAGCGCCACGCCTTCACGAGATGCGGGCGCGCCGACAGATCCGGCGCCTGGGTGAGCGGCGAATCGAACACCGCCTTGTACAGCGACTGCACGCCGACCAGCACGCGCGCGTTGGGATCCCAGGTCGGCACGTCGGTGGGAAAGGCGATCGTGATCGCGTCGCGGGACTGGGCCCACGCCGGAACGCCGAGGCCGGCGAGCGCCGCTTGCGCGCCGGCCAACTGCAGCATGGAGCGCCGCGTCAGACGCATGAGGACCCCCAGTTCTTTCAGCAGCGGTTGTTTTTAACGCCGGTTCTTGAGATATTTTAAACCTAAAATTTCTGCCGGTGAAGCGCGCTGCGCTGCCGGCGCAACCCGCGAAAATAGGGGAAGGCCATGCGATTGACGCGCCGCGATGTCCTGGTCATGTCCGCCGTGGCACCGGTGTTCGCGAGCCGGCTGGCGCAAGCACAGGCAAATGCCGATTCGCTGGTCATCGCCTATCCCTTCGACGTGCCGAGCTGGGACCCGATCGCCTATACGGCACCCTTGGGCATGCCCATTTTCGCCAGCATCTTCGATCAGCCGCTGATGTACACGGCCGATCTCAAGCTGTCGCCCAGCGTGGTCAAGGCGTGGCGCTGGATCGGCAGTGACGGGCTCGCCATTGAGCTCGATTTTCGCGACGACGTGACCTTCCACAATGGCGACAAGCTGACCGCCGCGGACTTCCGCTTCAGCTTCCTCGAGCGCCAGAAGGCGGATCCGAAGCTCGCCACAGCCGCGGTCTGGCGCAACATCCAGGACATCGAGATCGCCTCGCCGACGAAGGCGATCGTCCGCCTGTCGGCGCCGAAGCCGACGGCGCCCGAATGGTGGGCCTATCTCGGCAGCTTCATCATGCCGAAAGCGTACTTTGAGAAAGTCGGCAAGGACGCGTTCCTGCAGCACCCGATCGGCTCGGGCCCGTACACCCTTGCCGACTACCAGCAGGGGGCCCGCATCGTTCTGGAGGCGAACGAGAGATACTGGGGCGGTGCGCCCAGGCTGAAGCGCGTCACCATCCAGATCGTGAAAGACCCGACGGCGCGTGTCGCCGCCGTGCAGTCCGGTCAGGCCGACATCACCACCCAGACGCCGGTGCGCGAGACCGAGCGCCTCGCCCAGACGCCGGGCTTGGCCGGCCGCGTGACCCCGATCACCGAGATCTTCATCCTGCAGGTCGGCAACACCGGAGCCTTCACCGACGCGAACGTGCGGCTCGCCGCACATCACGCCATTGACAAGGAGGCGCTCTCGAAGGCGTTCTTCGGCGGTGTCGCGGTGCCGATCTCGGTCCTCGCCCCGCCCAACACGCCGGGCTTCGTCGACGGGTTCAACTTCCCGCACGACCCTAAGAAAGCGGGGGAATAT
>DASWFO010000303.1:0-39929 GCA_036394195.1 Alphaproteobacteria bacterium | reverse complement strand
GTCGAAACCGGTGCCGCGGACGCACTGGCGGTGCGGCCCGAGGAACTCGCCATTGCCTGCGCCAGCCACGGCGGCGAGCCTGCGCATGTCGCGGTCGTCGCCGGGTGGCTCGCCCGGCTGGGCCTCGACGCCGGCGCGCTCGAATGCGGCGCCCATCCACCAAGCCACGCGCCGTCGGCACGGGCCCTCTATGCCGACCGCCGGGACCCGACAGCCCTGCACAACAATTGCTCGGGCAAGCACACCGGCATGGTGGCGACCTGCCGGTATCTGACGGAGCCGTCCGCAGGCTATATCGCCCTCGAGCATCCGGCGCAGCAGCGCGTGATCCGCGTGCTCTCCGAGATGTGCGGCGTCGCCCTTCAGAACGCGCCGCGCGGCATCGACGGGTGTGGGCTGCCGCAGCTCGGCATTCCGCTCGCCGCCTTGGCCCGCGCCTTCGCGCGCTTCGGCGCACCGGCCGGCTTGGCCGCGACGCGCGCCGAGGCGTGCCGGCGGATTGCCGCCGCCATCCTGGAGCATCCGTTCATGCTCGCCGGCACCGGACGCTTCTGCACCCGGGCGATCGAAGCCATGCGCGGCAAGGCGCTGGTCAAGACCGGCGCCGAAGGCGTGTACGTCGCCTCCATCCCAGCGCGCGGGCTCGGGATTGCGCTCAAGATCGAGGACGGTGCGGGACGCGCCGCCGAGGTGGCGATGGCGGCCCTCCTCGTCCGCTACGCCGGCCTGGATGAGGCCGAGACCCGGGCGCTTCAGCCGCTGTGCAAGCCGCCGATCAACAATGTCGCCGGCCGGCCGGTGGGCAACCTGGCGCCCGCTCCCGGGTTTTAGCGGAGACCTGCCATGCGCGCCGTCGTCTGCCGTCAGTTTGGAGAGCCGCGAACGCTGGCGGTGGAGGAGATTCCGTCGCCGAAGCTCGGCGCCGGCCAGGTGCGCCTCGCGATCGCCGCCGCCGGAATCAATTTCGCCGACACCCTGATGGTCGCCGGCAAATATCAAGAGAAGCCACCGTTTCCGTTCGTGCCGGGTCTGGAAGCCGCGGGCACGGTGCTCGACGTCGCTCCCGACGTGAGTGACGTCAAGGTCGGCGACCGGGTGGTGGCGCTGCTGGGCACCGGTGCGTTCGCCGAGGAGGCGGTCGCGTCGGCCGCCGATCTCTACCGCATTCCCGACCGCATGGACTTCGTGACCGCGGCCGGATTCCCGGTGGCCTATGGCACGTCCGAGCTCGGCCTCAATCATCGCGGCCGCCTGGTCGCCGGCGAGACGCTGCTGGTCCTGGGTGCGGCCGGCGGCGTCGGGCTCACGGCGGTCGAGATCGGCAAGGCGATGGGTGCCCGCGTGATCGCCGCCGCGCGCGGCGCGGACAAGCTGGCGATCGCCAAGGCGCACGGCGCCGACGCGACGATCGACTATGCGGCCGAGGATCTGCGCCTGCGGGTGAAGGAGCTGACCGACGATCGCGGCGCCGACGTGGTATTCGATCCGGTCGGCGGCGACATGTTCGATGCGGCGCTTCGCGCCACCGCCTGGGAAGGGCGGATCCTGGTGGTCGGTTTCGCCGGCGGACGCATCCCGGCACCGCCGGCCAATCTCCTGCTGGTGAAGAACATCGCCACCATTGGCGTGTTCTGGGGCGCTTACCGCAAGCGCAGCCCGGCCATCTTGCGGGACTCCTTCGCGCGCCTGTTCCAGTGGTGGGCCGAGGGCAAGCTCAAGCCGCACGTGTCGCATCGCCTGCCGCTCGCCAACATCGCGGCGGCCATGGACCTGCTGCTCAGCCGCAAATCGACGGGTAAGGTGGTCATCGTCACCGGCGCCGGCGCCACATGAGCGATCCCGTCCACGAGCAATACGAGGCGCTGCCCTATCCGCCGCGCAACCCGCAGGACGAGGCGAAGCGTCTCGTCACCGGCTCGCCCTCGCGGCTGGCCGAGCTCAATCATTTCGTCTTCGGCGGACGCCGCGATTTCACCAAGCCGTTTCGGGCCCTCGTCGCCGGCGGCGGGACGGGCGATGCCGCGATCATGCTCGGCCAGCAGCTGGCGGACGCCGGCGCCACCGCGGCGGAGATCGTCTACCTCGACTGGTCCGCCGCGTCGCGGCGGATCGCCGAGGCCCGCGCCGCGGTGCGCAAGCTCACCAACATCCGCTTCGTCACCGGCTCGCTCCTGGATCTCGAAGCGTTGAAGCTCGGTCGCTTCGGCTACATCGACTGCTGCGGCGTGCTGCATCATCTGGCCGATCCGCCGGCCATGTTGAAGCGCCTGGCCGGCCTCTTGGCCGAGGACGGCGGCATGGGGCTGATGCTGTACGGGCAACTCGGCCGTGTCGGCGTGTATTCGACCCAGGCCATGCTCAAGGCGTTGCTCGGCGACGCCGACGACGTAGCGGCGCGCCTGGCGGTGGCGAAGAAGCTGATCGCCCAGCTGCCGCCGACCAACTGGCTGTCGCGCAATCCGTTCGTCACCGACCACATCATCGAAGGCGACGCCGGCATCTTCGACCTGCTGCTGCACGCCCGCGACCGGGCGTATACCGTGCCCGAGCTCGACGAGCTCGCCACCGGCGCCGGCTTGCGGCTGGTGACCTTCGTGCCGCCGGCGCGCTACGAGCCGGCGAGCTACCTGGCCGACGCCGCTCTGCTGCGGCGGCTGCGCGAGAAGACACCGCTCGAGCGGGCGGCGTTTGCCGAAAATCTCGCCGGCAACATCAAAAGCCACGTGTTCTACGTCGTGCGCCAGACGAACGGGGTCGCACCGCCGACTCCCGACCACGACGATGCGATCCCGGTCTATTGCGAGCCGGAGGTGGCAGCGACGGCACGCGGCTTCAAGCCGGGATCGCATCTGAATGCGAGCGTTGACGGCTGGACCGCGAAGCTGCCGCTGCCCGCCCTGACGCCGGCGATCGCGCAGCTGATCGACGGCCAGCGCAACCTGAGCCAGATCTACGACGAGATCCGCGGCCGCCGTCCCGATCTGTCGAAGGACGGCTTTATGGTGCAGTTCCGGCAGTACTTCGCCGCGTTCCACGGCGTCGGGCACCTGATGCTGAAGCTGCCGAGTTAGAAAGGCCATTCCCTTTCGTCATGCCCGCGTCGGTGTCGCGCTTCGCGCGAGCACCTGAGCGGGCATCCATCGTGCCGCTGAACCATGGATTCCCGCCAAGTGCTCGCGAAACGCGACACCGGCGCGGGAATGACGACGGAGATAAACGCGCTCAAACCTGTTTGACCCTCAGCCCGGCGCCGCCTCGCGCAGGTAATAGATGAGGTCGAGTGCCGGCGGGTCCTTCACGCCAAGCGCCGACAGCAGACCGTGGCATTGGCCGCGGTGGTGGGTCTGGTGGTTGAACAGGTGACCCAGCACATGCCGCACCGGTGTGGCCTGCGGTTCGCCCTTGCTCGTCTTGTAGCGCAAAGTCGAGTTCAGGGTCGGCTCGTCGAGGTCGTCGGCATAATTGATGATCAGCGCGTCTTCGGCCTCGCGCGCCACCCGCAAGCCGACCAGATCGGCGTAGAGGATCTGGTCGAGCGACCTGATCTTGGTCTCCTCGAGCCCGGCGAGCCGGCCCATCCACATCCGGTCGCCGACCAGGATATGGTTGAGGGTCGCGTGCAGCGAGCCGAAGAAGGACGGCACGGCGCACATGTAATCGGCTTCGTGCAGAGCCCCCGCGGCCGCGTAAAGCCGCCGGTTGGCCCACTGGTTGTAGCGCGCCAGCGACCGGAAATAGGCGAGATCGGGCGGGACGAAGCTCATAGGCATCCCTCGCCGGCCGCTTTCTTTTGGCGTTGAACCACGGCTGCCTTGCACCGGCCGGTCGAGCGACTAGTATACGCCATCTCGGCTCGACCTGTGGGGGTTCATCTTCATGAAGAAAGTCTATCCCGACGCGACAGCAGCCCTCGCCGGCGTCCTCAAGGATGGGATGCTGATCATGGCCGGCGGCTTCGGCCTGTGCGGAATTCCCGATCAGCTGATCCTGGCGATCCGGGACTCCGGCGTGAAAAATCTGACCGTCGTGTCGAACAATGCCGGCATCGACGGTGCGGGGCTCGGCCTGCTGCTCGAGACAAAGCAGATCAAGAAGATGATCTCGTCCTATGTCGGCGAGAACAAGCTGTTCGCCGAGCAGTATCTCGCCGGCCAGCTCGAGATCGAGTTCAACCCGCAAGGCACGCTCGCCGAGCGCATCCGCGCCGGCGGTGCGGGCATACCCGCCTTCTACACCAAGACCGGCTACGGCACCGAAGTCGCCAAGGGTAAAGAAGTGCGCGAGTTCGACGGCGAGAAGTACATCATGGAGAGCGGCCTCGTCGCCGACCTGTCGATCGTGCACGCGTGGAAAGGCGACACCGAGGGCAACCTCGTCTACCGGAAGACGGCGCGGAACTTCAATCCGATCATGGCCTCGGCCGGCAAGCTCACCGTCGCCCAGGTCGAGGCCCTCGTCGAGCCCGGCCAGATCGAACCCGATCACATCATCACGCCGGGCATTTTCGTGAAGCGCATCGTGCACGTGAAAAATCCGCAAAAGCGCATCGAGCAACGGACCACCCGCAAACGCGCGTAACCGAAAGGACCGAACATGGCCTGGACCCGCGAAGACATGGCGGCGCGCGCCGCGAAGGAATTGCGCGACGGCTATTACGTGAATCTCGGCATCGGCATTCCGACCCTGGTCTCGAACTACATTCCCGAGGGCATGAGCGTCCAGCTGCAGAGCGAGAACGGCATGCTCGGCATCGGTCCGTTTCCCTATGAGGGCGAAGAGGACGCGGATCTGATCAATGCCGGCAAGCAGACGGTCACCGAGTTGCCGACCACCAGCTATTTCAGCAGCGCCGACAGCTTCGGGATGATCCGCGGCGGCCATATCGACCTGGCGCTCCTCGGCGCCATGCAGGTCGCCGAGAACGGCGATCTCGCCAACTGGATGATCCCGGGCAAAATGGTCAAGGGCATGGGCGGCGCCATGGACCTCGTCGCCGGCGTCAAGAAGGTCGTGGTGCTCATGGAGCACACGGCCAAGAACGAGCCGAAGCTGCTCAAGAAGTGCACCCTGCCGCTGACCGGTTCGCGCGTCGTCAACATGGTGATCACCGACCTGGGCGTCTTCGTCACCGACACCAGGGGCGACGCGGGAGTCGCGGTTACGGAGCTCGCCCCCGGCGTCACGGTCGACGAGGCCAAGGCGAAGACCGAGGCTAAGCTGCGGGTCTCGGACAAGCTGGTGCAGCACAACAAGTAAGGTCCGGCCGGCCCGGCCCGCCAGCGCCACCGCGGTCGCTGCGACAAAACCGGGACCGCCGGAACCTCCGCGTTCCTGTCCGCGTTTTCACAGCATGACCGCCGGCCCCACCTTCGATGCGGATTTCCGCCACCAGCTGCGCGAGCTGGTTCGCTGGCGCCGCGACGTGCGCCGGTTCCGGACCGACCCCCTGCCGGAGGGCACGTTCGAGCAACTGGTCGAGATCGCCTGCCTCGCCCCGTCGGTCGGCCTGAGCCAGCCCTGGCGGTTCGTCCGAGTCGACGATCCGGCACGCCGCAAGGCCGTCCGCGACAATTTCGCCGCGGCGAACGCCGATGCGCTCGCCAGCTACGCCGACGAGCGGGCGCGGCTCTACGCGACCTTGAAGCTCGCCGGGCTCGACGCGGCACCCGTGCAATTCGCCGTCTTCGCCGACCGCGACACGCCGCAGGGCTCGGGTCTCGGCCGGCGGACCATGCCGGAGATGAGCGAGTATTCGACCGTCGCCGCAATGAACACCTTATGGCTGGCGGCGCGCGCCGAGGGGCTCGGCCTCGGCTGGGTGTCGATCCTCGAGCCCGCGCGCCTCATTGTGCTGCTCGACGTGCCGGCAGGCTGGCGGTTCGTCGGTTATTTCTGCCTGGGATATCCGGCCTCCGATGAAGTCACACCGGAGCTCGAGCGCGCTGGCTGGGAGCATCGCCGCCCGCCGGCCGAGTTCATCCTCCGCCGCTGACGCGGCCGTCAGGTCAGGCTGTCGATAAAGGTCGCAAGCTTGATGTCGCGCTCGGACAATCCGCCCGCGTCGTGAGTCGACAGCGTGATCTCGACCTTGTTGTAGACGTTGAACCACTCGGGATGGTGGTCCATTTTTTCCGCCATCAAGGCGACGCGGCACATGAAGCCGAACGCCGCGTTGAAATCTTTGAATTTGAATTCCTTGTGGATCGCGTCGCGGCCGCTCGCCGGCTCCTGCCAGCCCGTCAATGAGGCAATCGCGCGGGCGCGGTCGGCACCCGTCAGCTTGGCAACCATGTCGTCCTCCTCCGCCCCCGAGGGCCTAGACTGGACCGCCTTTCCCGCCCGATCAAGGCGGGCTAACCTCGCGTCATGGCGAAACCCGACATCCTGCCGCCGTCGCTCGACGACCTTGAAGCGCTGGCCAACGCCGCGTTCAAGTCGCTCCCCGACCACTTCGTGCGGCACATCCGGAACATGGTGATCCGGGTCGAGGACTTTCCCGACGAGGAGACCGAGCGCGAGATGGAGCTGGAAAGCCCGTTCGACATCCTCGGCCTCTATCGCGGCGTCTCGCTGGATCGCAAAAGCAGCGGCGATCCCGCGCCGATGCCGGACATGATCTTTCTCTATCGCCGCCCGATCCTCGATTACTGGTGCGAAACCGGAGAAGACCTCGCCCATGTCGTCCGCCACGTCCTGATCCACGAGATCGGCCACCATTTCGGCCTGTCGGACGACGACATGGAGGCGATCGAGGCGCAGGTGTCGGATTGACCGCTTACTCTTGCAGGGCCCGCCGCCCCGCGCCACATTAGAGGCATGAGCGCCAAGACCGAGAAGCCGTGGCAAGGTGTCGTGTGGAAGACCAGCGAGGGCGAGGTGCTGTCCTGCGTCGAGAAGCTCAAAGTGCTGCACGACAATTTCCGCGAGATCGAGCAACTCTGCCAGGACGCGTTCGAAGACGCGCTGCTGATGGGCTGCGACGAGCGCCAGATCCGCGAGGCGCTGGGCCGGGTCATCGCACAGCTCCGCAATCCGTATCAGAAGCCGGATTGACGCCCCGGCACATGGCCTGAGGCCCCGCAACCGGCTACACTCAGCCGCGGCGGACAGGACCATCACGCGGGGCTCGAATGACCACCCTTCCGTTCGAAACGGCATTAGGCGCGCGCGTCGATGAGATGCTGGACGCCTGCACGCGTTGCGGCAAATGCGTCGAGGCGTGCCCGAGCGTGCCGCCGGCCGGGCTTGCCGCTGCCAACCCCGTGGACGTGATCGGCGGTGTCATCGACATCGTGCGCAGCGGCGACGGTCCCGCGGCTTCGCGCACCTGGGCCAGCTCGTGCATGCTGAGCGGCGACTGCATCAAGGCCTGCGCCTACGGGGTCAATCCGCGCTTCCTGCTGGCCACGGCGCGCATCGCGATGGCCAAAGCGGCGCGGGAGCTGCCGGAGCGGCGGCGCCAGGGAGTCGAGCACTTCCGCAAGCTCGCGCGCGACGTCAACGTGCTGCCGCGGCTGCAGCTCACGACGGAGGCGCTGCAGCGTCTTGGCCAGGGCCCGCAGGGATCGGCGCCCGAAGATCCTGACGCACCGCCGCCGGATTTCATCTTCTACACCGGCTGCAACGTGCTCAAGACGCCGCACATCGCCTTGCTGGCGCTCGACATCATGGACGCGTTGGGCGTCAGCTACCGCGTCATGGGCGGGTCCAGCCATTGCTGCGGCGTCGTCCACATGCGCGCCGGCGACACCGAGATCCTGGGACGGGTCGCCACCCGCACCATCGACAAGTTGTCGCAGTCGAAATCGGGGCAGGTGCTGTCCTGGTGTCCGAGCTGCCAGGTCCAATTCACCGAGACGACCCTGCCGACCATCGAGCAGCAGCGCGGCAGCCGGCCATTCGAGATGACGCCGTTCATGCGCTTCCTGTTCAGTCGCCTCGACGATCTGCGCCCGCTGCTCCGCCGGCCGGTCGAGGCGCGGGTGGCCTTGCATCGCCATCCCGGTGTTGCGGGCGTGATGGAGGCGGCCGAAGCGCTCCTGCGCGCCGTTCCCGGCGTCGAGCTCGTCGATTTGCAGCAGCCGGCGGTCGGGCTCCAGAGCGTCAACCTCTCGGTGCTGCCGGCGTACAAACGCGATCTCTATCTGCGCGAGTTCGAAACGGCGCGCGCGGCGAAGGTCGACCTGCTCGCCGCGGTCTACCATTCCGATCATCGCGAGATGTGCGCGAACGAGCGCGACTGGCCGTTCCGCATCGTGAACCTGCTCGAGATCGTCGGCGAGAGCATGGGCCTGCATAAGGACGACCATTACAAGCGTCTGAAGATCATGCAGGACGCCGACGCGATCGTCGCCGACTGCGGCGACCTGATCCAGCTTCATGGGTTGGATCCCGACGAGGCGCGCAGCATCGTCATCGGCATGCTGAAGGATCAGCCGGTGCCGCTGGCGCAGCCGGCCCCGGCATCTCCGGCGCAGTAACGCCTAGCCGACGGCCAGCACCGCTTCGCCCAAACCCTCGACCGTGAACACGGCGCGATCGCCGGGTGCGATCGACACCGTCGCCACCACGCTGCCCGTGATCACCACCATCCCGCCGGCGAGGGTCTTGCCGCGCTCGGCCCACAAATTGGCCAGCCACGCCAGCGTCGCAAACGGGTCCTCGGCACGGCCGGCGCTGACCGGCTGGCCGTTGATTGCGAGTCGACCGGCGATGCCGATGAGCGGTGGACAGCGCGCCAGGAGCACGCCGGCACCAAGAACAACGCCGCCGTTCCAGCAATTGTCGACGATCACCGACCGCACCTCGGCGTCGCGATAGACCGCGTGGCGGTCCTCGATCAGCTCGAACGCCGGCATCGCCGCGTCGACCCTCGGACGCACCGTGTCCGCTGACCAGGGTGCCCCGGCCGCCGGCAGGTCGGCCGCGAGCTGCAGCGCAATCTCGCACTCGATCCGCAGGTTGATGAATTCGGCCTGCCGCAGCGTGGCCGGCGATTGGTGGATTGTTTTGGCGAAAATGAGGCCGCCGCAGGCATGGTCGATGCCCATCAGCTCCTGCATCACCTTGGTCGTGGTGGCGATCTTGGCGCCGGCGACGGGGCCATACACAGAAGCGGCCAGGGCGGCATAGGCCTCCTGCCCGGCATAGGCGTCGGCTAGGCTCTGCGGCCGCACATCGTCCGGAAGGTTACGATAGGTTTCGCGGCGCTGGCGCGCCGACCACATCATCCGCGCCGCAGCTCCGATCTTCTCCTCTGCGCTCATCGCAAACGGCCCCGCGTGCGGCTGGTCATTCGCGCGCCGGCATCAGCTCGGCGTCGGCGGCTTCGGCGTCGCTCAACTCGTAATCGAGCTCGACCCTGAGCCCGTTCGGGTCGTGAAAGAAGATCTGATGGACGGTGTTGTCGTCGACCCGCTGCTCTTCGAACGCAACGCCGAGGTGCTTGAGGTGCGGGCGCATCTCGGCGAGGCCGGTCGCGCGCAACGCGATGTGATCGAAGCTGCCAGTGGCACCCTTGGTCGACGCGACGTTGCGCAGACTGATGTGCAACACCGGGTGGTCGCCGGCGTAAAGCCACCAGCCCGGCCGCTCCGGGCCGAAATCCGGCCGGAACCCGTCCTTGAGGCCCAGCACATCGCGATAGAAGCGCAAGGTGTCGTCGGCCTGCGACGGCGCGATCGCGATATTGAAGTGATCGACGAGACCGACCGGCATGGGAGCTCGCTTGTCGATTGCTGGCGGCGGTACGGCTCAATACTATGAGTTGCGGACAAAACGGGTCAAGAACCCGCCGCTCCCGGGGGAGGACACATGCCGTTGAGACTGGCGCGCCTGGCTTGCAGCAGCCTCCTGGCACTGCTTTTCGCCGTCCCTGCCGCAGCACAAGACAAGTACCCGGTCCGCCCCGTGCGCGTGATCGTGCCGTTCGCGCCCGGCGGCGGGACGGACATCGTCGGCCGCATCCTCGCGGCGCGGCTCTCCGAACGGCTCGGCCAAAGCTTCTATGTCGACAACAAGCCGGCCGGGTCCGGCATTCTCGGCGCGGACATGGTCACGAAGGCGAACCCGGACGGCTACACCCTGCTGTTCGCGTTCTCCTCGCTTGCCAGCAGCGCCAAGCTGTTCACCAAGCTGCCGTTCGACCCGACACGGGATTTTGCACCGGTGACGCTCGCGACGACGTCGCCGCTGGTGCTGTTCTCGCATCCGTCGGTGCCGGCGACGACCATCAAGGACCTGATCGCCTACGCGAGGGCCAATCCCGACAAGCTCAACTACGCATCGTCAGGACCGGGCAGCTCGCCACACCTCGCGACCGAGCTGTTCATGTCGATGGCCGGCATCAAGTTGACCCACATCAGCTACAAGGGCATCGCACCCGCCATCCAGGCGCAGATCGCCAATGAAGCGCAGCTGTCGTTCACGCCGATCGCGGTCGGCATGCCTTATGTGAGCTCCGGGCTGTTGCGAGCCTTAGGCTCGGGCGGGCTGAAACGCTCGGCCGCCATTCCCGACATCCCGACCATCGACGAATCCGGCGTGCCGGGCTTCGAAGTGATCGGCTGGTGGGGCCTGCTGGCGCCGGCGCGGACGCCGCGCCCGCTCGTCGACCGGCTCAACCGCGAAACCCGTGCGGTGATGGACATCCCGGACGTTCGCCGCAGCCTCCTGGACCAGGGGATGGACCCCGCCGGCGGCACGCCCGAGGCGTTCGGCGAGCTGGTCAAGGCCGACATGGACAAGTGGGGCGACATCGGCAAGCGGCTCGGGGTGACGCTGGATTAGTGCATACCCCCTCACCCGCTAGCGCTCGCGACCTCTGCCACGGGGGGAGAGGTGATTTGAGCGCTGACTACTCACCCTCTCCCTTGAGGGAGAGGGTGGCCGCGAAGCGGCCGGGTGAGGGGACTATCCCGAATTCACCCGGTGAGCAGCCGCTTCACCTGCCGGCGCAGCTCGGGCAGCACCTGGCGCTCGAACCACGGGTTCTGCTTCAGCCAGAATGTGTTTCGCCACGACGGATGCGGCAGCGGCAGAAACTCGGGCATGTACTCGCGCCAGGCGCGCACGGTGGCGGTGAGCGTCGCCTTGCGGCGGGTGTTGAGATAGTGCGCATGCGCGTACTGGCCGACGAGGAGCGACAGCTCGACCTTGGGCAGCAGCGGCCGCAGCCGCGTGTGCCAGGTCGGCGCGCAGGCCTTCATCGGCGGGCGGTCGCCGCCGCGGTCGTCGCGTCCCGGGTAGCAGAAGCCCATGGCCATGATGCCGAGCCGCGAGTTGCCGTAGAATTCCTCGCGCGTGATGCCCAGCCACTCGCGCAGCCGGTCGCCCGAGCGGTCGTTGAAGGTCAGGCCAGTCTCGTGGACCTTCGTCCCCGGCGCTTGGCTGATCAGCAAAAGCCGCGCCTCCGCCGCGACCTGCAGCACCGGCCGGGGACCCAGCGGCAGCTCCGCGGCGCACAGCCGGCACGCCCGCACCTCGGCAAGCGCTTTCGCGAGACCGCCGCTCATCTGTAGAATTCCGGCACGGTCAGCACGGGTCCGGTCGGCACGAGGTACGCTTTGATGAAGGACGGCGCACACAACATCACATCGGGCGGCAAGATCAAGCGCCGCGGCGTTCTGTTCGTCTGCACCGGCAACATCTGCCGCTCGCCGACCGCCGAAGGCGTCTTTCGCGCGCTGGCGGAGCGGGCCGGGCTCGGCGACCGGCTCCTGATCGATTCCGCCGGCACCCATGGCTACCACATCGGCGATCCGCCAGACCCGCGGGCCGTGGCGCATGCGGGGCGCCGCGGCTACGACCTGTCGCAGCTGCGCGCCCGGCGCGTCACGGCCGAGGATTTCCTGCGCTTCGACCTGATCCTGGCCTGCGACCGGGGCCATCACGGCCTGTTGCGCCGGCTGGCGGACAAGGCGCAACACGGCCGGATCGCGATGTTCCTCGATTACGCGCCGGAACTGGGCTTCAGCGAGATTCCCGATCCCTATTACGGCGGTGCGGACGGATTCGAGCACGTACTCGACATCGTCGAGCGCGCGGCCCAAGGTCTGCTCGCGGCGCTGCAGCGGGATCTCGGGTGACGCTACCGGCAACTGCGAAGACGCGGATCGAGGCGGCGCTCGGTTCGCCCATCCGCGCCAGCTCGGCTTTGGGCGGCGGCCAGATCGCCGAGGTCAGCAAGCTCGATCTCGCCGACGGGCGCGCGGCCGTCGCGAAATGCGGCGCCAACCTGGCGATCGAGGCCATGATGCTGCGCTACCTCGCGAACCTGACCCGCGTCCCGGTTCCGGCGGTCCGGCTCGCCGACGACGATCTGCTGGTCATGGACTACGTCGAGAACGATCGGAGCCTCAGCCCCAGCGCCGAGACGCATCTCGCCGACATCGTCGCCGACCTGCATGCCATGCACGGGCGACAATTCGGCTTCGATTGCGACACGGTGATCGGCAGCCTCCCGCAGCCGAACCCGGCCACGGATGACTGGCGTGGCTTCTTTCGCGATCACCGCCTGCTCGCCATGGCGCGGACGGCCCATGAGGCGGGACGGCTGTCGGCGGCGCTACGGCGCCGGCTGGAGACGCTGGGCGGCCGGCTGGAGCGCTGGATCCGCAACGATGCGCCGCCGACGCTGATCCACGGCGATCTGTGGGCCGGCAACATTCTCTCGCACGGCGACCGGATCACGGCCTTGATCGATCCGGCCCTGTATTTTGCCGATCCGGAGATCGAGCTTGCGTTCATGACGTTGTTCGGCAGCGTCAGCGACCGCTTTTTCGCGCGCTATCGCGAGCGTGCGAAGCTGCGGCCGGGCTTTTTCGAAGAGCGGCGAGATCTCTATAATCTCTATCCGCTGCTTGTCCACGTCCGGCTGTTTGGCGGCTCGTACGTGGCACAAGTCGAGCGCACGCTGTCCCGCTACGGCTGTTGATGCAACCAATCGTCACATCACGCCTGATCCTCCGGCCGCTGGTCTCCGACGATGCGGTGCATTTCGCGCGCCTGCTCGGGCCGGACCGCGACGCCGTCCGGCAAATGGCACAGATGCCGGATCCGTGCACGGAACCGGCGGCACGCGGCTGGATCGAGGCGCGTCTCGGACCGGGCGCTTATGTCTTCGCGATCGTGCGCCGCGCCGACCATGAGTTCCTCGGCGTCGCAGGGTTCGGCGGCCCGCTGGACCTGCCCGAGATGGGCTATTGGATGGGGGCACCCTATCGCGGACAGGGCTACACGACGGAGGCGATCATCGCCCTCGTCGAACGCGCGCGGCACAGCGGCGTGCCGCGCCTGCATGCCGATACGTTCCCGAACAATCCCGCCTCGGCGCGCGTCCTGGCCAAAGCCGGCTTCACGGCGGTCGGCACGGTGCAGCGCGATTTCCCCGCCCGCGGCGGCTTGCGCGAACTGATCCGCCACATCTACGAGTTTTCCGCCGGCAAGCCGTAGCCCCGGCGGCTCTTACGCCCGCCGATAATCGTGCACGGCGTCGAGGCAGCCCTTGAGATAAGCCATGCCCGTGGTCGGCGCGTAGCGCGCCGGACGCTCGGGCGTGCAGTGCGTCGGCAGGCACTCGATCACCGCCTCGGCATTGGGATCGAGGAAGAAGGCCATCGACCACCGCTCGCGGCCCGACCGGTTCACGACCCGATGCGGCGTCGACACATAGGTGTCGTTCGACCAGCGCATGAGGCAGTCGCCGATATTGCACACGAACGTGCCCGGGATCGGCACCGCCGCAATCCACTCGCCCGAGCGCGCCTGGACCTCGAGCCCGCCGTTGTCGTCCTGCCACAGCACCGTGCAGGTCCCGTAGTCGGTGTGGGGTGCGGCCCCGTACTGATCGACCACGAACTCGCCGGGATGCGGCGGATAATGCAGCAGACGCAGCGTCCCGAGCGGCTTGTCGATCTTGTCGTGAAAGAACTCTCCCGGCATCCCGAGGTCGAGCGCAAAGGCGCGATGCAGGTCCGTGCACAGCGCCTGCATGGCGCGATAGTAGGCGAGCATGACGCGCTTGAAGTCCGCCGGCTCCTCGGGCCATTCGTTCACGCCGTGGAACATCCTCCCGGCGAGGACGTCGGGATCATCGGGCGGCAGATCGCGCCCGATGCTGAACGTCTCCTTCACGTCGCCCTTGCGACTGGGATCGAGCTTCTCGCCCTCCAGCGGCACGTAGCCGCGATTGTGCTTGGACTTGGCCATGGCGACGGTCTGCTTAGCGGCGAGAGGCTCGGCGAAGAACGCCTTGGAAGCCGCGACCGTGTGGGTCAGCAGCTCCTCATCGATATCGTGGCCGGCGATATAGAAGAAACCGGTGTGACGGGCGGCGCGGCCGATCGCCGCCACGACGCGTGAGGCCGGACGGCCCGCCCGCAGGCCCGAGACGTCGATGATCGGAATTTCGCCATCGCGCGGCGGGCGCGCAGCCTCGTGGGACTTGGGCGCGACATAGGTGAGACCGGCAGTCGACATCGGAGCACCTCCGCGGCTTGAAACTACCATAAGCCGTGCAAGAGATGTGCCGCAGCGGCGCGCTAAACCGTCGCGGGCTGCAGCAGGTAATCGGCTTCGGCGGTGTAAATCGCGCCCGAGCCCTGGAGGAAGCTCGAGAACAGGGTGAAGTGGTCGATCGCGATCGGGCCGGCGCGAAACAGCGAATGGTGAGCGAGGAAGGCCGAGGCGCGATGCAGCGGCGCGTCCTTGAGGCGCGCCAGCGTCACGTGCGGCGTGAAGCGCCGTTTCTCGGGCTCGAGGCCGATGCGCACCAGGGCCGATTCGACGCGGTGGCGCAACGCCAGTAGCTCGGCGTTGCGCTCGACGCCGACCCACAGCTGGCGGACCTCGTTACCGGTCTCGAAATGGCCGACGCCGCTCAGCGTGATGTTGAAGGCGCGCGGCCGGACGGCCGCCAGTGCATGGTAGATGTCATCCGCCTCGCCACCGGCAACCTCGCCGATGAAGCGCAGCGTCAGATGCATGTTTTCGGGGGAAACCCAGCGGGCGCCGGGCACTCCGGCGCATAGGGAGGCGAGGCGCTCGCGCACGTCCTCGGGCAATTCGACGCCGACAAACAGGCGAACCATAGGCCCCTCTTACTCCGTCCGGTCTAACCGATTCGCGGCGCATCGGCAAGCGCACGGGCCCGCCGCAGCCGATTGGTCACAAAAACAAGGTTAAGACGCCGGTGTAGCCGTACAGGCGGTTGTTCGAGATCTCGCCGTTGCAGAACATGCCGACCAGCGGAAAGTCGCCGAGCTCGCGGCGCAGAATGTTGAGCTCGGCGGATTCGGGGCCGAACATGTTCGGGCCGCGTGCGACGCAGGAAAAATACAGGCCCGCTTTCGGCGGGCCGGCGGTGGCGCGTTTGAGGCGCTGGATCATGCGCACCAGATCCTCTTCGGCGGCGGCGCGGTCGCGGCGCACGAACAGGATCCGGTCGCCGGTCTCAACCTGCTCGCCGACGGCGAGCCAGCCGTGCTCGAGATCGATGCCGATCAGATTGCGCACCAGATAGTCGCCGGTATCGGCGCCGGTGACGGGAAACGCAGCGTGGATGTAGCCGGCGACTTTCTGGAGCTGACGCGCCAGTACCTCGCCGATGTCCTCCTTGAAGACGTCGAGCGCCGGGCGGCCGTCGATCTCGATCAATACGTTCTCCCGCGCCGATGTCACCCTGCGCACGGGGCCGATCGGCGAGCAGCCTTGCGACAGACCGGTCGCAACCGCAACACTCGGAGCAAAGAGCACGCCCGACACGCCGCCATGCACCACCTGCCCGGCGACCTGGTCCATGGCCCCCCGCGACGACGCGAGCCCGCCGACCAGAAAGCCCGAGACGGCGTCGGCGAGATCGGACACCAGCTTCGGCAGCTGCGGATTGCGCGGGTCGGCGTGCACGATGCCGAGCGGCGGGCTGCCCATCGGACCGGATGCCAGGTCGCGCGCCCAGGCCCGGACCCCGCCCAGCACCTCTGCGTCCTCGGCGAGATTGGGGATCAGCCGCCACGTCTCGGCCGGCAGGGCCGCGACGAGTAGCGCCATGGCGGGCCGATCGAAATACTCGACGCCGCTGGCGGCGATGCCGATCGCCACGCTGCCGACCCACGTTTTCACGCCGGTAGATTGGCGCAACAGGGCCACGATCTGCGGCAGGTTCGCGGCCAGGTCATCGGTCACATAGAGGAAGCCGAGATCGGCCGTCGCGGCGGCGGGGCCCAGCTGCGTCACGCACTCGACGGCGAGGCGGCCCCAATCGGCGGCAACGCCCGGCTCAGCCGCGGCGTGTGCGAATGCGAAATGAGAGTTTGAAACCGTCCCGGCCATGACGCGCACCCCTAACCTAGCCCAGAGCGGCCCCCCTCGCACTCGGGAAGTCTCAAAAAATTCAGGGCATTGGCCACATCTTCGCCCAATTCGTTAACAAAAGCTTGGAATCGCTAACCCCCGGGGCTATATTCACTTTTGCCGATAAGGTCGGGCGGGACCGACTGTCGTCCACAGACGGTGACGGCTCCCGCAGGATTGTGTCCGCTGCACTTGCGTCTTTGGCCCGAGAGTTGGTTCGACGCCCGCGCCGCGTTTCTTATCAGGTCGGTAAATGCCAGCCCTACCGTGTCCGGGCTGGTTTGTCCGGCGTTAAGGACAGAGTCGTCAGGTTTCTTCGGCGCGTTCGGGCTCGATGAATTCCGATAATTTGCGGTCCGCCCCACGGGCGAAATGCGCTCTGCCAGTCATGGCAGGGGCGTTCGCGCGCGTGCGGCCGTTCGTTTTCGCATCGGTCCGGCGTTTCGGGGAAGCAGCGCGTCGTCCAGCCAGCAAGGCGCGCCAATTGGAAAGGATAGAGGTCAATGGGTAAGAAACTGTATGTGGGCAACCTGCCCTACTCGTACACGTCGCAGCAGCTCGAAGAGCTGTTCGCGCCGCACGGGAACGTCACGTCGGCTCAAGTGATCGTGGATCGCGCGACCAACCAGTCGCGCGGCTTCGGCTTCATCGAGTTCGACACCGATGATTCGGCCAACAAGGCCACGGAAGCGCTCAACGGTCATCCGCTGAACGGCCGGCCGCTGACGGTCAACGAAGCCCGCGAGCGCCCGATGGGCGGCGGTGGCGGTGGCGGTCGCGGCCCCGGCGGCGGTGGCTTCCGCGGCGGTCGTGGCGGCGGCGGCGGCGGCGATCGCGGCGGGTTTGGCGGCGGTGGCCGCGGCCCGCGCTACTAATCGCAAGCTAGCCAGTTTGCATCCTGTTCCCCGCGGCGGGGTCCGTCGCGGGGAACAGCCTTATCGGCGGCTGATCATTCGCCTTTGATCAGCTTGACGACCTCAGGGCCGAGGCGGTCGACGATCACGTCGACGCCGCGCGGATTGGGGTGGAGTCCGTCTGCCTGATTCAACGCCGGGTCCCCGGCGACGCCATCGAGGAAGAACGCGTAGAGCGGCACGCCGTGCGCCTTCGCGAGGCGCGGATAGACGGCGTCGAATTCCTTGTCGTAGTCACTGCCGTAATTGCGCGGCGCGTACATGCCGGCCAGCAGCACCTTCACCCGCTTGGCCTGCAACCGGCTGATGATCTTGTCGAGATTGTCGTAAAGCGCCCCCGGCGACAGGCCGCGCAGCGCGTCATTGGCGCCGAGCTCGACCAGCGCGAATTCCGGCGGATCGTTTCCGAGCGCCCAGTCCAGGCGCGCCAGGCCACCGGCCGATGTATCACCCGACACGCCGGCATTGATCACGGTCACCTCGACCCCGGCACGATTAAGCCACGCCTGCAGGCGAGTCGGGAATGCCTGATCCTCGGGCAATCCGAAACCAGCGGTGAGGCTGTCGCCAAGCGCCAATAAGCGCGGCCGCGCGGACTCCGCCGAGGCCGGACCGGCGATGGCGACCAACAGCGCCACCACCACGGCAGCCTCAAGCAGGCGTGCATTGACAAGGCGTACAGCCACGCCATATGCCCGTAGCCACCACTTCATGAACGACACATCCTCAGCTTCGCGCGTCACCACATCCGCCGCGCATGGCGCGCCGATCGTGGAGCTGCGCGACGTGCATCTCAAATTGGCGAGTGCCGCCGGCGAGGTCAACATCCTGCGCGGCATCGACCTCGCGATTGCGCCGGGCGAGAGCGTCGCCGTCACCGGGCCGTCGGGATCGGGCAAGTCGACGATGCTCATGGTCATGGCCGGGCTCGAACGGCCGACCAGCGGCCGCGTGCGGGTCGCCGGCGAGGATCTCGCCGCCCTCGACGAAGATCAGCTGGCCCTGTTCCGCCGGCGCAATGTCGGAATCGTCTTTCAGGCGTTTCATCTCATTCCGACGATGACGGCGCTGGAAAACGTGGCGGTGCCGCTCGAATTCGCCGGCGACCCGAAAGCGTTTGCGCATGCCAGTGCCGGCCTCGAAGCCGTCGGGCTCGGCCACAGGCTCAGCCATTATCCGGGGCAGCTCTCCGGCGGCGAGCAGCAGCGCGTGGCGCTGGCCCGTGCATTCGCGGGCGAGCCGCCGCTGCTCTTCGCCGACGAGCCGACCGGCAATCTCGACACCGCGACGGGCAGCACGATCATCGAGCTGCTGTTCGCGCTGCGCGCGCGACGCGGCGCCACGCTCGTGTTGATCACCCACGACCAGAGCCTGGCCGCGCGGTGCGACCGGATGCTGCGGCTGCACGACGGCCGTATCGTGCCCGGGACCGGTGCCGGGCGATGAGCAGCTGGGCGCTGGCCTGGCGCCTGGCGCGCCGCGAGATGCGCGGCGGCTTCAGGGGATTCCGGATTTTTCTCGCCTGTCTCATGCTCGGCGTGGCGGCGATCGCCGGCGTGGGCTCGATCGCCGACGGCGTGCACGCCGGCCTCGACGAAGACGCGCGGCAGTTGCTCGGCGGCGATGTCGATCTGACGCTCACCCAGCGCGCCGCGACGCCGGACGAGCTCCAGGGCCTCGCCGCGAGCGGCACCGTCTCGCGCATCGCGGAGATGCGCGCCATGGCGCGCACCGACACCGAACGGACGCTCGTCGAGCTCAAGGCCGTCGACGGCGCGTATCCGCTGCTGGGGGCCGTGGCGCTGACCGGCGACGGCGCCGGTGCGAACGCCCCGGAGCTTCAAGCGGCACTCAGCCGCCGGGATGGCGAATGGGGAGCCGCCGTGGAACCGGCAACCCTGGTCCGGCTCGGCGTCAGGCTCGGCGACCGCATCAAGATCGGCGACCAGACCTTTGTGCTGCGCGCCGTCGGCGTCGCCGAGCCCGACCGGACAACGAATGTCTTCACGCTGGGCCCGCGGGTTCTGGTGTCGCTGGACAGCCTGCCGGGAACCGGCCTCATGCAGCCGGGAAGCCTGATCCGCTACCAGTACCGGCTGCTGCTCAACCCCGGGCTCGACGCCGCGGGCTTCGCCGGCAACGTGCGTCAGCGGTTCCCCGACGCGGGCTGGCGCATCCGCACACCCGGCGAAGCGACTCCCGGCGTGCAGCGCTGGGTCGACCGCATCGCGATGTTCCTGACCCTGGTCGGGCTCACCGCGCTGCTCGTCGGCGGCGTCGGCGTCGCCAACGCGGTGCGCAGCTATCTCGCCGGCAAGACGGCGACCATCGCCACGCTCAAGTGCTTGGGCGGCAGCGGCGGGCTCATCTTGCGGATCTATCTGATCCACGTCATGGCCATGGCCGCGATCGGCATCGGCCTCGGCCTCCTGATCGGCGCCGTGGCCCCGGTCGTTCTGGTGCCGCTGCTGGCCAATCAATTGCCGGTGCCGACGCGGATCGGGATCTATCCGGTGGCGCTGGCGATGGCGGCGGCCTTCGGCATCCTCACCGCGGTCGCGTTTTCGTTGTGGCCGCTGGCGCGCGCGCGCGAAGTGCCGCCCTCGGCGCTGTTCCGCGACCTCGTGGCACCGGCGCGGCGGCGGCCGCGGCCCCTCTATGCCGCGATCGTCGCCGCGGCCCTGCTGGCGCTGGCGGCCCTCGCCGTCATCGCGTCCAGTGACCACGCCCTCGGATTCTGGTTCGTGGTCGCCGCGTTCGGCACGTTCCTGGTGTTTCGCGGGGCCGCGGTGCTCATCGCGGCCCTCGCGCGACGCACCCCCCACACCGGCCGGCCCGGCCTCCGCCTGGCGCTGGCCAATCTGCATCGTCCGGGAAGCCCGGCCCCCGGGCTCGTGCTGTCGCTGGGCCTCGGCCTCACGGTGTTGACCCTGATTACCCTGGTCCAGGGGAACATCACGCGCGAGCTGCGCGAGCAGATCCCGGATGTGGCCCCGACGTTTTTCTTCATCGACATCCAGCCAGACCAGGTCGCGGCGTTCGACGCCCTGCTGGCCGCCTCGCCCGGCGTCGGACCGGTGCGCCGCGTCCCCTCGCTGCGCGGGCGCATCGTCAAGATCAACAGCGTGCCGGTCGAACAGGCGGCGGTGAAGCCGGACGCGCAGTGGGCGGTAAATAGCGACCGCGGCCTGACCTATTCGGCCGAGCCGCCCATCGGCAGCCGTATCGTTGCCGGCAAGTGGTGGCCGGCGGACTACGCGGGACCGCCGCTGTTGTCCATGGACGCGCAGATCGCGGCCGGTATGGGCCTCAAAATCGGCGACGCGCTCACCGTCAACGTGCTGGGCCGCGAGGTCGAAGCGAAGATCGCCAATCTGCGCGCCATCGACTGGACGGCGCTCGGGATCAATTACGTCCTGGTCTTCGCCCCCGGTACGCTCGAAGGAGCACCGCAGACTCATATCGCGACCGCGCAGGTGGCGCCGGGGTACGAAGACGCGGTCGAGCGCGCGGTGACCCAGCGCTTTCCCAACGTCTCCACCATCCGGGTCAAGGACGCGCTGGCGTTGATCGACCGCCTGCTCGGCCAGATCGCGACGGCCGCCCGGGTGACCGCCAGCCTGACCCTTCTGACCGGCACGCTGGTCCTGGCCGGCGCCGTCATCGCGACCCATCGACGTCGCGTCTACGACGCGGTCGTCTTCAAAGTGCTCGGTGCCCGCCGCCGCTCGATCGTCGGCGCCTTCGCCATCGAATTCGGCCTGATCGGGCTCGCTACCGCGATTGTCGCCATGGCGCTGGGCACGCTGTCGGCATGGCTGTTGATGACGTGGTATCTGCGCGCCGACTTCGTCTTCCTGCCGATGATCGCGTTCGGCACGGCGGCCGGTGCCGCGGTCGTGGTCGTCGCCCTCGGGCTCGCCGGCACGTGGCGGGCGCTCGGCCAGAAGCCGGCACCCTTGCTCCGCAATCCGTGACTTACCGCATTAAAAATATTTAATGCCTTCCGAGGCTTATACCAGGGCGCTAGCGGTTTTCCGCTATTGAAGTGGCGCGCTCGTTACCCCATATTTGCAGCGTACAAAAAAGGAACCTATGCTTATCGGCTGGGTTCATCAAAGCAGGCGCCAAGGTCTGGGGCTGTAACGAGAGGGAGCACAAGGCCAATGAGCGATAATTTCCAGAATCGTTCTGCCGCGCGGTGGGGAACGCAACAGGCCGTCGCCATCGACGAAGGCCTGCGCGCCTACATGCTGCGGGTCTACAACTACATGGCGTCCGGCGTCGCGCTGAGCGGCATCGTCGCCTTCCTGGTCGCGAACTCGCCGACGCTGACCCAAGCGATCTTCGGCACGCCGCTGAAGTGGGTCGTGATGCTGGCACCGCTGGCGTTCGTCTTCGGGCTCAGCGCCGGGATCAACCGCATGTCGGTCGCGACAGCGCAACTGGTCTACTGGCTGTTCGCGGCCGTGATGGGCGCCTCGCTCGCCTCGATCCTGCTGGTCTTCACCGGCGAGAGCGTGGCCCGGGTGTTCTTTATCAGCGCTGCGATGTTCGCCGGCACCAGCCTGTACGGCTATACCACCAAGGCCGATCTTACGAAGTTCGGTACGTTCCTGATGATGGGCCTGATCGGCATCATCATCGCGAGCCTGGTGAATCTCTTCGTCGGCAGCTCGGCGCTGCAATTCGCGATCTCGGTGATCGGCGTGCTGGTGTTCACCGGCCTCACGGCCTTCGACACCCAGCGGATCAAGGACACGTACTATGAAGGACACGACCGTGAGTCGCTGAGCAAGCTGGCGCTCATGGGCGCGCTCACGCTGTATCTCGACTTCATCAACCTGTTCATGATGATGATGCAGCTGTTCGGCGACCGCCGCAGCAACTGATCGTCGGATCGTTCGACTTAAAAGCCCCGGAAGCGCCGCTTCCGGGGCTTTTTAAATGCACCGTCCGCCGTCTACCTCCAGCGCCACGCCGGTGATGAAGTTCGCCTCGTTGGACGAGAGATAGAGTGCCGCATTGGCGATATCCTCCGGCGTGGACAGGCGGCCCAGCGGCACTGAAGCCTGGAAGCGGGCGCGGTTCTCGGGCGTATCGCCGCCCATGAAGTCGGCGAGCATGCCGGTCTCTCCGGCGACCGGGCACAGGCAATTGACGCGGATCTTGTCGGGTGCCAGCTCGACCGCCATCGACTTGGTCATCGTGATGACCGCGCCTTTGCTGGAGTTGTACCAGGTGAGGCCGGGACGCGGCCTGAGGCCGGCGGTGGACGCGGTGTTGAGAATGCTGCCGCCGCCCTGTTTGCGCATCAGCGGTACGACCTCGAGTGCCGCGAGATAGATCGCCTTCACATTCACGGCGAAGATGCGGTCGAACACATCTTCCGACACGTTCAGCATCGGCTGGTTGCGATGGGTGTAGCCGGCATTGTTGACCAGGATGTCGATGCGGCCGTGCTCCGCCGCGGCGGATTTCACCAATGCCTTGACCTCGGCCGCCTGGGCGACGTCGGCGCGCACGAAGCTGGCGCGCCCGCCCTGCCGGACGATCGTCTCCGCGACCCGCCGGCCGTTCGCCTCGTACAGGTCGTTGACGACGATCGCGGCGCCTTCCGCCGCAAACCGCCGCGCCATGCCCTCGCCGAAGCCGGAGCCGCTGCCGGTGATGATCGCCACCTTGTCCTTTAGTCGCATGAGCTCCTCCCCAGGTTTGGCGGCGACTCTATCCGCTCCCGGGGTGCTGTGCTAGGAAGCGCGCCCATGAAGTCCCGCGCTATCCTGCCGCTCGCGGTCGCCGTCGTGATCTGGGCGGCGCTCGTCGCCGTCGGGCTCGCCGTGCGGCCGCCGCTGCCCGTCGACGAGACGCGCTACCTCGCCGTCGCGTGGGAGATGTGGCGGAGCGGCGACTACCTCGTGCCGCATCTGAACGGCGTCCCCTACCATCACAAACCGCCGCTGCTGTTCTGGCTGATGACGCTCGGCTGGCAGGTCTTCGGCGTCAGCGAGATCTGGGCGCGGCTGGTGGCGCCGCTGTTCGGCCTCGGCACCCTCGTTCTCACCGCGCGCCTCGCCAGGCATCTGTTTCCGAAATACCCCGAGGTCGTCGGCGCAGCTCCGCTGGCCCTGATCGGCAGCGCGTTCTTCACACTGTTCTCCTCGCTGACCTTCTTCGACCTGCTGCTCGCCTTCTTCACCCTGATGGGGCTGATCGGCGTGTGGCAGGCGGCGTTGGGCCGTCCGCAATGGGGCTGGAGCCTGTTCGCGCTGGCGCTGGGCCTCGGCATCCTGAGCAAGGGCCCGGTGCAGCTTCTCGACCTCGGCACGGTGCCGCTGCTGGCCCCATGGTGGTCGCCGCACCGCCCCGCCTCATGGCGCCTGTGGTATGCCGAATTCATCTTCGCGATCCTCGCCGGTGCGGTGCTGGCGCTGCTGTGGGCCGGGCCGGCCGCAATCTCCGGCGGCAGCGACTTCGCCTACATGCTGTTCATCGGCCAGACGACCGAGCGGGTGGTCGAGGCGCTGTGGCACGAGCGGCCCTGGTGGTGGTACGTCCCGACTTCGTTCGTGCTGATCTTCCCCTGGCTGTGGTGGCCGGCGTTCTGGCGCAGCCTGCTCGTGCGCGGCGTGGAGCGCGAGCCCGGCATCCGCTTCTGCCTGTCGATGATCGTGCCGGTGTTCATCGCGTTCTCGGCAATCAGCGGCAAGCAGCCGCATTACCTGCTGCCGATGATCCCGGTGTTCGCCCTCCTGTTGGCACGTCATGTGGTCGCGGCCGCGACGATGAACCGCTTCGCCGATGATCGGCTGAGCCGCATCCCGCCCCTGGTCGTGCTGGGTGCCGCAGGCCTGGCCGTGATTGTCGTGTCGGCTCTACCGAACCAGCTGCCGGCCACGATAGGGGCCGACTTGCCGCCGGTGGGGCTCGCCGGCGTCGCCGCCGGCGGCTTGATGCTCGGGCTCGCCGTCCTGATCGCGTATGACCGGCGTTGCGGGCCGAATTTCCGAATCGCCAGCTTCAGCGCCGCGATCGCCGCCTGCATCATCGCCGCCCAGCTCGCCGTCATCCCGCCGCTGCGCCCGCGGCTCGACATGAGCGAGACGGCGGCGGTGCTGGCACGCCTCCAGGCCGAGAACCGGCCGGTCGCCAATGTCGGCGACTATCACGGCCAATACCACTTCGCGGGCCGGCTCACCCAGCCGATCGAGCCGATCTTCGCCGACCACGTCGTTGTGTGGGCCGAGGCGCATCACGACGGCGTCGTCATCGCCTATCCGAACCACCCGCCGTCCAGCGGCCCGGCGCCGCTGTTCGCCCATCCCTATCGCGGGCGGAGCGTCGTGATCTGGACGGCCGAAGACATCATCGCCAATGGGCGGGCTTTGCTCGGCGAAGCGTCGCCCTAGCGCCGGGCGCTGTGCTCGAGCACGGCCAGGAGCCCTTCGAGCAGCTGGGTGGGCGTCGGCGGGCAGCCCTTGATGTGCACGTCCACCGGGATCGCGTTCGACACCGGACCCACGCACGCGTATGAGCCCGCGAACACCCCGCCCGAGCACGCGCAATCGCCGGCCGCGACGACCCATTTCGGATCGGGTGTGGCGCGCCAGGCGCGCTGCAGCGCCTCGGACATGTTGTGGGTGACGGGTCCGGTGACCAGCAGCACATCGGCATGGCGCGGACTGGCGACGAATTTGAGGCCGAAACGCTCCAGGTCGTAATAAGGATTCTGCAGCGCGTTGATCTCGAGCTCGCAGCCGTTGCACGAGCCGGCATCGACCTGGCGAATCGACAGGCTGCGCCCGAGCCGGTCGCGCGCCACGGCGTCGACCTTGCTGGCCAGCTCGGCGAGCGCCGTGTCGTCGGGCGGCGGCGCTTTCTCGGTGCGCGGGCCGCGCAGCAGCGAGCGGGCGATGATGCTCCACATCAGAGGTCGTGCCCCGCGTACGAGCAGTTGAACGACTTATTGCACAGCGGGAAATCGGCCACGATGTTGCCTTCGACCGCCGCCTCCAGCAGCGGCCACTGCAGCCATGACGGATCGCGCGCGTGGCAGCGCACGACCGTGCCGTCAGCGGCGAGCTTGACGGACGTCAGGATATCGCCGCGAAACCCTTCGACCAGGGCGATGCCTTCGCCCGAGTGCTGCGGCAGCGGCACGGCGATGGCGCCGCCGGGCAACCGCTCCAGGCATTGCTCTATCAGCCGGATGCTCTCGCCGATCTCACGGATCCGGATCCACACCCGCGCATGCACGTCGCCCTCGTCGAGGATCGGCACCTCGAACTCCAGATCGTCGTAGGGCGGATACCCGGGTGTCCGGCGCGCATCGAAGGCGCGCCCGGAGGCGCGACCGACATAGCCGCCGGCGGCAAAGCGCTGGACCAGATTGCGCGCGACCGTGCCGGTGCCGATGGTGCGGTCCAGCAGCGACGGCTTGCCGTCGTAGATCGCGGCCAGATGGAGGACCCGCGGCCGGATGCGACCCACCAGGCGGCGCAGCGCCTCGATGCCGGGCTCGAACAGGTCCACGGCCACGCCGCCGGGAATCACTTTGTCCATCATCAGACGATGGCCGAAGTTCACGTGCGCCGCGCGCAGCACGTCTTCGCGCAACGTCGACGCCTCGGCGAGGATGAACGAGAACGCCGCGTCGTTGCAGATGGCGCCGAAATCGCCGAGATGGTTGGCGACGCGCTCGAGCTCGGCCATGATCGCGCGCAGATAATGGGCCCGCGGCGGCGCCGCGACATCGAGCGCTGCCTCGACCGCCCGGGCAAATGCGAGCGCGTGCGCGACCGTCGAATCGCCGGAGATGCGGCCGGCGAGGCTTGCGGCGTCGGCGAGGGTGCGGCCTTGCATCAGCTTCTCGATTCCCTTGTGGACGTAACCCAGCCGCTCCTCGAGCCGCACCACCGTCTCGCCATTGGCGGTGAAGCGGAAATGGCCCGGTTCGATGATGCCGGCGTGAATCGGCCCGACCGGGATCTGGTGCAGGCCGCCCTGCTCGGCCAGCTTCCCGGTCACCGGCAGGAACGGATAGTCGGTCGCGCGCGCCGCCGGCTCGTCCAGGCTGCGCGGCTCCGGTGCGGTCGCGAGCGGCCGCCGCATGGGCCAGCGCCCGTGATCGAGCCACGGCCGCGCATCGGGAATCCCTTCGGGGACGAGCCCGAACAGATCCCGCGCCGCACGCTCGAGCCGCAGCGCGCCCGGCCGGGCCGTGGACAGGCTGGCAAAGCCCCCGCCGGGACAGGCACGGCTCAGCACCGCGAACGTCCCCGGCTGCGGATCGTGCAGCGCCACGTGCACCGCGTCCGGCTCGCCCCACAGCGCCAGCAGCTCCCATTCCTCCATCGGCAGGCGCGCCGCCAGCATCTGCCATTTGGCAGCGTCGACCTCGATGCGCGGCCACGGCCGATGACGGCTGACGACTGGGCAGTCGTGGAGGAATTGGATGAGATCGGTCATGAGCCGAGCAGTCTGGCCACGTTCTGGAACCATGATACAAGAGGGGCCGGCAGCCATAGGCCCGCGACCAGCACCATCGCGAGCTGCAGGTAGAGCGGCGCCAGCGACGCCGACACCGGGGCGGTGCCGCCGCGCGGCTCGCCGAACGCGATCTGCTGCAGGCGCATCATCAGGGCCCCGAACGCGAGCAGCAAGCCCAGCACCACCGGCACGGCCAGCCAGGGCTGGCGCGCCATCGCCGATGTGACGACCAGGAACTCGCTGAGGAAGGGTCCCATCGGCGGCAGGCCGGCAATCGCGGCGACGCCGAGCACGAACCCCCAGCCCAGCAGCGGATGGGTCTTGGTCAGGCCCGACATGTCGGCGATGCGCTGGGTTCCCTTGACCTGCGAGATGTGTCCGACGGCAAAGAAGATCGCCGACTTGGTGAGGCTGTGCAGGACCATGTGCAGGAGGCCGGCGAAATTCGCCAGCGGCCCGCCGAGGCCGAAGGCAAAGGTGATGATGCCCATGTGCTCGATCGACGAGTAGGCGAAGAACCGCTTGATGTCGCGGCGGCGGTAGAGCATCACGCTCGCCAGCAGGAGCGAGCTGAGGCCCATGGTCAGCATCAGCGGGCCAGGCGCGATCGCGCCGGCGTTGCCGGCGAGGATCATCTTGAACCGCAACAGCGCGTACAGCGCCACGTTCAGCATCAGGCCCGAGAGGACGGCGGAGATCGGCGTCGGGCCTTCTGCGTGCGCGTCGGGCAGCCAGGCATGCAGCGGCGCCAGCCCCACCTTGGTGCCGTAGCCGACGAGCAGGAACACGAACGCGAGATTGAGGATGTTGGGGTCGAAGGCGGCGGCGCGGGCGTGCAGCTCGGTCCACGCCAGCGCCTCGACCCCGGGGCCGATCACCGTCTGGCCGGCGAGATAGACCAGGATGGTCCCGAAGAGAGCCAGCGCGATGCCGACCGAGCATAGGATGAAATATTTCCAGGCCGCCTCGAGCGATTCACGGGTTCGATAGATGCTGACCATGACGACGGTGGTCAGTGTCGCGGCCTCGATGGCCACCCACATGACGCCGATATTGTTCGCGCACAGCGCCAGGATCATCGCCGCCGACAGGACCTGATACATGGCGTGATAGAAGCGCAGTGACAGCGGTGTCAGGCGCCCGATTTCGACCTCGTGCGCGATGTAGCTGGCCGAGAACCAGCTGGTGGTGAACGCCACCAGGCTGGTGAGCACGATGAGCGAGACGTTGAGGTCATCGATGAAGATGAAATTGGTCGGCTTGGGTCGCGTCCCGAACAGGAGCGAGATCGCCATCGCCAAGGTCAGCAGGCTTGCGGCCGCGTTCAGTACGCTGGACACGCGGTGCCACGGCAACGCGGCCAGCACGATCGCCGCGACAAGCGGCACCGCCAGCATCAGGTAGACGGTGCTCACGAGCCCGCCGCCGAAGATCAGCTCGCCGGGAGTCACGGCCGGTCCACGTGGCGGTCGCCGCGGAAGCTTTCGAGGTATTGGAGATCCAGCGTGTCGAAGCGCTCGCGGATACGGAAGAAGAACATGCCGAACACGATGAACGCGATGAGGATCGAGAAGGCGATGCTGCCCTCGACCACCAGCGGCATGCCTTTGACACCGACCGCCGCCAGGACGAGCCCGTTCTCCAGCGACATGAAGCCGATCACCTGGGTCACGGCATTGCGTCGGGTGATCATCATCAGAAGGCCGAGCAGCACGACCGAGAGGGCGAGCGTCAGGTTCTCTCGCGTGACGTTGCCCGAGGCGAGGGTGACCGGGAACACCAGCAGGATCGAGAGTGCCACCAGGCCGACGCCGGCGAGCAGGGTCAGGTTCACGCCCAGCACCGTCTCGATGGTGCGGTGGATGCCGAGCTTGCGCACGATGTGGCCGAGCGCCAGCGGGATCGCGATCGCCTTGAAGCCGAGCGCGATCACCGCCGTGATGTAGAGCTGCGGCGCGTCCTGGCTCCACGCCTGCCAAGCCGCCGAGGCGGCAACGAACACCGCCTGCAGGGCGAACGCCTCCAGCACGCCCGAGAGGCGCCGCTGATAGAGCAAGGCGAAGCTCAGCAGCAGCACCGAGGTGCCGAGCGTGTGCGCGATATCGAAATCGAGTCCGTACAGCATCAGGGACTCTGCGATACGTAAAGGAAGATCGTGCCGAGCAGGCCGAGCAGCAGCGCGCCGCCCAGGAACTCGGCGACCCGGAAGACCCGCATCTTGGCGATCGCCACCTCGAAGACGGACAGCGCCAGGGTTCCGGCCAGGAGCTTGCCCAGCCACACCGCAATGCCGACCAGCAGCGGCGCACCGCCGGCGACCGAGTCCGCCAATCCCCAGGGGGCGAACACCGCCGCGATCAGCGACAGATAGAACACCAGCTTCAGCATGGAAGCCGCCTCGACCAGCGCCAGGTGACGGCCCGAATATTCGAGGATCATCGCCTCATGGACCATGGTGAGCTCGAGATGTGTCGCCGGGTTGTCGACCGGGATGCGCCCGGTTTCGGCGATCGCCACCATGACCAGCGAAATGAGAGCCAGCGCAAACGACACCCGAAGCCCGACGGGACGCTGCAGGACGAAATCGATGATCGACGGGATCGACGTCGTTTGCACGAACAGCGCCATGGTGAAGATGACCATCAGCATCGCTGGCTCGGCGAGCGAGGCGATGGTCATTTCGCGGGACGCCCCGATCCCGCCGAAGCTGGTCCCGACATCCATGCCGGCGAGCGCCAGCAGGAAGCGCGCCGACGCCAGCAGACCGACCAGCGCGATCAGGTCGGCGGCCGGCGACAGCGGATGGCGGATCGCAAACGTCGGCACCAAAGCCGTCGCCAGCCAGAGAATGGCGAAGATCAGGTAGGGCGCGATGCGGTAGATCCACGACGCGTTCTCCGCCAGCACCGCTTCCTTGCGCAGCAGCTTCGCCAAGTCGCGATAGGGCTGGACGATCGGCGGCCCCTTGCGGGCGAGCAGCCGGCCGCGCGCCTTGCGCGCGACGCCCGTGAGCAGCGGTGCCACGGCCAGGACGAGCGCGAACTGCACGAGCTGCAGCAGGATGGCCGGCAGGGTGTCGGTCATTTGGCGAGCGTCACGGCGCACAACAGTGCGATCAGCGCAATGAACACGAGCCGGAGATAGCGCCGGATGGTCAGGTATTGGAGCGGATTGGCGCGGTCGGCGGCCCAGTTCACGGCGACGATCAGAGGCGCATAGATCGTCGTCCATACCGGATCGATGAGCCGCACCTCGAAGCGCGCCGGCCGGACGTCCCCCGGCTCGGGCAAGTCCAGCCGCTCGGCGGCGCGGAACACCAGCGTGCCGAACACGCGCCGGATCGGCTGCGAAAAGCTGGACGCCGAGTATTGCGTGATCGGGCTTGGATCGGGAAAGCCGCAATCCCACGCCGCACTGCGCCGCCGCCGGCTGCTGGCGAGCCGATGGACGCCGGCGATGACGGCGGCGGTGACGATGATCGCGACGAGGAACACGACAAGGCCGCCGTAGGACGACTGGCCCGGCTCCAGCGGCGCCAGCCACAGCCACTCCGCCGGTGTCACGCCGTCGGCGAGGGCCGGGAGCGGCGTGCCGATGAGATCGGCCACCACCTGCGCCAGCGGCAGAATGGCGATCATCGGCAGCACGCCGATGACGAGACACAGGACGGCAAGCCCGGTCATGGCGCCGCGCATCCAGACGTCGACCTCGCGCGCCTCGGCGGCTTCCGGGGAGCGCGGCCGGCCGAGGAAGGTCACGCCGAAGGCCCGGACGAAGCATGCCCCCGCCAGCGCCGCCGACAGGGCGAGCAGCGCGCCGGCAACCGGCACGCCGAACCGCAGCGTCCATTGCGGCAGATGCGGTCCGTTGATGACCGCCTGGAAGGTGAGCCATTCCGACACGAAGCCGTTGAGCGGCGGCAAGGCGGAGATCGCGGCACAGCCGACGAGGACCAGCGCCGCCGTCCGCGGCAGGCGGTGAATGAGGCCGCCGAGCCGCTCCATGTTGCGATGGCCGGTGGCGGTAAGCACGGCGCCGGCGCCGAAGAACAACAGGCTCTTGAACAGCGCGTGGTTCAGCACGTGCAGAAGGGCCGCGGTCAACGCCAGTGCCGCGAGACCGAACAGGCCGTTGGCCTTGAACACCAGAGCCAGACCGAGCCCGATCAGGATGATCCCGATATTCTCGATCGTGCTGTAAGCGAGCAGGACCTTGAGGTCCTCTTCCATCAAGGCGTACAGCACGCCAAGCACGGCCGAGAGGGCGCCTAAGGCGAGCACGACCGCGCCCCATCCCCAGGCGAGATCGCCGCTGAGATCGAACAGGATGCGCACCAGGCCGTAGATCGCGACCTTGGTCATGACACCGCTCATCAGCGCCGACACATGGCTGGGGGCGGCGGGATGGGCGATCGGCAGCCAGGCGTGCAGCGGGACCATGCCGGCCTTCGAGCCCGTGCCGAGGAGGAACAGGGCGAGGCTGACGCCCGCCGCCCAGCCGACAGCGGGATGGGCGCGCATGTCGGCGAAGTGATACGCCCCGTTGACGCCGGCGAGAACGCCGAAGCCCAGCAGCAGACAGGCGCCGCCGAACACCGCCATCACGAGATAGATCAGCCCGGCGCGGGCATTGTCCGGCTGGCGGTGGTTGGCCAGCACGAGCAGCCACGACGCGACCGACATGAACTCCCACGCCAGCAGAAACGTGAACGCGTCATCGGCGAGCGGCACCAGGTTCATGCCGGCGAGAAAGGCTGGGAAGAACGGCAGCACGCGCTCCGGCTCGTCGACATGGCGGCCATAGCCCCGACCGTACAGCGACGCCGCAACGCCGATCAGATTGACCACGAGCAGGAACCACGCCGAGAGCGAGTCGATGCGGAGCTGCGCCGGAAGCCACGGAATGCCGAGCGGCAGCGACAGGCTGACCGAAGCCGTCTGCGCGCCGACCAGGAACCACAGGGCGACCGACCCCGCGACCAGGCAAGCGGCGGCCGAACCGAGATAGACGAGATCGTGGGCGACATCGCCGCTGCCGCGCCGCGCGCCACGGATCATCGGTGCCAGCGCACCCAGGCAAAGCAGGACCAGCGCGGCGGCGAGAACGGTCGTCAGCATGACGAGCCAAGGTGCCGGCCGCAAAACCCAAACGGCGTCTCGATCATTCCCCTGCGATCACGGCTCTGCGTTAGCCCCGTCGCCGACATTAGAGAAAAGCGCGGCGCAGGGCGAGAAGAACCTTGGGAAAAGCGGGTTTTATGTTCGTCCGCGCAACGCCGGCGGCCGGTTGGGCAGCGGCTTTGCCGCTTCGGCTTTCAGCCGCGGGTACTGCGCCAGGAGACCCGCGCACTCGCACATCTCCTCGACGTCGTTGAACGTCGGCACGCCCGCGCGCTCCATGCTGGCAAACCACTCGGCCTTGCCGGGCAAGGTGCCCATCATGCTGTGCAGCATCGGAATCGGCACCGTCTTCGCGAGCTCGGCGAGCCGCGCCACGATCGGATTGGGATCGACCATGAACGGCACCACGTGGATGCCGAGGATGGCGTCGAACCGGCCGACGCCGAATTTGATCGCGCTCTCCAGGGTCAGTCCGAAGCGGTCCTCGCGCGCATCGGCGAGGAGATCGAGCGGATTGGCGACCGACGCTTCCGGCGGCAGCGCGGCGCGCAGCGCCGCCGCCATCTCCGCCGGCAGATCGACGATATCGAGGCCCTCGTCATGCGCGCGATCGGTCGCCAGCACGCCGGGGCCGCCGGAATTGGACAGCAGCAGGATCCGCCGGCCGATGCCCTGCGGATAACGCGCGAAGCCCTTGGCGGCGATCAGGCAGCGGCGCAGGCTCTTCACGCGGACCATGCACGCCTCTGCCGCGAAGGCGTCGATCGCAGCGTCCGTGTTGGCGATGGCGCCGGTATGCGCTGTCGCCGCCCGCGCCCCCGGGGCGGTGGCGCCGCCCATCAGGAACACGACCGGCTTCTCGGCCGCCACCGTGCGCGCGATCCGCCGGAAGCGGTCGGGGCCCTCGATCGATTCCACGTAGAGCAGCACGGCGGTGCAGCGCGGATCGGTGCCGAGGAATTCCAGATAGTCCTCGATCCCGAGCTGGGTCGCGTTGCCCACCGACACGATCGTGCCGACGCCGATCTGCATCGCATTCGCCGACGCGATCACCTCCTCGGCCAGGGCGCCGGACTGCGAGATGAACGCAGTGCCGCCGCCGGGCGGCAGGTCGCGCAGGAAGGTGGCGCCGAAGCGGTGACCCTCGGGAAGATGGATGATGCCGGCGCAATTAGGCCCGGCGACGGTCAGGCCATGAGCTTTGATGAGTGCCTGCAGCTCGGCGTCACGCGCCTTACCCGCCTCGCCGGCTTCCGCAAAGCCGCCGGGCAGGATCAGGAAATTGCGATGGCCGGCGGCGACGGCCTCGCGCACCGCATCGAGAACTTGGTCGGGGCGGATGACGATGACGCAGAGCTCGGCCGGCGGACCGGCCGCTTGCAGGCTCGGATGCATGGTCAAGCCGAACGCAGTGCCGCCTTTGGGATTGATCGGCGCGATGCGGCCCGGATAGCCGCTCTTGCGCAGCATCTGCAGGACAGCACCGCCCGACGATGTCGGGCGCTCGCTGGCGCCGACGATCGCCACCGACCGAGGTGCGAAGAACGGTTTCAGATCGCGCGGCATGCGCTCACTTCGCCGCGACTTTCGACAGCAGCTCGAACAACCGCTTGCGCTCGGCCGGCGACAGAGCGGCGGCGATCCGCGCCTCATGCGCCTCAAGACGCGGCATCAGCCGCTCGAGCAGGGCGATGCCGGCCGGGGCCAGCTCCAGCGCATGGGCGCGCCGATCCGAGGCGCGGGCCGCCCGGCGGACCCAGCCGCGCCGTTGCAGCCGATCGATCAGCGGCACCACGGACGAGCGGTCGATGCCAAGCGCGGTGCCGAGCTCGCTTTGGCTGAGGCCGCGATTGGCTTCGATCAGAAACAGGGCGCCGAGCTGGCCGGGCGTCAAGCCGAGCTCGTTCATCTCGGCCTCGAAGTCCTGGAACACGCGCATCTGCGCGCGGCGCACGGAATAGCCGAGCAGGGTTTCCAGCCGGCCCAGCAGGATCGCCGGACGGCCACCCGGGCGCACGTCGCTGTCGGACGTCTCCGCCGTCTGCTGCCCTGCCGGCTCCCGTCGCATGGCGTCTCCCGGATTGTTTGAGTGCTCAACAATCCGGCGGGCACGATAGAGCAGGACCGGGTCCGCGCCAAGCGCCGGGGGCGCAGATGATTGTTTGAGTATCAAACAATTTGACTTCCAAGCATCGCGGCCCATATCATGGACGATCAGGTCCAGGCGCATCCGATGGGTTTTCAGGTCGCGGTCCAGCAGTTCGGCGAGCCGCTCGACGTCGAGATGGGACAGACCATCCTCGAGGCGGCGTTGGCGCGCGACCTGCCCTACCCGCACGGCTGCCGCTCCGGCAATTGCGGCGCCTGCAAATCCGAGCTGCTGTCGGGCGAGGTCGAGATGTCGCCGTATTCGGAATACGCGCTGACCGAGGGCGAGAAAGCCGGCGGACTGATCCTCGCCTGCCGGGCGGTGCCATGGTCCGACTGCGCGGTGAAATTCCTCGAGTTCGACGACACGGTCGCGCATCCGCTGCGTCACCTGACCTGCCGGGTGACCAAGGTCGACGACATGACGCACGACATCAAGCGCGTGCGCCTTAAGATTTTGGACGGTGGTCCTTATGATTTTTCGGCCGGGCAATATGCGAGCGTCGAGTTTCCCGGCGTACCGGCGCGCGACTATTCGATGGCGAACCGGCCCGACGAAGGCACCCTCGAATTCCACATCCGCCTGGTGGCTGGCGGCGCGGTCACGCCGTTCGTCGCCAACCGGCTCAAGGCCGGCGACAAGGTGAAAGTCTTCGGGCCGCACGGGACGTCGTATCTGCGCGACAAGCACACCGGCCCGATCGTGGCGCTCGCTGGCGGATCGGGACTGGCGCCGATCAAGGCCGTCGTCGAGACGGCGCTGGCGAACGGTGCCGCGCAGCCGATCCACCTCTATTTCGGAGTGCGCGACGAGCGCGACCTGTATCTCGAAGATCACTTCAAGACGTTGGCGAAGACGCATCCCAACCTCGTCTTCGTGCCGGTGCTGTCGGAGCCGTCGGGACCAACCAAGCGCCGCACCGGCTTCCTCGCCGACGTGGTGCGGCAGGACTTCGCCACTCTCGACGGGGCCAAGGCGTATCTCGCGGGGCCGCCGATCATGGTCGAGACCGCCGTGGCGGCGCTCGAAGTCATCGGCCTTAGGCGCCAGGACTGTCATGCCGATGCGTTCTATACCGAGGCCGAGAAGGCCGCATTGAACAAGGCTGCGTCATGACCGATTCACTGCTGGCCGGGCGCGTGGCTCTGGTGACCGGTGCCGCGCAAGGCATCGGCAAGGCGATTGCCGAGGATCTCGTGCGCCGCGGCGCCAGGGTCGTGCTGGCCGATCCGGGAACCGCCATCGACGGCTCGGGCGCCGATCCCAAGCTCACCGAAGCCGCCGCGACGGCCCTCGGCGCCAACGCCGCCGCGTTCGGCGACAGCATCGCGAGCCCCTCGGCGGCGCAGGCCGCGGTTGAGCTCGCGGTGAAGCGCTTCGGCGGGCTCGACATCGTGGTCAACAACGCGGCGATCCTGCGCGATCAGTTCATCTTCAAGCTCGAGCCGCGCGACTGGGAGGCGGTGATCCACACCAACCTCACCGGGGCGGCCCTGATCATCGCGGCGGCGACGCCGGTGCTGCGCGACAACGCGAAAGCGAACCGCGGCGGCGCGCCGTATGGCTGGGGACGCATCGTCAATATCGGCTCGACCGCCGGGCTCTACGGCAATTACGGCCAGGCCAGCTATGCCAGCGCCAAGGCCGGGCTGATCGGTCTCACCCGCGTCACCGCCCTCGACATGGCGCGCTCCGGTATCACCGCCAACCTGGTGGCGCCGTTCGCCGCCACCCGCGTCACCGAGTCGATCAAGCCGGCCAATGACAAGCAGGCGCAGTACAAAGCCGGTGCGATGACGGTGGCGCCGCGTCACGTGGCCAACCTCGTCGCCTTCCTGTGCTCAGCCGCCGCCCAGAAGATCAGCGGCCAGATCTTCGGCGTGCGCGGCCGCGAGGTGTTCCTGTTCCAGCAGCCGCGGCCGGTCGCGAAGATCGTGAGCCAGAGCGGCGACTGGACACCGGATGACCTGGCCGCCGCGGTCGAGCGCGACTTCGCGCCGAAATTCACCGAGCTCTCAACCGACCTCGAAGCCTTCAGTTCAGACCCGATCGTGTGAGGAGTCCCGCGATGACCGACAACGCCAAGCTCCAGGTCAAGACCTGCGAGGAGCTGAAGCAGCAGCCGGAGGAATACCGGACCGCGTGCGAGAAGCTGGTGATCAGCCACGCGATCAACGAGCTTTACGGCGGCCGCACCTTCGACGAGCCGGCTGTGGCGTTCGCGCCGACGCCGTATGCGAAGTGGCTCACCTGCCGGGTCGCCATGGAAGAGTACGGCCACCACGTGCGCTTCTTCGAGCTCGGCCGCGAGATGGGCATCCCGGCCGAGAGGATGCTGCCGGAAAAGACCTCGAAGAAGCCGCTGTCGGTGTTCGAGTTCCCGCTTCAGAGCTGGGAAGAGTTCGTCGCCATCAAGCTGGTGGTCGATCTCGCCGAGATCCTGCAGGTCGAGGACCTGCTGCATTGCACGTTTCACCCGCTGCGCAACCTCGCCCGCATGACCATGCCGGAGGAGCGCTTCCACGCGCAGTTCGGGCTCGATTTCGGCGCCGAGGTCGTGAAGACACCGGACGGCAAGGCGAAGCTGCAGGAAGCGGTGAACAAGATTTTCCCCGGCGTGCCCGCGTTCTTCGGCCGGCCGAAGTCCAGGAACAACGAGATGTACCGCAAATGGGGCATCAAGCTGCGTACCAACGAGGACATGGCCGCCGACTACGTGAAGCGCGGCGCCGAGGCGATCAAGAAGGTCGGGCTGACGGTGCCCGAGGTGACGCTGGCCGCCGCCTAGATATAGAGTGAGCGACAGACGAAAGACCGGGAGCGAAACATGGATACCCAGCCCGCCAAGACCGCGGAACGCGATGCCTATTACCAGCGGATCGACAAGAGCAACCTCGCCCCGCTGTGGGAAGTGATCCACCAGCTGGTGCTGAAGGAGCCGCGCTCGCCGGCGCTGCCCGTCATGTGGCGCTATGACGACGTGCGGCCCTACATCATGGAAGCAGGCTCCATCATCTCGGCCAAGGAAGCCGAGCGGCGGGTGCTTGTCCTGGAGAACCCGGGCCTGCGCGGCAAGTCGCGCATCACCAACATGCTCTATGCCGGCCTGCAGCTGATCCTGCCCGGCGAGGTGGCCCCGGCGCACCGGCACAGCCAGTCGGCCTTGCGCTTCATCATCGAGGGCTCCGGCGCCTACACCGCGGTCGACGGCGAGAAGACAATCATGCAGCCCGGCGATTTCGTGATCACGCCGTCGTGGACGTGGCACGACCACGGCAACGAGAGCAAGGTCCCGATGGTGTGGATGGACGGGCTCGACGTGCCGCTGGTCGAGCTGCTCGACGCACAGTTCGCCGAGAAATATCCCGACGACCGGCAGCCGCTCGGCCGGCCCGCCGGCGATTCGCTGGCCCGCTTCGGGGCCGGGCTGATGCCGGTCGGCTACGAGACGAAAGCGATCACCTCGCCGGTGTTCAATTATCCGTATTCGCGGACGCGCGAGGCGCTGGAGACGATGCGCCGCGCCAACGAGTGGGATCCGTGCCACGGCCTGAAGCTCCAATACGTGAACCCGGTCGACGGCGGCCACGCCATGCCGACCATCGGCACGTTCATGCAGCTCCTGCCCAAGGGCTTCTCGACGGTGCCGTACCGCTCCACCGACGCGACGGTGTTCTCGGTGGTCGAAGGCAAGGGCAAGACGACGGTCACCGGTCATGACGGCAAGCCGGTCGTCTTCGAGTGGGGCCCGCGCGACACCTTCGTGGTGCCGGCCTGGCACTGGCAGCGCCACGAGGCCGCCGGCGACGCCGTGCTGTTCAGCTTCTCGGACCGCCCGGTGCAGCAGAAGCTCGGCCTGTGGCGCGAGATGCGCGGCAACGCCGCCGAAGGATCCGCCGGCCGCGCATGACGGTCGCCCCCTGGTCGGACCGCCATGGGGTCGCCGCCCGCGACGCGAGCGCCCTCGCCGAGGTCACACGTTTTGCCGCGACGCTTGATCGGGTGTCGTGGTTCGCCGGTGTGGGCCAGGACCTGACCGACGGCGAAGCGCGCGAGGCGGCCGACTATCTGGCGGCGCTCGGATTTGCCGATGCACGGGTCAGCCTCGTGCGCGGCTGGCGCGACGCCGAGGCGGTGACCCGCGACCCGAACTGGGACAATGCGTGGTGGACCGCGGAAGAGCGGCTGCGGACCGACCTCCTCGCACGGGCAGAGCGCCGCTGGGGCGATCCCACGCTGATGGCGGCCCTGACCCGCGTCACCGACGCGGCCACGCGCGTGACCCTGGGTGCCGCCTCGACCGCCGCGTCCCGCGACGGCATCGCCGACCCGGCGTTGGCCCGTGTCGCCGCCGGGGCCGCGACCCAGGCGGCCTACCAGGCGGCGCTGGCCCTGGCGATGGACGCCGGCGAGGCGCATCCGTTCGCGATCAAGTTCCGGCTGTTCGCCGCCGGGCGGTGGCTGTTGGGATCGGTGGGCGGGCGGTTTTTCGTCTTTTGAGGAACACCGGTTCCGCGGGACGGAATGGCGAAAATCGCGCTTGAAAAACGCCCCGCCGCCGCGTTTATGAAGCGATAGATCACGAAGAGCGGCCGCTCCGGCCGCCGGTTGGAGGAGTTCATGGACGCCGGCTATAAGCCGTTTCATCCCAGTCCGTCGAAGCCGCGCTTCAAGCTGCCGGCGGGCGCCATCGACGCGCATTGCCATGTGTTCGGCCCGGCGGCGAATTTCCCCTACGCACCGGAGCGGAAATACACGCCGTGCGACGCGCCCAAGGAGAAGCTGTTCGAGCTGCGCGACTTCCTGGGCTTCGAGCGCAACGTCATCGTCCAGGCGAGCTGCCACGGCAGCGACAACCGGGCGCTGGTCGATGCACTGAAGGGCTCGAACGGCAAGGCCAAGGGCATCGCCGTCGTCGACACCAAGGTCACCGACGCCGAGCTCAAGGAGATGGACCAGGCCGGCGTGCTGGGTGTGCGGTTCAATTTCCTGCCGCGTCTCGTGAGCAACTCCCCGCGCGAGGAATACATCGAGATCGCCAAGCGGGTGGCAAAGCTCGGCTGGCACGTGGTGGTGTATTTCGAAGCGCCGCTCCTGGACTCGATCACGCCGTTCCTGAAGGCGATCCCGACCGTGATCGTGCTCGACCACATGTCGGTGCCGGACACCTCCAAGAGCGCCGACGGTCCGGAGTTCCAGCGCTACCTGAAGCTGCTGGATGAGAACAAGAACATCTGGGTGAAGGTCACCTGCCCGGAGCGCCTGTCGAAGAAGGGTCCGCCTTACGACGACGTGATCCCGTTCGCCAACAAGCTGGTCGACCGCTTCACCGACCGTATCCTGTGGGGCACGGACTGGCCGCATCCGAACATGACCACGCACATGCCCGACGACGGCCAGCTCGTCGACATGATCCCGAAATTCGCACCTTCGGCGGCGCAGCAGACGGCGATGCTGGTCGACAACCCGCGCCGCTTGTACTGGGCGAAATAGCGCTAACGTAGAAAGAGAGGAGCCGCGGCCATGACGATGTTCGACCTCGAGGCCTTGGAGGACGTGCCGGGGACGACGCTGTTCAATGCGCAGCGCTCGCGCCAGGGCTATCACCTGAACATGTTCTGCATGTCGCTGATGAAGGCGGAGAACCGCACCGCCTTCAAAAAAGACGAGAACGCCTATCTTGCGAAGTTTCCGATGACGGAAGCGCAGCGCCAGGCGATCCTGAAGCGCGACTGGAACGAGATGCTGCGGCTCGGCGGGAACATCTATTATACGTCCAAGCTGGGCGCCACCGACGGCCTGTCGTTCCAGATGCTGGCCGCGCTGATGACCGGATCGACCCAGGAGCAATACGCGCAGATGATGATCAACGGCGGTCGCTCGGTCGAGGGCAACCGCAGCAAATCG
>DASWFO010000302.1:0-28106 GCA_036394195.1 Alphaproteobacteria bacterium | reverse complement strand
CGCCATGAGGACGATCAGGTTCTCGCCCTCGAAGGGCCGCTTGCCGTACAGCGCCTCGTAGAGGGCGACGCAGAAGCTGAACTGATCGCCCGCCTCGCCGGAGCCCTCGCCGCGGCACGCCTCCGGCGACATGAACACCGGTGTGCCCATCACCGTGCCGGTCTGCGTGAGCGGCGTGATCAAGACATCGCTAGATCGCGCGGTCTCGATGGAGATCGGCTCCGACGGCGGTCGATCCGGCGACACGCGCGCGAGCCCGAAGTCCATCACGCGCACGCGGCCGTCCTTGCCGACGATGACGTTCTCGGGCTTGAAGTCGCGATGGACGAGCCCGGCGTCGTGCGCGGCCGCGAGCCCGGTCCCGGCCCCGGCCTCGGCCGCCGTGGCGGGAGCGCGGGCGCTGGCCGCCGCTGCCACCACGGTCGAGGAGCTCGAGGCCGCGGTCGCCGGCTTCGACGGGTGCGCACTGAAAGCCACCGCCACGCGGCTGGTGTTTGCCGACGGCAATCCCAAGGCCAAGGTCATGTTCATCGGCGAGGCCCCAGGGGCTGATGAAGATCGCCAGGGCAAGCCGTTCGTCGGCGTCAGCGGGCAGCTGCTCGACCGGATGCTGGCGTGTATCGGACTCGACCGGGGCTCGGTCTATATCAGCAACATCCTGTACTGGCGGCCGCCCGGCAACCGGCAGCCGACCACCGCCGAGATCTCCGCCTGCCTGCCATTCGTCGAGCGCCTCATCGCCCTGGTCGCGCCGAAGGTCCTGGTCCTGGTCGGCGGCACCTCCGCGAAGACCTTGCTTAATACCCAGGAGGGCATCATCAAGCTGCGCGGACGGTGGTTCAACTTCACCTGCCCGGGGGTGGCGGGTCCGATTCCAACAATCCCGACCTTCCATCCTGCATATTTATTGCGCACGCCAAGTCAAAAACGTGGCGCGTGGCGTGACTTTTTAGCGATAAAAGCCCGACTAAACCCGGCTATTGATTAATAAATTGTTGATTCTTCTCATGTTTCACTTCGGGCGGCTTTGGTTTAAGGGCTTGCTATTAACTATACCGCTCATCTAAGAAAGCCGACGAGATGCGAATGCACAGGCTGAAAATTCGCTTCTTGCCGGCCTCGGCGCTCAGCGCCGGTTCGGCAATCTGGATGGGAGCTGTCGCCCTCTCCCTCGTGGGAGCCCCGTCTGCATTTGCCGCCTCGAAGAACGAGCCGGCGGCGCTGCCGCTGGTCGACGTTCAGGCTCAATGGGCGGCAGAGCTCCCCAAAGTTCTGAGCCCCACGGACGCCGTCCTCTACCGAGACATCTTCGCCGCCCAGGCGGCGAACAACTGGGCCGCCGCCGACCGCGGCGTGGCACGGGTCAAGGACCGCCGGCTGGTCGGCCACGTCCTTGCCCAGCGCTATCTCAACACCACCGGCTGGCACGCGACCTATGACGAGCTGGCGGCGTGGCTGAAGAACTACGCCGACCATCCGGAAGCGCCGGCGATCTACCAGATGGCGCTGCACCGGGCGCCCAAGCGCCACGCCACGGCCTTGCGCCGCCCAACCTTCGAAAACCTGCGCGCCGGCTGGTTCGTCCCAGGCGAAGACACCGAGGCCGACGCCGAAGCTGACATGACGCCGCCCGATCAGCCCGAGGAAGGAGCCGAGATCGCGGACGCGCCGTCGCCGCCCGGGCCAAAGCTGGTCGGCGAGATGCTGGGACGAGCCCGCGGCGTCAAAGGTCAGATCCAGCAGCGCCTGAGGGTCGGCGACCTGGTCGGGGCCGAGAAGCTGCTGCGCACCCGCGAGGCGGCCCGACTGCTGAGCGACGGCGAATACGATTATCTGAAGGCGCGGATCGCCGCCGGCTGGTTCGCGCAAGGCAACGACGCCCGCGCCCTGGAGCTGGCCAGCGAGGCGGCATCGCGCTCGGGCCTGAGCGTGCCGCGCGCCAACTGGATCGCCGGGCTGTCGCTCTACAAGCAGGCCAAGTACGAAGACGCGGCGCGCTATTTCGCGGCCCTCGCCCGCACGCCGAACGCCCAGCCCTGGGACCTCGCCGCCGGCGCCTTCTGGGCGGGGCGTGCCTATCTGCAGGCACGCCGGCCTGAGGTGTTCAACTACTGGGGCCTGCAGGCGGCGCAGTATCCGCAGACATTCTACGGCATGCTCGCGGCCCGCACCTTGAGCGTCGAGCCGGCGATCGACTGGGATCCACCGGCCCTGTCGCAAAGCGAGATCGACAATATTCTGCGCACGGCGTCGGGCCAGCGCGGCTTCGCCTTGATCCAGGCCGGCGAGCAGAACCGCGCGGCGCGCGAATTTGCCCGCCTTGAGCCGACCGGCGGACCGGGCCTGCTGCGGGCGCTGCTCGGCGTCGCCATGCGCGCCAATATGCCGGCGCTGTCGATACGCCTCGGCCGGTCGCTCTCCGACATCGACGGGCGCCGCCACGACGCGGCCCTTTATCCGATTCCGCCGTGGCGGCCGGCCGGCGGCTTCGAGGTCGATCCGGCGCTGGTCTATGCGATCATGCGCCAGGAATCGGCGTTCAACCCGCGCGCGACTTCACCCGCCGGTGCACGCGGTCTGATGCAGGTGATGCCGGCGACGGCGCGGCTGATTGACGGCCGGCTCCACGGCAAGCCGGAGGAGCTTTACGACCCCGGCGTGAGCATGGCCCTCGGCCAGAAATACGTGCGCGCCCTGCTCGAGAACGATGTGGTGCAAGGCGATCTGATCCGCCTCGCCGCCGCGTATAACGGCGGGCCGGGCAACCTCGCCAAATGGAAGCGCAAGCAGGACATGCGCGGCGATCCGGGCGACGACGCCCTGCTCTTCGTCGAAACCGTCCCCTCGCCCGAGACGCGCGCCTACATCACTCGCGTTCTGTACAACTACTGGATCTATTCGCACCGCCTCGGCCATCCCACCCCGTCGCTCGAGTTGCTCGCGGCCGGCCAGTGGCCGAGCTACGTGCCTGGCGAGGGTGAGCCGGCGACGAGCCCGGCGCCGCAGATTTTGGTCGCGGCGGCAACACCCGCCAGCCAAGAGAAGCCGCCCGTCGAGGCGGTTCCAGAGCCGGCGGCTACCGTGGCCCCGCTGCCCAATCCGCCGCCGCCGCAGTTGGTGGTGGTGCCGGTCCTGCCGTCGCGGCTGGATGAACTGCCGCCGTATCAGGGGGCGCGCAGCGCTGCCGTGCGGCCGGCCGACGATGCCGTGCTGCCGCTCGGCAACCGCCCGGTCTACGACGATCTCGACACGAGGGAGCTTGCGCAGGCGATCATAACGGAGCCAAGATCGCTGACTCTGCCGATGCCGCCGCCGGCCCGGCCGGTCGCGATGGCGGCCGAGCCGCCCCCGCACCAGCCGGCGAAGGTCCGGAAAAAGGTGCGGAAGGCAAGCTTCCACCATGCCACGAATTGACGAATCGCGTCCGTTCGTCCCCGTCAACATCGCGGTCCTGACGGTCTCCGATACCCGCGCCCTCGAAAACGACAAGTCCGGTCAGACCCTGGTCGATCTGATCGAAGGCAGCGGCCACAAGCTCGCCGCGCGCCAGATCGTGCGCGACGACAAGGACACCATTCAGGCGCAGCTCCGCGCCTGGATCGCCGACCCGCAGATCGACGTGGTGATCTCCACCGGCGGCACCGGAGTGACCGGCCGCGACGTGACGCCAGAAGCCTTCCAAGCGGTCTATGAAAAAGAGATCGCCGGCTTCGGTGAGATGTTCCGCATGATCAGCTTCCAGAAGGTCGGCACCTCGGCGCTGCAGAGCCGCGCCACCGGCGGCGTCGCCGGCGGCACCTATCTGTTCGCCCTACCCGGCTCGCCCTCCGCCTGCCGCGACGGTTGGGAGGACATCCTGCGCTGGCAACTCGACAACCGGCACCGCCCCTGCAACTTCGTCGAGCTGATGCCGCGGCTGCAGGAGCATCTCACGGCGAAACCGAAGGCGATCGCCTAGCGCGCTCCGCGCCAGCGCCGATACGCCGCCGCGTCGTCGATATCCGCCAGCCGCTCGATCAGGGCCACACGCCTACCGTTAAGATTGGAGCGCGTGTCGGCCAGCGCATGCTTGGTCGACCAACGCACACCGCCGAAGAAGTTGAAGCGCCGGCCGCTCTGCGCGCCGACCAGCCAATAGCCGCCGTCCTCGGCCGGGCCGAACACCACGTCGGCGGCGGCGAGGGCCTTAAACGCTCGCCACACCAGCGGCGCATCGATATCCGGGATGTCGGCGCCGATGATGCACACCGGGCCGGCGGGATAGTTGCGCAGCGCCCGCGCCATGCGCACCCCCAGGTCGCCCGCACCCTGGCGGCGCAGCGGCAGCTTCATCGGCCACGCGCGAGCGCTCCGCGCGGCGTGGTCAGGGGTAACGGCGAGCACACTCCGCCAGCGCCGATCGCGCCCCACCCGCCGCAGCACGGTCGCCAGGGTGCGCCGGTAGAACTGGAGTGCCGCCCCACCACCGATGCCCTCGGCCAGCCGGCTCTTTACCCGGCCGCGCTGCGGCGCCCTCGCGAAGATGACCAGATGCCGTTTCATCCGTAGAGCCGGGCCAGACGATGCGGCGGCAGTCCTGCGAAATAGAGCCCGAGGCAGGCGAGATTGCGGACCGGCCGCAGCCAGTAGCCGTCGCGCCGGTAACGTGCCGCCGAGGTCAGAGCCGTGGCCGGAAGTTCCACCAGCCGCGCGCGGCCGAGGCGGCGCACCAGGTCGACATCTTCCATGAGCGGCAACGGCGCGAACCCGCCGACAGCCCGATAGGTCTCCGCCCGGATCAACAGACCCTGGTCGCCATAGGGCAAGGCGAGCCAGCGGCAGCGCCACGCCACCAGCCGCTCGAGGCGGCGGGCGGCAGCGGCCGTGTCGTCGAGCGCCAGCCGGAAGTAGCCGGCCCGGCTTGCGTTCGCAGCACCGTCGCAGAACGCCCGCACCGCGGCCGGCCAGCCCGGCGCCAGGCGCGTGTCGGCGTGGAGGAACAATAGCCAGCGACCGGACGCGGACGCGGCCCCAGCCGCCAGCTGTGCGCCGCGGCCGCGCGGGCCGACCACAATACGGCAGCCGGCCGTCTCGGCGAGCGGGATCGTGGCGTCCGATGAGCCGCCGTCGCTGACGATGATCTCCTCGATCGACGCCGCGCCGTCGCGCACACAGGCCAACGTCGCCGGCAATCCGGCGGCGGCGTTCAGGGTCGGAATGACGACGGAGAGCATCGCGCAATCATAGCAGCCGCACCTCTATCGGGCTTCCGGGCGGCAGGCTATGTAAGCGCGATGTCGTCGCGCCTGCCGCCCACGCCCAGCCGCACAGCCCTTGCCGCCGCCCTTGCCGCCAGCGGCCTGTGCGGCCGCGTCGGCGCGCGCGACCTCGTCGAGCTGCCGCGGCGCGGCCTCGCCCATCGCCACTGGCGGCTGCGCGGCACGGGGCTGGTCCTGCGGGTGCCGATCACCGGCGCCGGCGAGGCGGCCCTCGCCCGGCAGGCCGAGACCTTCCGCCGCATGGCACCCTCGGGTCACGCGCCGCGCCTGGACGGCGTGCTGCCGCCCGCCGCCGGATTGCCCGGCGGCGGGCTGCTGGTCGAGGAGATCCGCGGCCAGGCACCGGTGGTGCCGCGCGATTTTGGAAGTCTCGCCGCGGCCCTCGCCGCCATCCACGAACTGCCGCTGCCGCCGCCCGCAGCGCGGGCACCGCTGCCCTCGCCCGCCGACCCGGTCGCCGCGACCCTGACGGTCGTCGAGCGTCACCTCGCGGCGGCGTGGGAGAGTCTGACCCCGCCGGTGCAGGCGCGGCTGGCCAGGGCCCGCGACCGCGTGCGCGACGAGACGGCGGCGCGCGCGGCCGAACTCCGAGCAGCACCACGGGCCCTCGTCATCACCGATGCCCATCCGCGGAATTTCATTCTGCGCCGCGACGGGCGGGCGATCTGCGTCGATCTCGAGAAGGCAGTGTACGGTTCGCCGGCGATCGACCTGGCGCACGCCATGCTGCCGGCGGCGATCGCCTGGGGCCGATCGGGGGAGCGGATCAGCGCCGCCGATCGCGAGCGCTTCCTCGCCGCCTATTTCAAGCGCCGTGGCCCGACGGCGGAAGCAGCCCTGCGGCCGCTTCTCAAGCCGATGCAGCGCCTGGTCTGGCTGCGCACCACTGCCGCCTTCGCGGCGTTCAGGGCCAGCGGGGCCGAGCGCGTGCTGGGGCCGGCGGCGCGCCGCCTCGCCCGGCGCGCCATCGCGCGAGCGTTGGACCCCAAGGCGATGCCAGCCGATTGACCTGCGGGAGTTGCGGGTTTGCAAACCGGTACGGAGTGCGATTCAATGATACACTCCGTCCGTCCCAGGATTTCCCGCCAGTGAGCGTGCTTCTCGAATTCCTCGAATTCATCAACGGCGGCCCCCAGCCGGCCGTCAAGGACCTGCTGCACCGCGTGCTGGTGAAGAGCCGCAAGCTCACGGCGGCCGAGGCGGGCGCCATCTACATGGTTCGCGGCCAAGGCCGCAAGAAGGTGGTCGAGGTCGCGAGCCTGCAGAACGACCTGCTCAAGGTGCCCGGCGAGCCGCCGAAGCTGGCGGCTGGCAAGGACTCGATCGCCGGCTTTGTGGCGCGCACCGGCGAGCGCGTGCGGGTCGACGACGTGCGCAGGATCGGCAGCGACCGGCCGTACAAGTTCGATCCGGAGACCGACCGGATCACCGGCTTTCGCTCGAAATCGGTGCTGGCGTTTCCGCTCAAGAACTACGCCGACGAGGTGATCGGCGTCGTCGAGCTGGTCAACAAGCGCGAGAAAAGCGGGCAAGGCCCGGTCCCGTTCACCAGCGAGGACGCGGCCCTCATCCAGCCGATCAACCACATCGTCGGCGGCGCCATCGACCGGGCGCTGATGATCGAGCGCATCTCGGAGCAGAACCGGCGGCTCAAGGAGCGCAGCCGCCTGATGTCCCGCCAGCGCCGCCAGATCGCGACCCTGAAAGACCAGACAGAAGAGGCGTTCCAGATCTCGATCCGGCTGCTCGCGCGCGCCGCCGAGCTCTACGACGAGGACACCGGCAACCACATCGTGCGGGTCAACGAGTACAGCTATCTGCTGGCGAAACGGCTCGGCCAGCCGGAGCCGTTCTGCGACGAGATCCGCTATTCGGCGCAGCTGCACGACGTCGGCAAGATGAGTGTCGATTCGGCGGTGCTGAAGAAGAAAGGCGATCTCACGCCGAGCGAGCGGCGCGAGATGAACCTACATCCGAAATACGGCCAGCAGATCCTGGCCCAGTCCGACCGCCTCAAGATGGCGGCGGACATCGCCCTCTGCCATCACGAGAAATGGGACGGCTCGGGCTATCCGCACGGCCTCAAGGCCGAGCAGATCCCGCTCGCCGCGCGCATTGTCCAGCTCGCCGATGTCTACGATGCGTTGCGCAGCCCGCGGCCCTACAAGTCCGGCTACTCGCACGAGCGCGCTTATAAGGTCATCACCGAGGGCGACGAGCGGATCGATCCGCGCGCGCATTTCGACCCCAAGCTGATCGACCTGTTCAAGTCGTGCCACCACGAGCTCGACCGGATCTGGAACAAGCTGCAGGACTGAACGGCACCCGGCGCCGCTACCTGTCGCGGCCGGCGGCGGCCAAGATCAGATCCGCGACCGGTTGCGCGTGGGAGACCAGGGACAGGTGGCCGGCGTCCAGCTCCACGGTGGTTGCGTTCATGCGCCCGGCGAGAAACCGCTCCAGGTCGGGCGAGATCGTCTGATCGAGCTTCGACACCGCATACCAGGTCGGTTTGGAACGCCAAGCCGCCACGGTGGTGCGACCGCCGAACAGCGAGGCGGCGGTGGGCTCCTGCACGGCATAAAGGACTTCCGCCTTCTCGGGCGTAAGGCCGTTCGCGAAATATTTGATGAAGGCATCCTCGGACAGAACGGTGAAGCCGTCGTGGTCCTGGACGCCGGCGCGCACCGGCATGGTGGGGAATTTTCCGGAGAGGGCGACGAAATCCTCGCCCGCATCGGGAGCCCGCGCCGCGACATAGACCAGTGCGGTGACCTTCGGATCGGTTCCCGTTTCGCTGATCACGGTGCCGCCCCAGGAATGAGCGACCAGCACGGTCGGCCCGTCCTGCAGCGCCAGTGCCCGGCGGGTCGCGGCGACAGACTCGGCGAGCGACGTCAGCGGATTTTGCACCGCCGTGACATGCAGGCCGGCCGCCTGAAGCCGCGCGATGACCTCGGCCCAGCTGGAGCCGTCGGCCCACGCGCCATGCACCAGCACCACGTTGCGCGCCTCCGGCGGCTTCGCCGGCTGCGCCGACGCCGCGGCGGCGAAGAGCGTCGCCGACATCATCGCGACGGCGATCACCGTCAATCTCCGTCGTGTCGTCATCGGCCGAACTCCGTATCAGGTGTGGGAAGCCTCAGCGGCGGCGGCGCAACATTGCCCGAAGCGCCAGCCGCCGCTGCCCGCGAGGTCGCCCGGGGAGGGGATCAGGCGACCGTCACGGAAACCCGGGGCTTAGTCCGCGGCTTCGAGCTTCACCGCCACGCCGAGATGCTCGGCGATGCCGCGGCCGTATTCCGGATCCGCGCGCATGCAGTTCTCCACATGGCGCTGCTTGATGTGGGCGCGTGCGTCGCCCATCGCGCGAGCGGTGTTCTCGAACAGCACCTGCCGCTGCGCCGGTGTCATCTTGCGGAACAGGTTGCCCGGCTGCTCCCAGTGATCATCGTCGACGCGATGATCCCAATGGGCGGCCTCGCCCGCGACCGGCATCGGCGGCTCGTTGAAATCGGGCTGGTTCGCCCAGAGATTTGCGCTGTTCGGATGGAAACTGGTCGCGCCGCCCAGGTTGTCGTCGGTCCGCATCTGGCCGTCGCGATGATAGCTGTGGAACGGACATTTGGGCGCGTTGACCGGGATGTGGTTGAAGTTGACGCCGAGCCGGTAGCGCTGCGTGTCGCCGTACGAGAACAGCCGCGCCTGGAGCATCTTGTCGGGCGAGAAGCCGATCCCGGGCACGATGTTGGCGGGAGAAAAGGCGGCCTGCTCCACCTCCGCGAAGTAATTCTCGGGGTAGCGGTTCAGCTCCATCACGCCGACCTCGATCAGCGGATAGTCGGCCTTCGGCCAGACCTTGGTGAGGTCGAACGGGTTGTGCTTGTAGACCTTGGCCTGCGCCTCGGTCATCACCTGGATGGACAGCGTCCAGCGCGGGAAGTCGCCCGCCTCGATCGCGTTCAGCAGGTCGCGGCCGTGGCTTTCCCGGTCGTTGGCGACGACCGCCGCGGCTTCGGCGTCGGTGAGGTTCGCGATCCCCTGCTGGGTGCGGAAGTGGAACTTCACCCAGACGCGCTCATTGGCGGCGTTGATCATCGAGAAGGTGTGGCTCCCGAAGCCATGCATGTGGCGGAAGGATTTCGGGATGCCGCGCTCGGACATGACGATGGTGACCTGGTGCAGCGCCTCGGGCAGGAGCGTCCAGAAGTCCCAGTTGTTGTCGGCGCTGCGCAGCCCGGTGCGCGGGTCGCGCTTGATCGCGTGATTGAGGTCCGGGAAGCGCAGCGGATCGCGGAAGAAGAACACCGGCGTGTTGTTGCCGACGATGTCCCAGTTGCCTTCTTCCGTATAGAACTTGATCGCGAAGCCGCGGATGTCGCGCTCCGCATCGGCCGCACCGCGCTCGCCGGCGACGCTGGAAAAGCGGACGAAGAGCGGCGTCTGCTTGCCGACCGCGGCGAAAATCTTGGCCCGCGTGTGGCGGGTGATGTCGTGAGTCACGGTGAAAGTGCCGTAGGCCCCCCAGCCCTTGGCGTGCATGCGCCGCTCCGGGATCACCTCGCGATCGAAATGCGCCATCTTCTCGATCAGCCAGATGTCCTGCAGCAGGGCCGGCCCGCGCGGCCCGGCGGTCAGGATGTTGGTGTTGTCGGCGACCGGCGCGCCGGTGGCGTTGGTGAAAACCTTCGATGTGGACATGGATCGACTCCAGGATGGTAGCTGTGGCGCGGGCAGCTCAGCCGGCGATGTGGATCAGAGCGGTGACCGCGTGCGCGAGGCCGGCCGCATAGATCGCTCCGCCGAGGGCGAGGCTTAGTGGTGATTTTTGCCGCAAGGTCGCGACAACGCGCCGGGCTGAGCGAGAGTTAGGGCGTGGGATCGTCATTGGGCTCTCCTCGTCACCGCAATTGAGACAGCCGTATAGATGGGCCGCCGAGGGCGAGGCGTATTGGTGATTTCTGCCGCTCCATGGCGATGATGCGTGGTCTCGGCATGGGGCTCTCCTCATCACAGCGATTTAGACGCATTCCAATTTGTGGGCGGAATGAGGCGCAGTTTCAAATTCGATCTTTCAATCGCTGTGATCGGCTAAGGCGATGGAGGGCGGAAAAGGCGACGACTTAAAGCCGGAAAGGCTGCCCCCCGCCCGTACCCCCAAAACCCGTGCAATACTGCAATTCTTTTTCTAAGTCGCTGAAAAGACGCGCGAATAAGGCAAAAAAAGAATTGCACAGGTTCAATTTCGCAACGCAAGGGTGCAAAGGTGCGAGGATTTGCGGAAGTGCCGATACCCTGTCCCATTGCGACCCCCGATACGAGTGTTGCGCTTCGTTTGCGAAGGCTGGGGATTCCTGGCTCAGCGGCGCGATAGATGCCCTGTCCGCGGGCATAACGATCAAGGCTGCGATTAGACCCAACGGGAATCCGCGCCCAGCGCTCGCGCAGACGCTAGCCGGCGGGCGGCTGGACCGCGAACTCCGCCCACACCTGGTCTTCGCCGGCGAGCACGTGCTCGGTCAACCGGTCGACGAGCGGCGCGTCGTCGCCTGGCGCGTCGCCGTTGCTTTCGGTGTGCCAGGAGCGCGGCACCTGGGCCAGGCCATAGGCCTGCAGCACCGGCCCCAGGCAGCCCGGCAGGTCGAGCTTGCGCGCGATCTCCTCGGCGCTCATTCCATCCCACGCCAATTGGCGCGCGTTGCGCAACCGCCGCAGCACCTGCTCGGGCGGATTGCGCCGACCGTCGAGCGCAAAGACATCGAGGAACCCGCGCACGAATTGAAGATCCTGCGCGTACCCGGCCGGCAGATCGAGGCGCCAGCGGCGCGCCAGTTCGGCGGCCAGCTCCAGCTCTTTCGTCGTCGGCAGCAAGCCGCCGTCGGCGCGCTCGGATCGGCGCACCGGGCGCTTGGCGCGGCGGGTTTTGGGGGCTGGGTTCATGGCAACCACATGGGCACGGACGGGCCGGGCTCCAACTCTGTTCTTGAAATGTTCTCATCCTAACTCCTGATCCGCCCCGCGTCGACTGAATTCCGATCACCCGCTCGCCGCAGCAGGCAGGCTGGCGGCGAGCGCCTTCGGTTCGACGAACGTCCAGGGTGCAGCCCCGGATTTGAAGCGGTGCAGGAGAAACTCGAGCAGGACGCTGACGCGCGCGGCGCGCGGTCCGCCGCCCGGCGTCACCAGATTGAGCGTCATCAGCGGGACGGCCCAGTCGAGGAGAACGGCGGTCAGGCGGCCGTCGCGAACCGCCTCCCATGCGAGGAAGTCGGGTTGCAGGGCGATGCCCAAGCCGGCGGCGAGCGCGTCCTCGAGTGCTTCTGCGTTCGTGGCACTGAGCGGCCCCTTGACGATGACAGACTCCTGGGCGCCGCCGTCGCTGGTGAAGCGCCACGTCTCGCCGGTCGCGAGATAGCTGTAACAGAGACACGCATGATCCTTGAGGTCGCGTGGCCGGCGGGGCGTCCCATGGCGGGCGAAATAGGCCGGCGTGGCGACGACCCAGCGGCGCACTGGGCACAGCCGGCGGGCGACTAGGCTGGAATCCGGCAGGTCGGCGATGCGGACCGCGATGTCGATCCCGCGCGCCACCAAGTCGACCATCTGGTCGTCCAGCTGGAGATCGACCGAGACGTCGGGGTACGCCGCAAGGAAGTCCGGCAACGCCGGGGCGACATGGCGGAGACCGAACGACATGGGTGTGGCCAACCGCACGCGGCCGCGCGGCATCGCCGACTTGACAGCGGCCTCGGCTTCGACCGCCTCGGCGTCGGCCAGGATCTGGGCCGCCCGCACCGCCAAGGTGCGGCCGGTCTCGGTGAGCGAAAAGCGACGCGACGTCCGGTGAATCAGCCGCTCCCCGGTGCGGACTTCAAGGCGCTTCAGCGCCTTCGAAACCGTCGCACTGGTGAGCCCCAGTTCGGCGGCAGCCCCGGCAAACGAGCCTCGTTCCGCGAGCTTGGCGAAGATTGCCCAGGCTTCGAAATCAGGCAGCGGCACGCTCGGACCTCAAGAATGGAAACGATGACATTCCATCCTTTCTGTTTTCTCAGCTGGCGTCGAGGGGCATGTGGAGGCGGAGCCCATCCTGACGGCACCAAGCAAGCAGGTTTCTACAAGACGTTGAGAAAAGCTCCCGCGACGATCCGATGCGGACGGTTCTTCTTACACTCCGCCCGTCCTCAGGGGGACAACGTGACCACGGATAACTCGCGGCCTTCCGTCGCAACGCGCCGCGATGTGCTGATCGGGGCCGCCGGAGCGGTCGCCGCCACCGGCCTGCCGATCGCTGTGCAGGCACAATCCACCAATTCGACACCCGCCGCTCAACCAACCGCAGGAGCTCGCACGATGGGCACCATCAAGACGAAAGACAGCACCGAGATCTTCTACAAGGACTGGGGCAAGGGACAGCCCATCGTCTTCAGCCATGGCTGGCCGCTCTCGGCCGACGACTGGGATACGCAGATGCTGTTCTTCCTCAACCGCGGCTTCCGGGTGATCGCGCATGACCGGCGCGGCCATGGCCGCTCGAGCCAGACGAGCGGCGGGCACGACATGGATCATTACGCCGACGACCTCGCGGCGCTGACGACGCATCTCGACCTCAAGAACGCCGTGCATGTCGGTCACTCCACCGGCGGCGGCGAGGTCGTGCACTACATCGCGCGCCACGGCCAAAGCCGGGTGGCCAAAGCGGTGATGATCTCTGCGGTGCCGCCGCTGATGGTCAAGACGGCGGCCAATCCCGGCGGGTTGCCCAAGGAGGTTTTTGACGGGTTACAGGCGCAGCTCGCCGCCAACCGCGCCCAGTTCTATTACGACCTCCCGGCCGGACCGTTCTATGGCTATAACCGGCCTGGCGCCAAAGCCGAGCCAGGGGTGATCTGGAACTGGTGGCGCCAGGGCATGATGGGCGGAGCCAAAGCCCATTACGACGGCATCGTGGCGTTCTCCCAGACCGACTTCACCGAAGACCTGAAGAAGATAACGCTGCCGGTGCTCGTGATGCACGGCGAGGACGACCAGATCGTCCCCTATGCCGATTCGGCACCGCTGTCGGCGAAGCTGCTGAAGAACGCTACATTGAAGAGCTATCCGGGCTTTCCGCACGGCATGCCCACGACGAACGCCGAGACGATCAATGCCGACCTTCTCGCCTTCATCAAGGGCTAAGCCAGGACACCAACGATGGCCAATCCCACGCTCGAGGTCCTCACACCGGACGCCCTCGGTCCTTCATGAACAGAGATTCGCCCTTGAAGGTTACGGTTGCCGGCGGCTCGATCGGAGGGCTCTGCGCCGGGATCGCCCTGCGAGGCATTGGTGCGGATGTCGAGATATTCGAGCGCGAACCCGGGCCCATGAATACCCGTGGGGCCGGAATCGTCGTACAGCCGCAGCTGACCTCACTCTTGCACGAACATAACGCGCCGGCTCTGCCCGTCACGTCGTGCCGGGTGCGGCGCTATCTGGACCCCTCCGGCGGCGATGGTCAGACGCAAGCCATGCCCCAGGCCTTCACATCCTGGGAGGCGATCTATCTCACGCTGCGCGCCACCTTTCCGCATGACCGCTACCATATGGGCGCGACAGTCAGCGACATCACCGATGAACCGGGGCGCGCCGTCGCTGCCGTCACGGGCCGCCAGCGCCTTGAAAGCGACATCCTGATCGCAGCCGACGGGGCGAACTCGGCTTTCCGCCAACGCTTCCTCCCTGACGCCGCGCCGCATTATGCCGGCTATGTCGCTTGGCGCGGCACCCTGGACGAAGCCGACGCCCCCCAACGGCTCGTGTCCTATTTCGACGATGCCTTCACCTTCTGCGAAGCCCGCTCGGGCGGACATATCCTGGTCTACTTCATTCCGGGCGACGGCGGGGACGTCTCACCCGGCCGCCGTCGGCTCAATTGGGTCTGGTACGTTCGCGCCGCGGACCAGGATTTGAGACGCTTTCTGACGGATAAGGACGGCCGCCGGCACCATTCCTCGCTTGCGCAGGGCATGAGCTCTCAGGCTCTGGTCGACGAGATCTGCAGTCTCGCCAGGCGCGAAGTGCACCCGGTTTTCGCGGAGCTGGTCGCCGAGACGCCTGACCCGTTCGTCCAGACCATCGTCGATGTGGTGGTGCCGCAGACTGTCTTCGGACGGGTGATACTGCTCGGCGATGCCGCTTTTGTCGTGCGGCCACATACGGCTGGCGCTACGGCCAAGGCAGCCCATGACGCATCGGTCCTCGGGCGCCATCTGACTCAAGCACGGCAAAAGATCGACGCCGGCCTGAAAGCTGCAGAGACCGTTCAGCTCGACTACGGCAACGATCTCACCCGCTACGGCATCGCGCTCGGCAACAGATGGGCTAACTCGCCAATCAGGAGCTCTGCGCCGTGACCGACACCAGCCGCCCCGGGCGCGTGCGCCTATTCGGCCAGGCCCAGACCGGCGGCGCGTACGAACTTCGGGATTTCCTGCAGCGCAGCGTGGTCGCCTTTGACTGGATCGAGCTCCATAACGACGAGGACAGCCAGCGGGAACTGGGCACTCCCGATTTTGCGAACGCCCGACTTCCCGTCGTCGAACTGCCGGACGGCCGCCGCCTCTATGCGCCCTCCGTGCGCGAGCTGGCCGACCGGCTGGGCTGGGTCACACAGCCCCGCCGGCGCGAATACGACCTCTCGATCTATGGCGCGGGGCCGGCCGGGCTGTCGGCCGCCGTGTACGCCGCCTCCGAAGGGCTGCATGCCGTTATGATCGAACGACACGCGATCGGCGGACAGGCCGGATCGTCATCGCTGATCGAAAATTACATGGGCTTCCCGGACGGCATTTCCGGCGCGGAACTTTGCGAGCGCGCCCGGCAGCAGGCCGTCAAGTTCGGCATTGAAATCCTGATGATGCGCGAGGGCATCAAGGCGGAGTTTCGGGACGGCCGGATCGTCGCCGATCTGGCGGACGGATCGAAGATGATCGCGCGCGCGAATATCTGCGCGACCGGCGTGGAATGGAGGCGGCTCGACATTCCCGAGGAGGGCCGGTTCCTGGGCCGAGGGTTCTATTACGGCGCCGGCATGAGCGAGGCGCCGCTGTGCCGCGGCGGGCATGTTTTCGTCATTGGCGGCGCGAACTCCGCCGGCCAGGCGGCAATGTATCTCTCCGAGTATGCCAGCAAGGTGACGATGCTGGTCCGGGCCCCGACCCTCAAGGAGACCATGTCGCATTACCTCTCGGATCGCATCCTTGAGCATCCGAAGATCGAGGTTCGCTACAATGCGGAAGTGACGGAGCTGGACGGCGGAGAGGTGCTGCAACGCTTCGCGCTGAAGGACCGCGTCTCCGGTGCGACGCAATGGCTCGATGCAAACTGGTTGTTTGTCTGCATCGGCGGCGTCCCCAACACGGAATGGGCGAAGGATACCGCCATCTCCCGCGACGGCGCGGGCTTTCTCGTCACCGGAGCCGACCTGCTGGATCACGGCCGCTCGCCGGCGAGCTGGCCCCTGAAGCGCCAGCCCTTCCATCTCGAAACATCGGTGCCGGGATCGTTTGCCGCAGGTGATGTGCGGCGCGGATCGGTGAAACGGCTCGCGACCGCTGTCGGCGAGGGAAGCATGGCGGTCACGTTCGTCCATCGCCATCTTGCCGAAACCCCTTGAGAACGGTCTTCGCAGCAACGCAGTTCTCCAACCACCCTCAGCAAAGGATCATGTCCCATGTCAAAAGTCGAAATGCTGACCCCGCAGAACAGCGCAATCGCGCTCATCGATTTCCAACCGGCGATGTACCAGGGCGTTCAGTCGCATGACCGGCTGGTCGTATTCAACAACGCCCAGGTCTTGGCCAAGGCCGCCAAGCTGTTCGATATCCCGACCGTGCTCTCGACGGTGGCCAAAGACTCGTTCTCTGGCCCGTTCATGCCGGAAATCACCGCGTTGTTCCCCAAGCACGAAGTCTTCGACCGCACGTCGATAAATTCGTGGTTGGACGCGAATTTCCGGAAGGCCGTCCAAGCGCTGGGACGCAAGAAGCTCGTCATCGCGGGCCTGTGGACCGAAGCCTGCGTGATGTTTCCGACCCTCGACCTGCTCAAGGAGGGGTTCGAGATCTATATCGTTGCCGACGCCTGCGGCGACGTTTCGCCCGAGGCGCACAATCGCGCCATGGACCGGGGCGTACAGGCGGGCGCCGTCCCGATTACGGCGCTCCAGTACCTCTTCGAGCTCCAGCAGGATTGGGCACGCAGCGCCACTTACGACGGCGTGATGGAGATCCTCAAGGCCCATTCGCCTTATGGAATCCAGGTGCGCTTCTCGAAATGGGCGCTCGGCGAGCATGCGTCCGAGGGTGGTCCGGCGCCGAAGCAGGCCTGATCGGCCGAACGGCTCAGATCTCGGAGCCACTGGAGACTGTCGATGAAGCTCTACCTGTTGTCGCTTGCCGCCGGCCTGCTGGTCGGCGTTATCTACAGCCTCCTCAACGTCAGGTCGCCGGCGCCGCCCGTGGTGGCGCTGGTCGGCCTGTTCGGAATCCTCATCGGCGAGCAGCTCGTTCCCATCGGCAAGCAGTTCCTGGCCGGCACGCCGCTGCACACGGCGTGGAACGCCGCGAAATGCGCATCGCACATGTTCGGCGAGCTTCCGGGGCGCCACGCTGAACAACTTTCGCCCACCACCGTCCAACCGCCGGAGTCCTGCTCATGAACCAGGCGCCTGATCTGATCCTGCATCGCGGGCTCTTCACCACGCTCGACAGGTCCCGTCCGACGGCGAGCGCGGTTTGCTACAATGCGGAAGTGACGGAGCTGGACGGCGGAGAGGTGCTGCAACGCTTCGCCCTGAAGGACCGCGCCTCCGGTGCGACGCAATGGCTCGATGCAAACTGGTTGTTTGTCTGCATCGGCGGCGTCCCCAACACGGAGTGGGCGAAGGATACCGCCATCTCCCGCGACGGCGCGGGCTTTCTCGTCACCGGGGCCGACCTGCTGGATCACGGCCGCTCGCCGGCGAACTGGCCCCTGAAGCGCCAGCCCTTCCATCTCGAAACATCGGTGCCGGGATCGTTTGCCGCCGGTGATGTGCGGCGCGGATCGGTGAAACGGCTCGCGACCGCTGTCGGCGAAGCTGCTGAAGAACGCTACACTGAAGAGCTATCCGGGCTTTCCGCACGGCATGCCGACGACTCACGCCGAGACGATCAATGCCGATCTTCTCGCCTTCATAAAGGCATAAGCCAGCAGATCCATAATGTCCTCACCGCATCCCCCCGCTTTCATTGCTTCGCCCCCCCTTCTGGGGGATAGCTTCACTGGTGCGCTCCACCAAGATTGCACCTGGCGAGGCACAGAGAGGTGTTCCGCGCCTTTGATTGTTGACCCCGGCATACCGTGCGGCATGCCTACCAGCCAGGTCGAGACCATAAACGCCGACATTGTCGCCTTCATCAAAGCATAAGCCAGGAGATCACGATGGCCAATTCCAAGCTCGAAGTCCTCACGCCGCAGAACAGCCAGATCATCTTCATCGACCAACAGCCCCAGATGGCGTTCGGCGTACAGTCGATCGACCGCCAGGTGCTGAAGAACAACGTCGTGGCGCTGGCCAAGGCGGCGAAGGTGTTCAACATCCCGACCACCATCACCACCGTCGAATCGCAGAGCTTCTCCGGCTACACCTACCCCGAGCTGCTCGACGTCTTTCCGGAGAAGAAGCTGCTCGAGCGGACGTCGATGAACTCGTGGGACGACAAGAAGGTGCGCGACGCCCTCAAGGCAAACGGCCGAAACAAGGTGGTCGTGTCGGGTCTGTGGACGGAGGTCTGCAACAACACGTTCGCGCTGTCGGCCATGCTCGAGGGTGGCTACGAGATCTACATGGTGGCCGACGCCTCAGGCGGCACCTCGAAGGAGGCGCATGACTACTCGATGCAGCGCATGATTCAGGCCGGCGTCGTTCCCGTGACCTGGCAGCAGGTGCTGTTGGAATGGCAGCGCGACTGGGCTCGCAAAGACACCTATGACGCCGTCATGGCGATCGTGCGCGAGCATTCCGGCGCGTACGGCATGGGCGTGGATTATGCCTACACGATGGTCCACAAGGCGGCGCAGCGCACCTCAACCCCGCACGAGGCGCTGGCGCCGGTGAAAGCGTAGGGGACCTCACGCGACGGAGGACCCGCGCATGCGCGTCTATCTTGTCTCCCTGGGCGTCGGCCTTCTGGTCGGCATCATCTACAGCCTGCTCAACGTCAGGTCGCCGGCGCCGCCCGTGGTGGCGCTGGTGGGCCTGCTTGGGATCCTGGTCGGCGAACAGATCGTTCCCGTGGCCAAGGACCTGCTGGCTGGCTCGTCTCTCGTTGCGGCGTGGCGGCAGTCACAGTGCACGCCGCACGTCTTCGGACTCCTGCCGGGGCGCCAGTCGGCGCCGGCCTCCGCTCCATCCGTCGCCTCCCAACCAACGGCACGCACATGAGCAACCCGATATCGGCGCCCGATCTCATCCTGCATCGCGGCCTCTTCACCACGCTCGACCGCGCCAATCCGAATGCCAGCGCGGTCGCGATCAAGGACGGTGTCTTCACGGCCGTCGGGCGTGATCTCGACGTCATGAAGCTCGCCTCGTCCGACACGAAGGTCATCGACCTCAAGGGGCGCCGCGTCCTTCCCGGCCTCATCGACAACCATCTCCACATCATCCGCGGCGGGCTCAACTTCAACATGGAGCTGCGCTGGGACGGCGTGCGCAGTCTGGCCGACGCGATGGCGATGCTGAAGCGCCAGGTCGCCGTAACGCCGCCGCCGCAATGGGTGCGCGTGGTCGGCGGCTTCACCGCGCATCAATTCGCGGAGAAACGGCTGCCGACGCTCGAGGAGATCAATGCCGTCGCCCCCGAGACTCCCGTCTTCCTGCTGCACCTGTACGACCGGGCGATGCTCAACGCGGCGGCGCTGCGGGCCGTCGGCTACACCAAGGACACGCCCGAGCCCCCCGGCGGCGAGATCACGCGCGACGCCAAGGGCAATCCGACCGGACTGCTGCTGGCCAAGCCCAACGCCGGCATCCTCTACGCGACCCTGGCCAAAGGTCCGAAGCTGCCCTTCGACTACCAGGTCAATTCGACGCGCCATTTCATGCGCGAGCTCAATCGCCTGGGAGTCACCGGTGCCATCGACGCAGGCGGCGGCTTCCAGAACTATCCGGACGACTATGCGGTCATCCAGAAGCTCGCCGACGACGGCCAGCTCACCATCCGGCTCGCCTACAACCTGTTCACCCAGAAGCCCAAGGGCGAGAAGGCCGATTTCCTGAACTGGACGAAAACCTCGAAATACAAGCAGGGCACCGACTACTTCCGGCACAACGGCGCCGGCGAGATGCTGGTCTTCTCCGCCGCCGACTTCGAGGATTTCCGGCAGCCGCGCCCGGACATGCCGGCGGACATGGAACCGGAGCTCGAGCAGGTGGTGCGGATCCTCGCCGAGAATCGCTGGCCGTGGCGGCTGCACGCCACCTATGACGAGACGATTAGCCGCGCCCTCGACGTGTTCGAGCGTGTCAACCAGGACATCCCGCTCGAAGGACTGAACTGGTTCTTCGATCATGCGGAGACGATCTCGGACCAATCGATCGATCGGATTGCGGCCCTCGGCGGCGGCATCGCCGTGCAGCATCGCATGGCCTACCAGGGCGAATATTTCGTCGAGCGCTACGGCCGTGGGGCCGCCGAAGCGACGCCCCCCATCTCGCAGATGTTGAAGGCAGGCTTGAAGGTGTCTGCCGGGACCGACGCAACCCGGGTCGCCTCCTACAATCCCTGGGTGGCGCTGGCCTGGCTCGTCACCGGCAAGACGGTCGGCGGCCTGCAGATCTATCCGCGGCACAACTGCCTCGACCGCGAGACGGCACTCCGCATGTGGACCGAGAACGTCACCTGGTTCTCCAACGAGGAGGGCAAGAAGGGACGGATCGAAGTCGGCCAGCTGGCCGACCTGATCGTCCCCGACCGCGACTATTTCGCCTGTGCCGAGGACGAGATCGCCGACACGACCTCCGACCTCACCATGGTCGGCGGCAAGGTGGTCTATGGTGCGGGCAACTTCGCGCCGTTCGACGAGAGCGCGCCGCCGCCGGCGATGCCGCATTGGTCGCCGGTCCGCACCTTCGGCGGCTATGCCGCCTGGGGCGACCCGGTCGCGGCGCGCGAGACGGCGGTGTTGCGCCGGGCGACCGCGGCCTGCGGCTGCGCCCATGCGTGCGGCATTCACGGCCATCAGCATGCGACGGCGTGGTCCAGCAAGCTGCCCATCGCCGACCTGAAGAGCTTCTGGGGCGCGCTCGGCTGCAGCTGCTGGGCGGTGTGAGATGACCGGCCGCCTCGCGTCCGCGCCGCGCTGGGTCGATGCGATCCTCGCCTGGCCATGGACTTGGCCCGCCGCCCGGATCGCATTGACCAGCGCGTATCTGCTGGGCGGACTGGTCAAGCTCTCCGACTTTTCCGCCGCGGTGGCCGAGCAGGAGCATTTCGGCCTGTATCCCGGCTGGTTTTGGGCGAGCCTGACCATCGCCGTCGAAATCGTCGGCGCCGCGCTGGTGATCTCGGGACGCTGGCTCTGGCTGGGCGCCGGTGCGCTCGGCGTCTTCACCGCGTTCGCCATGTTCGTGGCGAATAATTTCTGGGCTCTGCAGGGTGACGCCCGCTCGGCCGCACTCAACGCTTTTTTCGAGCATCTCGGCCTGATCGCCGGATTCGTCCTGGCCGCCCTGGTCGCTGAACGTGCACGGCGGCCTCAACCGAACTGAAGGCGCCTTTTGGAGACACCGCCATGAAAACGCTCAAGGCTCTCGCCCTCGCGGCCATGATCTTCGGAAGTCTGGCCAGCTCGTTCGCGCAGGCTGCTTCGGCGCCCACGACGCCGGTGCTCGCGGTCGGCCCTCAGGTCGCCGTCGGCCCTCAGTTCGACACCACCCACGTCTATGTCCCGCCGGAGGAGTTCGACCGCTTCGTGGCAAGCGTCGTGGCAACGTTCGGCGGCACGACGTCGAAGCAGGGGGTCTTCACCGTCACCCCGACTCCCAGCAGCACCATGTCGCAGCTGGTCCTGACCCCGGCCGGCACGATATCGGTCTTCGGCTTCAAGACGCCCATACCCTATCCGTTCGGCAGCGAGCGGACCGGCTATCTGGTCACCGACATGGATGCGGCGATCCGCGCCGCCCGGGCGAATGGTGCCGATATCATCGTCGCCCCGTTCAACGATCCGATCGGCCGCGATGCGGTGATCCAATGGCCGGGGGGAGTGAATATGCAGCTCTATTGGCACACCACCGCACCGACCTATGAAAAGCTGCAGACGGTGCCTGAGAATCGCGTCTATCTGTCGCGCGGCCGGGCCAATGAATTCATCCGGCGGTTTGTGGCCTTTTCGCACGGCAAGGTCGTCGCCGACGACCCCAAGGCGCCCGGCGTCGAGATCGGCCGACCGGCCGACGTTTATCGGAGGGTCCGGCTTGAGTCGATGTTCGGAAAAACAACGGTGCTCGTGACCGACGGACATCTCCCTTACCCTTACGGCCACGAAATGACGGGATACGAGGTGTCCGACCTCGACGCGACCCTCGGCAAGGCGAAGGCGGCGGGCGCCACCGTGCTCGTGGAGCCCTACCTCGCCGGACCGCGCAGCGCCGCGATCGTGCAGTTTCCGGGCGGATATATCGCCGAGATCCACGCCGAGCGCGCACACTGAGCCGAGGCCGCCATCCAAGACACGCCCCTGCCTTCGTGGCGCGTCGGGGTTCAACTGCGTGGTGCGCGATATTACTGACGGTCTGCGCGATCACTGTGCAGGCTCGCGCCGACGAGCCCGCACCAGCCGGTGGGGAGGCTCCGCCACAGCGGCCGGCAATCCAATTTGAACGTTGGCGGGAGGACTGGTCGGTACTGGCAGACCCCCGGCTGCGGACGGAACCATTCGACAACCTCAAATACATTCCGCTGTCGGCGGCCGACCCCCGCAGCTACGCGTCGTTCGGCCTCAATCTCCGCGAGCGCTATGAGTCCAACAACGCGACGTTCTTCGGCATCGGCGGGCAGCCGAGCCAGAGCTACCTTCTGCAGCGTCTCGAGATTCACGCCGACATCCACCCGAACGAAGACTGGCAGATCTTCACCCAGCTCCAAGACGACCGGGCACCAGGGAAGGCGATCATCACGCCGGTCAATCAAGACCAGGTCGACCTGGAGCAGGGCTTCGTCGCCTATGTCCATCCACTCGGCCCCGGCGAGCTGAAGGCGCGACTGGGGCGCCAGGAGATGGCGTTCGACCTGCAGCGCTTCGTCTCCGTCCGCGATGGACCTAACGTGCGGCAATCCTTCGATGCGGCCTGGGTCGACTGGGAGATGTCGCCCTGGCGGATCATCTCGTTCTGGAGCCACCCGGTTCAGAACCGGAACCACCGGCCATTTGACGATTTTTCCAACAGCCATTTCCAATACGGCGGCTTCAGGGTCGAACGAAAAGACATCGGCCCCGGCGAGCTCTCCGTCTACTATTCGCGATACCAGCTGCAAGGGGCCAGGTTTCTCGACGCCGCGGGTGACGAGCGGCGCAATATCGGCGACGTCCGCTATGCCGGGACCTGGAACGGCTTCGACTGGGACGCAGAAGCCATGGGCCAGGGCGGCAATGTGGGTGCCGCGAAGGTGCGAGCCTGGGCGATCGGCAGCCTGGCGGGTTACACCTTCAGAGGTGCCGCGTGGACGCCGCGTCTCGGCCTGCAGGTGGACGCCGCCTCCGGCGATCGTCGTCCCGGTGACGGCACGCTCGAGACGTTCAACCCGCTGTTTCCGAACGGCTACTATTTCACGCTCGCGGGGTACACGGGCTACGTGAACATCATCCACGTGAAGCCGTCGGTCACTGTGAAGCCGACGGGGCGCCTGACCGTGCTGACCGCGATCGGCCTGCAATGGCGCGAGACGACGGCGGATGCCGTGTACGTCCAGCCCAATCTCCCCGTCCCGGGAACCGCAGGACGCGGCGGAAGCTGGACCGGCGCCTACGGCCAGATTCGCGCGGACTGGCTCATCTCGGCCAACGTCGCCGCCGCGGTGGAAGCAGTCCATTTCCAGATCGGCGACGCCGTACGGCGCGCCGGCGGCCATGATTCCGACTATCTAGGCGTAGAACTGAGATTCGGGTGGTGAAGACCGTGTCGGCGAGCCCACAGCAATGACGCTCTGCACAGATCGTTCGACCTCGGAGGAACCGCTGGTTTGACCCACGACCCAGACGCAGGAATGACACCGGGCGAGGCGGTGGAAGGTGCTGCACCTCCGCGGGCCGGCTCGCCGTGGGCGCCGTTCCGTTACGCCGCGTTCACCGTGCTGTGGCTGGCAACGCTCGTCTCCAATGTCGGCACGTGGATGTACAACACCGCGTCCAGCTGGCTGATGACGGGCCTGGCACCCGATCCGTTCGTCGTGGCGATGGTCCAGGTCGCGGCGACCTTGCCGATGTTCCTGTTCGCGCTGCCGTCGGGCGCGCTCGCCGACGTCGTCGACCGCCGCCGACTGCTCATCGTTGTCGAGATCGCCACGTCGGTGATCTGCGCGGGCCTGTCGGCCCTGGTGTGGCTCGATCTGGTGACCCCGTCGTTGCTGCTGCTGTTCACGTTTTTGATCGGGGTCGGCAGCGTGCTCATCGCGCCGGCCTGGCAGGCGGTCGTGCCAGAGCTCGTTCCCAAGGCGGACCTGGCGCCGGCCGTGACCTTGAACAGCGTCGGCTTCAACATCAGCCGCGCCATCGGGCCGGCGCTCGGTGGCGCCGTCATAGCTACCCTCGGGATCGCGGCCCCGTTCTGGCTCAACACGATCGGCAATCTGGCTGTGGTGGGCGCGCTCGTCTGGTGGCGTCCGCCCGAACGCCGCGGGCACCACTTGCCGGCGGAGCGCCTGTGGGCCGCGATGGTGTCCGGCATTCGGCACGGACGCCACAACGCGCCTCTGCGCGCGACCATGGTGCGCGCCGTGAGCTTCTTCGTGTTTGCCGGCGCCTATTGGGCACTGCTGCCGCTGGTGGCGCGCGACCGCATCGGCGGCGGCCCGGAGGTCTACGGCATCTTGCTGGGTGCCATCGGCAGCGGCGCGGTCGCCGGCGCCTTTGTGCTCGCGTGGCTCAAAGACAAGCTGGGGCCGGACAGGCTGGTGGCCGCTGGCACGCTGGGCACAGCGCTGGCCCTGGTAGGGTTCGGCCTGGCCAAAAGCACAGCCGTGGCCCTGTGCGCGGGCGTTCTCGCCGGTGCCGCGTGGATCGCCGTTCTGGCCTCCCTCAACGTCTCCGCCCAGGTGGCGCTGCCGGAATGGGTGCGCGGGCGCGGGCTCGCCCTCTACATGACCGTGATGTTCGGCGCCCTCACGCTCAGCAGTGCGGTGTGGGGGAAGGCGGCCGACGTCATGGGGCTGCCGGCGGCCCACCTTGCGGCGGCGGCCGGAGCGCTCGCGATGATCCCGTTGACCTGGCGGTGGAAACTGCAAACCGGCGCGGCGGCCGACCTGACGCCGTCGCTGCACTGGCCGGCCCCGGCGATCCTGCACGAGATCGAGCCCGATCGCGGGCCCGTGCTGGTGACGGTCGAATACCGGGTCAGGCCGGCCGATCGCGCGGCCTTTCTTGCCGCGCTGCAGAAATTGGGGCCCGAACGACGGCGCGATGGCGCCTATGCGTGGGGTATCTTCGAGGACACCGCATCGGAGGGCCGCTTCGTCGAGACGTTCTATGTGGAGTCGTGGGTCGAACACCTGCGCCAGCACGAACGCGTCACCAACGCGGACCGTCTATTGCAGGATGCCGTCGCCGGCTTCCACGTCACGGGGACCCCCAAGGTTTCTCATTTCGTAGCGGTCTAAGCCGGGAAGGGGCAGAGACTTTATATCCGGGCTGACGGCGCGCCTGTTGAGCTATCCAGCCGCGAAGGGAGGCCGTCTATGAAGGTCGGGATCATCGGTGCCGGTGCTGGCGTCGAATTGAGATTCGGGTGGTGAACCATGACTGAGCCCCGATCCGCCGCCGCGCCTGGCGCCCTCGCCCTCGGCCTCAGCTTCGTCGCCGGCTTCGTCGACACCTTCGGGTTCATCGCGCTGTTCGGTCTGTTCACGGCGCACGTGACCGGGAATTTCGTGTTGATCGGCGCCGCGATCGTCTCCCCGGGACCGGGCGTCGTCGCCAAACTCCTGGCGCTGCCGGTCTTCATGGCGGTCGTCGCCCTGATCTGCCTGATCGTGCGCGCGCATGAAGCGCTGTCCCGCTCCGCCATGATTCCCCTCTTCGCCCTGCAATGGGTCTTGCTGGCGGCGTTCATGGCCGCCGGGCTGTCCTGGGCGCCGTTCGGGCAGGCAGACGCGCCGGACGCCGTCGCAACCGGTCTGATCGGCGTCGCGGCCATGGCCGTGCAGAACGCGGCCGCCCGTCTCGTGCTGCCGACCCTGGTGCCGACGACGGTGATGACCGGCAATGTGACGCAGTTCGTCATCGACGCTGTCGACGCGTTTCCTGGCCGATCAACAGACAGGCGGGCTGCGGCGATCGGGCGACTGAAGCGCTTTGCACCGGCCATGATCTCGTTTGCGATCGGCGCCCTGGCCGGCGCGCTGGGATTTGCGTTTGCCGGGTTTTGGGGCTTGGTGCTGCCGCTCGCAGCCCTCGCGGCCGTGCTTGCCCTCGAGTACTGGGCTACGGGCGTACCGCAACGCGCCAAGCAGGCGTGACGCTCGCCCGCTAATTTGTTCTTGAAATGTTCTCATCCGGGCCCATAATCCCGGCATGGTCGATCCCATTCCCGCCCAGCCGCGCAAAGGCCGCGGCGCCATCGGCAATCCGACCGGCCGCTTCGAGACGGCGACGCGCCAGGCCGTCGACGACGGCTGGCAACGAACGGCCGGCGACGAAGGCGAAGACGACGGGCCGCCGGCGGTGCAAACGACGGTCACCGTCGACAGCACGCGCAAGATCATCGCCCACAACGATTCGCCCGACGTGCCGTTCAGTCAGTCGATCAATCCCTATCGCGGCTGCGAGCACGGCTGCATCTACTGCTTCGCGCGGCCGAGCCACGCCTATTTCGGACTTTCCACCGGGCTCGATTTCGAGACCAAGATCTTCGCCAAGCCCGAGGCCGGCCGGCTCCTGGCGGCCGAGCTGCGCAAGCCCGGCTATGTCGTGTCGCCGATCGCGATGGGCACCAACACCGATCCCTATCAGCCGGTCGAGCGCGAGTGGAAGATCACCCGCGGCATCCTCGAAACCCTCGTCGCGTTCAATCACCCGTTCAGCATCGTCACCAAGTCGGCGCTGGTCTTGCGCGATCTCGACCTCATCGCGCCGATGGCCCAGCGCGACCTCGCCCGCGTGTTCATCTCGATCACCACGCTCGACCGCCATCTCGCCAACAAGATGGAGCCGCGCGCCTCGACGCCGAGCCGCCGGCTCGCCGCGATCAAGGGGCTGAGCGAGGCCGGCGTGCCCACCGGCGTGATGGCGGCGCCGATGATCCCGGCGCTCACCGACGGCGAGATGGAGGCGATCCTCGGCGCGGCGCGCGAGATGGGGGCGGTGTCCGCCGGCTACACGCTGCTGCGCCTGCCCTTCGAGATCAAAGACCTGTTCACCGAATGGCTGGAAGCCCACGCGCCGCTCAAGGCCAAGCACGTGCTGTCGCTGATCCGCGGGGCGCGCGGCGGCAAGCTCAACGATCCGAACTGGGGCAGCCGCATGCGCGGCGACGGCCCCTATGCCGAGCTCTTGCGCAAGCGCTTCCGCCTGGCCTGTGCGCGGCTCGGCTTCAACCGCAACGACTGGCATCCCGACATGTCGCAGTTCAAAGCGCCGCCGCAGGCCGGCGACCAGCTGCGGCTGTTGTGAGATGGAACGCCGCGCCGAACACCTGGGAGTCGGCGCGGCCATCATCTCCAGTACCCTCGGCGGCATCGCCCTCGGCGTAACGCGGATCGTCATCGGCGCCACCGACCCGATCACCCTGGGAGCGCTGCGCTATGCCGGCGGGGTGATCTTCCTGCTGCCGGTGACGCTCGCCGTGTCGGCACGCTGGCCGCGGCGGGCCGATTGGCTCGCCGTGGCGCTGCTGGGGCTCCTGTTCTTCGGCATCTTTCCGGTGATCTACAATGCCGCCCTCCTGTTCACGATCGCGGGCCGCGGCGCCTTGGCGCTGTCGACCCTGCCGCTCCTGACCATGCTGGTCGGTGCCGTCCTCGGCATCGAGCGCCTGACGGCGCGCAAGACGTGGGGCGTGCTGCTCGCCATGGGCGGCGTCGCCATGGCACTGGCGGCCGGCCTCGCCGCGGCCCCGCCCGGCGCCTGGCGCGGCGACGCGATCATGGTGTGCGGTGCGCTCTGCATGGCGCTCTACAATGTGTGGTCGCGGCCGTTCATCGCGCGCTCGAGCCCGCTCGCCTTCGTCACCGCCGGCATGGCCGTGGGTGCCGTCTGCTTGGTCGCGCTCGCGGCCTGGCGCGGCGGATTTCAGCCGCTGGCGGGCTTCGCGGCACCGCAATGGATCGCCATCGTCTATCTCGGCCTGGGTGGAGCGGCGGTGAATTTCTACCTGTGGGTGTTGGCACTCGAGCGGACCACCCCGACCCGGGTCGCCAGCACCATCACGGTCAACCCGCTGGCCGCGTCGATCGTCGCGGCGCTGACCCTGGGCGAGCCCATCGGGCTGCCCCTGCTGGCCGGGATCGCGGCGGTGGCGGCGGGACTCTGGATCGCCTCCACCGAAGCGGCGGCCGCGCGGCGCTGAGCGCCCGCCGGCTTACGTCCGCTCGAAGCGGCCGGAACCTTCAC
>DASWFO010000301.1:0-26766 GCA_036394195.1 Alphaproteobacteria bacterium | reverse complement strand
CAACGCCAAGGAGTTCTTCCGCCTGTAGCCCTGCCCCACCGTTTTCAGGAGACGATCATGTCGCAGACGACCGCCGAGCCAGCCGCCAAGACCGCGGAGCCCCGCCTGTCCTGGAAGCGCGCCGAGCTCGCGACCAAGGCGTTCTTCTTCAAGCTCCGGGCGCAGCTGCTCGACCAGGGCCGCACCGACACCGAGGTGTGCCGGACCGACAACATGTGGGCGCGGCTGAAAGTCTACGCGTCCGGTGGGGAGAACGCGCTCCACTGCCATCCGCGCGAGGACCACATGTTCGTGATCCTGCAGGGCAGCGCCTGCTTCTTCGACAAGGACGGCGGGACCACCAACGTGAACAAGCACGAAGGCATCCTGCTGCCGGCGGGGACGTTCTACTCGTTCGAAGCGACGAGCAAGGAGCCGCTGGTCCTGATCCGGGTCGGCAGCCGCACGAGCCCCGCCAACCCGCAAGGGCGCCTCAACATCAAGGGCGAGCCGATGGCCGGCGATTCGGCGGAGAACAAGACCGCCCCGATCGTCTTCCGCGAAGACGCGTTCTTCGAGTAGCCCCGCCGGGCCGCCGCCATGGGCCTGCCCGCCGCTGGACTGGCGCTGGCCCTCGGCCTGGGGCTGACCTGGGGCCTGGGGCTGGCCTGGGCGGGGCCCGCCGCGGCGGAGAACTGGCCGCAGAAGCCGGTCAAGCTCGTCGTCCCGTTCGCGGCCGGCGGCAACAGCGACGGTGTCGCGCGCCTGATCGCTCAGCCGCTCAGCCAGGCCTTCAACCAGCAATTCGTGGTCGAGGACCGGCCGGGCGCCAACGGCGTCATCGCCAGCGAGTACGTCGCCCGCGCATCGCCCGACGGCTACACGCTTCTGATGGCGACCACGGCGCAGATCGCGGTGGCACCGGCCATCGGCAAGGTGCCCTATGACCCGGCCAAGGATTTTGCGCCGGTCTGCGCGGTCTCGCAGAGCGCGTTCGTGATCGCGATCAACAAGACGATCGCGGCGACGAATTTGCGCGAGTTCATCGATTACGTGAAGGACCGGCCGGGGAAGCTGGCCTACGGCTCGGGCGGGGTGGGCAGCCTCAGCCACCTGACCTCGGCGCTGTTCCTGAAAAAGGCCGGGCTCGACATGGTGCACGTCGTCTACAAGGGCGGAGCGCCGGCGACGGTCGACCTCCTGGCCGGACAGCTGCCCATGACCGCGCAGAATTTCTCGGACCTGCTGCCGCATGTCGGCTCGCCGGACATCCGGCTGCTGGCGGTGTCGACCTTGAACCGCACACCGTTCCTGCCCGCCGTCCCGACCATCGACGAATCCGGCTACCCGGGGTTCGAGACGGTGACGCGGAGCGGGCTGATGGCGCCGGCGCAGACGCCGCCCGAGATCGTAGAGCGGCTCGGCCTCGCGTGCGCCCGCCTCGGCCGCGATCCGAAGCTCGTGGAGCGCCTCGCCTCCTTCGGCGTCTCGCCGCTCGCCGGCGGCCCCAAGGAGTACAGCCACCAGGTCGCGAGCGAGATCGCGTTCTGGGCCGAGCAGCTCAGCGGCCCGGGGCTGAAGCTGGAGTGATTAGGCCCCGCTGTCACCCCTCACTCATTCCCGCGCAATTGGGAATCCAGTGTCACCACAGAGGCACAGAGATCACAGAGAACCGGCTCATCCGGTCTCTGTGCCTCGGTGTCTCTGTGGTTGAATTTCCTGGATGCCCGCTTTCGCGGGCATGACGAGGCAATGGTTCCGTTCGAGCTGAACGGAACCCGCTCTACCCCTTCTCCGCTTCGTCGGCCATTTTCTTGCGATAGCCGAAGGCCCAGGCGAGGCCCTGGACGATCGCCAGCAGGGCGACGGCGCCGATCACCACCGGCAGCGACGTGCGGTCGACGAACGTCCCGTAGTCGCCCGCCGACATGGTCAGCGCGAGCCGGAAATTCTCTTCCAGCCGGTCGCCCAGCACCAGCGCCAGCAGCAGCGGCGCCATGTCGAAACCGAACTTGCGCAGGAGATAGCCGACCCCGCCCGACAGCACGGTGAGCCAGATGTCGAAATTGCTGTAGTTGACGCTGTAGACGCCGATCACCGACACCACGAGGATGATCGGCGTCAGCACCGAATACGGGATGCGCAGCAGGTTCACGAACAGGCCGACCATCGGAAGGTTGAGCACCAGCAGGATCACGTTGCCGACATACATGCTGGCGATCAGGCCCCAGAACACGTCGGGATGATCCTTGAGCAGCAGCGGCCCCGGCTGGACGCCGTGGATCATCAACGCGGAGAGCAGGATCGCCGTTGCCGGGATCGACGGGATGCCCAGCACCAAGAGCGGGATCATGGCGGTGCCCGTGGTCGCATTATTCGCCGTCTCCGGCCCGGCCACCCCTTCGATGGCGCCCTTGCCGAACCGCTCCGGATGCTTGGCCAGCCGCTTTTCCAGCGCGTAGGACACGAAGGTCGAGACGATGTGGCTGACGCCGGGGATGATGCCGAAGATGAATCCGATCAGCGAGCCGCGGCCGATGGCGCCCGACGACGCGCGCAGGTCTGACAGGCGCGGCATCAGGTCGCGCAGCTTTGGGCGGATGGCCTTGATGGTCGCCGTGTTCTCGAGATTGAGCAGGATCTCGGAGATGCCGAATAGCCCGATCGCGAGCGAGGTGAAGGTCAGGCCGTCCGACAGCTCGAGATGGCCGAAGGTGAAACGCGGCACGCCGGTCAACGCGTCGAGCCCGACCGTGCCCAGCGCCAGGCCGAGCAGGATCATCGCCGCGGTCTTGAGCGGCGGCCCGGAGGAGACGAAGCTGATCACCACCAGGGCCAGCAGCATGAGCACGACCTCGATGGACGGGCCGATCGCCAGCATCACGTCGGCCAGCGGCGGCGCCACCAGCATCAGGCCGAGGATCGACAGCGAGCCGCCGATGAAGCTGCCGACCGCGGCGACCACCAGCGCCGGCCCCGCCCGACCCTGGCGCGCCATCTCATGGCCGTCGATGCAGGTGACGACCGAGGCGGCCTCGCCCGGGATGCGCACCAGGATCGAGGTGGTCGAGCCGCCATACATCGCCCCGTAGAAGATGCCGGCCAGCATGATGATCCCGGCTGTTGCGTCGAGCCCGAACGTGATCGGCAGCAGCAAGGTCATGCCGGCGAGCGGCCCCAGGCCCGGGAGCACGCCGACGACCGTGCCCCACACGCAGCCGATCAGGCAGTACAGCAGGTTCTTCCAGGTCAGCGCGATCGCGAAGCCGTCGATGAGGTGATGAAATGCGCTCATGCTGCGCGTCCTAAACGACGACGGAGCCGCCTGTGTTCACCCCCACCCCACCCTCCCCCGTCGAGGGGGAGGGGGTAAGAAGCGGACCGGTTATTCTGTTTCCCTCCCCCCTTGCGGGGCAGGGTTAGGGTGGGGGGTCGCATCAGAAAATGCCCGCCGGCAGCTGGACGCCGAGCAGGACCTTGAAGAAGTACCAGACGGCGGCCATGCCGATCGCCGCACCGAGGCCCGCGCGCCACCACGCGAACCGGCCGACGATCATCGCGACCGCGGCCGCGAACACGCCGAGCGTCGCCAGGGCCCCCAGTTGCTCGAAGAACACCGGTACCAGGAGCAGAGCCACGTAAGTGAGCACGACGTCGCGATGCCCAAGCTCTGTCGTCGCCTCGGCATCGCCCCGCGCCAAACCACCGCTGGCGACGATCAGGCCGAGCGCCTCGGCGGCGAGCGCCAGGCCGAGGACCAGGGGGAAGAAGCCCGGCCCCGGCAGGCCGATGCTCCCCATCGGCAGCGCCAGCGCCTGCCAGGCGAAGAACCCACCGACCAGGAACAGGACGACCGCGACGGCGGCCTCGCCGCGTTGCGCGTCAATCCGCAGTGCCATGCCCGGCCCGTGATCCCGGGGCCGCGCCGCCGGCGTTCAGGAAGTCGAAGTCGCAGCCGTGGTCGGCCTGCAGGACGCTGTCGAAATAAAGCTTGGCATAGCCGCGCTGGGGGCGCGGCCGCGATGCGGCCTGCCGGGTCCATTCTTCCTTGCGGCGGCGGAGTTCGGACTCGTCGACCAGGAGATCGAGCTTGCGCTCGGACACGCTGAGTCGGATGCGGTCGCCGTTGCGCACCAGCGCCAGCGGCCCGCCGGCCGCCGCTTCCGGTGTCACGTGCAGGACGACGGCACCGTAGGCGGTGCCGCTCATGCGCGCATCCGAGATGCGGACCATGTCCTTGACCCCGGCGCGCGCGAGCTTCGCCGGGATCGGCAGATAGCCGGCCTCCGGCATGCCGGTGCCGCTGGTGGGCCCGGCGTTCTGCAGCACCAGGAAGTCGTCCGGCCGCACATCGAGGTCGGGACTGTCCATGCGCGCCGCGAGGTCTTCCAGCGAGGTGAACACGACCGCCCGTCCCTCCCTCTCGAACAGGCTCTTATCGGCGGCCGAGCGCTTGAGAATGGCGCCGCGCGGCGCCAGCGATCCGAACAGCGCCACGAGGCCACCGGCCGGCTCGATCGGCTTGGCGGCCGGGCGGATGACGCCGTGGTCGACGAAGAGCTCGCGCTCGGCGTCGAGGCGCTCGCCCAGGGTTTCGCCGGTCACCGACAGGCAGTCGAGATGCAGCGACGGGCGCAGCTCGCGCAACACGGCACTCATGCCACCGGCGGCGTAGAAATCCTCCATGTAGTGCTGGCCGGTGGGCTTCAGGTCGACCAGGACGGAGGTCGTATCGCTAAGCTCGTTGATCCGCTTCAGCGGGATCTCAATGCCGAGGCGGCCGGCGACGGCGGTCAGATGGATGACCGCGTTGGTCGAGCCGCCCAGCGCCAGCAGGACGCGGAGCGCATTCTCGACCGACCGCGGGGTGATGATGCGGTCCGGTGTCAGCTTCGCGGCGGCGAGGCGAACCGCGGCGGCGCCGGTGGCTTCGGCGGCGCGCAGCCGGTCGGCGTGCACGGCCGGAATGGCGGCGGTACCCGGCAGCAGCATGCCGAGCGTCTCGGTGAGGCACGCCATCGTGCTGGCGGTGCCCATCACGGCACAGGTGCCGGCGGTCGTCGCGAGATTGCCTTCGACCTCGGCGATCTCGGCCTGCGACACCTTGCCGGCGCGGAACTGGGCCCAGAAGCGGCGGCAGTCCGTGCACGCCCCCAGCCGCTCGCCGCGCCAGCGCCCGGTCATCATCGGCCCGGCGACGAGCTGGATCGCCGGCACGCCGGCGGAGGCGGCGCCCATGAGCTGGGCCGGCACCGTCTTGTCGCAGCCGCCCATCAGCACGACGGCATCCATCGGCTGGGCGCGGATCATCTCCTCCACGTCCATCGACATCAGGTTGCGGAACATCAGGCTGGTCGGGTTGAGAAAGACCTCGCCCAGCGAGATGGTCGGGAACTCGAGCGGCAGGCCGCCGGCGGCGAGCACGCCGCGCTTCACCGCCTGCAGCAGCTCCGGGAAATGGCGGTGGCAGTTGTTGTAGCCGCTCGCCGAATTGGCGATGCCGATCACCGGCTTCGCCAGCATCTCGCCGGAATAGCCCATCGACTTGGCGAAGGACCGCCGCATGTAGAGCGAGAAGGCGCGGTCGCCGTAATTCGTCAGGCCCTTCGCGAGGCCGCGCGGTTCGGTGTCGTCGGTCATGTCGCCACGGAAATGGTCAGCGTTGTTCGGCCTAGTTCTTCTTCAGCCCGAGATCGGCCATGATCTGCGCCAGCTGGATGTCGTCCTTGGCGATCAGCTTGCCGAACTCATCGGCCGGAAGGAAGGCCGGAGTGAAGCCGATCTTCTCGCCCGCCTCGGCAAACCCGGGGGTGGTGACCGTCTTGTGGATCGCGGCTTCGAGCGCCGCGATCACCGGCTTCGGCGTGCCCTTGGGCACGGCGATGCCGCGCCACATGTCGAGGGCCAGGCCGTAGCCCTGCTCGCGCGCCGTCGGCACGTCAGGAAGGATCGGATCGCGTTCGGAGCCGAGCCCGGCCAGCACGCGCAGGCTGCCGTTTTTGACATGCGCCACGAAGGCGGCCGGCAGCTGAACCGCGCCCTCGATCCGGCCACCCAGGAGGTTGGTGACCGCCTGCCCGGCGCCGAACGGAACGTCGATCACCTGCGCGCCGGCGGCCCCGAACAGCGCCGCGGCTGCGAAATGGGTGTGGCTGCCAAAGCCGGAGTTGCCGATGCGCACCCGGCCGGGAGTCTTCTTCGCCCGGTCGACGAGGTCCGCCAGTGTGGCAAACGGCCCGTCGCCTTTCACCGCCAGAGCCGGGATCTCGACGCTGACGCGGGCCACCGGATCGAACGCCGTGTAGTCGAACGGCAGGATGCCGGAATGGTAATTGGTCGAGATCGAGTTCGAGTTCCAGATAATCGAATAACCGTCGGGCTTCTGGGTCGCGACATGGCTGTAGCCCGCCGCCCCGCCGCCCCCGGTGCGATTGACCACCGGCACCGGCGTGCCCAGCGCCTTTTCCATGCCGTCGGCAAGCTGGCGCGCGGTCACGTCGGCGGCACTGCCGGCGCCGAACATCACGGTCATCTCGATCGGCTTACGATCCGGAAATTGCTGCGCGAGTGCGTGACCGCCCCACAGCACAGTTGCCAAAAGAACTGCAGCCCAAAACGGCCGGAAGCCCCTCTCCCGCTTGCGGGAGAGGGAGGGGCCCGCCGCGTCAGCGGCGGGAGGGTGAGGGTATTTCCCGTGGCTTACCCCCCTCACCCTACCCTCTCCCCCCATCAGAATGGGTGGAGAGGGAATTATTTTATGCGGCTGATTGTGGCGCATCGATTCTATTCTCCCCGCCGCTCAAGAGGCTCACCGCATCTTGACGACCACCTTGATCGCGTCGTCGACCCGGTCGCGGGCGTAGCGGATAGCGGTCGGCACCTCGCCCAGCGGGAAGGTGTGCGTGTGGATGAGCTTGGCGTCGAAGCGCTTCTGCGCCATGAACGCGGCCGCCCGGTGAGTGGCGCTCTTGCCTTCGCCGCGGATCCCGAACACGTAGATGTTGTTGCGCACGATGTGCGCGACGTCGACCAAAACCGGCTCGTGCGGGAAAGCCGCGAGGCAGATGCGCCCGCCGCGATTGCACATCTTGGCGGCGTCGTTGAGCGCCGTCGGCGCGCCCGAGCATTCCAGCACGTAGTCGCAGCCGATCCCCTTGGTGAGCCGGCGGACTTCCTCGATCGCATCCTGGTTGCGGATGTTGATGACGTTGTCGGCGCCGAGCTTCCGGCCCATCTCCAGCCGGTTGTCGCGCGTCCCGGTGAGGATCACCGGCTGCGCCCCCAGCGCCTTCGCGACACCGACGCCCATCAGGCCGATCGGGCCCGGCCCCATGACGACGACCGACTGGCCGGCGATGACGCCGCCCATCACGTCGAGCCCGTACATGGCGGTGCCGGCGGTGACCACGAGCGTCGCCTCCTCGTCGGTCATGTCCTCGGGCACGTGAACCAGCGTGTTGATGTTGTTCACCGCGTATTCGGCGAAGCCGCCGTCGGTGGTGAAGCCGTTGGCGCGATGGCCCTTGTCGCGGGTGCCGTAGTTCATGCCGTAGTTGAGGCAGGCCGTGTACATGCCTTCCCGGCAGCGCGGGCAGCGGCCGCAGCCGGCGTGGATCTCGACCGTCACCCGGTCGCCGACGCTGTACTCGTCGACCCCGGGGCCGAGCTTCACCACCGTGCCCATGTATTCATGGCCGGGCGTGAAGTTCTTGTTGAACGGCTGCCCGCCCTGGATGAGGGCCGGCGGGCCGTATTTGATGATCTCGAGGTCGGTGGCGCAGACCGCGATGGCGTCGATGCGGACCAGGACCTCGGCGGACGCGGGCTGCGGCACCGGCTTTTCGACGAGGCTCAGCTGCTCGGGTCCGCCCAGGACCCAGGCCTTCATCTTGTCCGGGACCGGAAACTGATTGCTGCGATCGACGCCCGCCATGCCGTTCTCCCAACTCTCCTTATGAACCGTGCGACGGCCTACTCCCGCAGAAACCAAGCAAGGGTTCCGGGAAATTACGCCGACTTACGCGCGAGAATCATGGCGCCGGAGGCGCGGGATCGGCGTCAACCAGCTCAAGTCGACGATCGATCCGGTCCAATCGGGCATCAATCCGGTCCAGTCGGCCGGATTGCCCCGCAAAGTCCGCGTGCAGGTGGCCCACGCCCACATGAAGCTGAGCTACCTGTCCCTCAAGCGAGGTCATCCGGTGCTTGAGGTCGCGCACGTCCCCACGGGTCTCGTGGACGATGGTCCTTATCTCGCGCAATTGCGCGAGCACGAGATTTTCAGGCGTATCGGACATCGTTTCCTGGCTGTGCGCTAAATCTTTGGCAACCTTAATCTATTTCTGGACATTGGACAAGCGGGGACGCGGGAGAGCCACGCGGTCGCGGCGCTGTAAAGCGGGGCGACGGAGCAGCCTATTCGGCGACTTGGGTCGTGTCTTGGGCGCGGCGCTTGCGGCGGCGGCCCAGCCGCTCGCGCATCTGCTCGACGTAGATGTAGACGACCGGGGTGATGAAGAGGGTCAGGGCCTGCGAGAACAGGAGGCCGCCGACGACCGCGATGCCGAGCGGCCGGCGGAGCTCCGATCCGGCGCCAACGCCGAACGCGATCGGCAGGGTGCCGAAGATCGCGGCCATGGTGGTCATCATGATCGGCCTAAAGCGCAGCAGGCAGGCCTCGAAGATCGCCTCGGGCGGGCTCATACCGCGGTGGCGGCGCTCGATCGCAAAGTCGACCATCATGATCGCATTCTTCTTCACGATGCCGATCAGCATCACGATGCCGATCACCGCGATGACGGTGAGCTCCATGCCGAACAGCATCAGCATGACGATGGCGCCGAAGCCGGCGGTCGGCAGGCCGGACAGGATCGTCACCGGATGGGCGTAGCTCTCATAGAGGATGCCGAGCACGATGTAGATCACCAGCACGGCGGCTATGATCAGCAGGCCCTGCCCCTTGAGCGAGTCCTGGAAGACCTGTGCCGTGCCCTGGAAGCCGGTGGAGACGGTCGCCGGGACGCCGACTTCGTTTTCGAGCTGCTTGATGCGATCGACCGCTTCACCCAGCGAAAAGCCCGGGGCCAGGTTGAACGAGATCGTGACCGACGGCACCTGCGACTGGTGATTGACGCCGAGCGGGCCGTTCGTCTGCCGGATCCGCGTGAACGATTCGATCGGGACCAGCTGGCCGGTGGAGGAGCGGACGTAAATCCGGTTCAGCTGGGTGGGATCGCTCTGGTACCTGGGATCCGCCTCGATGATCACCTGGTAGTCGTTCGACGGCGTGTAGATGGTCGAGATCTGCCGGGTCCCGAAGGCGCTGTAGAGCGTGCTGCGGATCTGATCGGCGGCGACGTTGAGCTGCGAGGCCTTGTCGCGGTCGATGTCGATCGAGGCCTGGCGGGTCGCGATCTGCAGATCGGACGTCACGTCCTGGAAGCCGGGCAGCTGCCGGATGCGGCCTTCGAGCGTCGGCGCGACGCGGTAGAGCTCCTGAAAGTCGCTGCTCAAGACGGTGTATTGGTACTGGCTCTTGGCCAGGCGTCCGCCGAGCTGAATGTTCTGCACCGGCTGGAAGAAGACGTTGATGCCGGGGACCCGCGACACCGAGCGGCGGAGGCGCTGGATGACATCGATCACGCTCGCCTTGCGCTGGTCAAGCGGCTTCAGCGCGATGAAGACGCTGCCGGTGTTGAGGAACGGCCGGCTGAGAATGGCACCGGTGGTGGAGGTCACGTAATCGACGTCCGGGTCGGCCTTGACGATGTCGGAGACGGCTTTCTGGCGCTCGACCATCGCCGCGAACGACGTGTCCTGCGCCCCTTCGGTGACGCCGTAGATGAAGCCGGTGTCCTCGATCGGGAAGAAGCCCTTCGGCACCACATGGTACATGAAGACCGAGGCGAAGATCGTCACGAACGTGAAGGCGAGCACCGGCAGACGGTGCGCCAGCACCCATTTCAGGCCGAGCTCGTAGCCGCGCAGCAAGGCCTCGAACCCGGCTTCGGACAGGCGGAGGATGAAATTCTGCTCGGCCCCATGCTTCAGGGGCTTCAGCACGCGCGAGCACAGCATCGGCGTCAGCGTCAGCGACACGATCCCCGAGATCAGGATCGTCATGCTGATGGTCATCGCGAACTCGCGGAACACGCGGCCGACGACGCCGCCCATGAATAGCACCGGAATGAACACCGCGACCAGCGACAGCGTGATCGAGATGATCGTGAAGCCGATCTCCTTCGAGCCCTTGAACGCCGCCTCCATCGGCTTCATGCCCTGCTCGAGATAGCGCACGATGTTCTCGAGCATGACGATCGCATCGTCGACCACGAAGCCGACCGACAGGGTCATGGCCAGGAGCGACATGTTGTCGATCGAATAGCCCAGCATGTACATGCCGGCGAAGGTGCCGACCAGCGACACCGGAAGCGCCAGCGCCGGGATCGCCGTGGCGATCGCGTTGCGCAGGAACAGATAGATCACGAACACGACCAGCACGACCGCGATCGCGAGCGTGAACTGCACGTCGGCGATCGAGCTGCGGATCGAGTCCGAGCGGTCGTTCAGGACGTTGAGGTCGATCGACGCCGGGACCAGGGCCCGGAACTGCGGCAGCAGCGCCTTGACGCTGTCGACGACCTGGACCGTGTTGGCGTCGGGCTGGCGCAGGATGCCGAGCACGATGGAGCGGTCGCCGTTCAGCCAGCCGGCGACCTTGTTGTTCTCCACGCTGTCGATGACGGTCGCCACGTCGCCGAGGCGCACCGGGGCGCCGTTGCGGTAGGCGATGATCAGCGGCTTGTATTGGGCCGCCCGGGTCAGCGAGCCCGAGGCCTGGATGGTGAAGTTCTGCTTGTCGCCGTTCATCGCACCGACGGGCGTGCTGGAATTGGCGCTGGCCACCGCGGTCTTGATCTCGTCGATGCTGATGCCGCGCGTGGTCAGGGCCTCGGGGTCGACCTGGATCCGGACGGCGAATTTCTGCGCGCCATAGACCTGGACCTGGGCCACGCCCCGGAGCATCGAGATGCGCTGGGCGACCGTCACTTCGGCGTATTCGTCCACGACCGACAGCGGCTGAATGGACGACGACAGGATGAGGAAGAGGATCGGCTGATCGGCCGGGTTCACCTTCTGGAAGCCCGGCGGAATGATCATTTCCGGCGGCAGCTTGCGCGCCGCCGTGGTCATCGCCGCCTGGACGTCGAGGGCGGCACCGTCGATGCTCCGGTCGAGATCGAATTGAATGGTGATCTGCGTGACCCCCAGCCCGCTTTGGGAGGTCATCTGCGAGATGCCGGCGATGGTCGCGAACTGGCGCTCGAGCGGGGCCGCCACCGAGGAGGCCATCGTCTCCGGGCTGGCGCCGGCGAGCTGCGCGGTCACCTGGATGGTCGGGAAATCGACCCGCGGCAGGGCCGCCACCGGCAGCAGCCGGTAGGCGAACGAGCCGAAGATGACGAAGGCCGCCATGACCAGGCTGGTCATGACCGGGCGGCGGATGCAGGTTTCGGAAATACCCATCGGTCGTCGGCCGCGGCCGGCCCCTTCAGCCGCCCGAGGTCGGAGTGCCGGCCACCGCCGGGGACCCGCTCATCGGCCGGCTTTCGACGCGCGTCCCGCGGGTCAAACGGAGCTGGCCGTCGACGACGATCTGCTCGCCCGCCTGCAAGCCCTCGGCGATGACCGCCGCCGGACCGACCATGCGGCTGACTTTGACCGGCCGCGGCTCGGCGGTCTGGTCGGGCTTGATCACGAACACGAAGGTTCCGTCCTGGCCGATCTGAACTGCCGGTGCGGGGACCACCAGGACGTCCGGATCGACGCGCAACGTCGCCACGGCGTTGACGAACTGGCCCGGCCACAGCTTCTCATCGGGGTTGGGGATGTTGGCCTTGGCCGTGATCGTGCCCGAGGTGACGTCGATCGTATTGTCGATGAACGCGACCTGGCCCTGCAATTTGGTCGCGGTGTTCGGAATGACGGCGTCCACCGGAACCGGTGCCGCCTTCTGCGCGTCGCGCAGCTCGCCCAGGACCTGCTGGGGCACCGAGAACGCGACATAGATCGGATCGATCTGGTTGATGGTCACCAGCTGCGAGGCGGTCGCGTTGTCGTTGCCTTTGACGACGCTGCCTTCCTTCAAATACACGGTGCCGGTCCGGCCGCCGATCGGCGCCGTGATGGTGTAATAGCTGATCTGGACGCGGAGATTATCGATCACCGCCTCGTCGGCCTTCACCGTCGCCTCCAGGGACTGCTCGTTGGTCTTGGCGGTGTCGGTCTGGGCGCGCGAGGCGTAGTCGCGCAGCAGCAGCGTGCTGTAGCGCTCGACATCGCGCTTGGCGTTGGCGAGCTGCGCCCGGTCGCGGGCGAGCTGGGCCTGGGCCTGGGCGAGCTGGGCCTCGACGGCGCGCTTGTCGAGCTCGAACAGGACGTCGCCGGCTTTGACCGCCTCGCCTTCGGCGAACATCACCTTCATGATCTGCGTGTCGACGCGCGCGCGGATGGTGACGCTCGCAATCGTTTGCACGGTGCCGATGGCTTCAATCTGGAAGGGCATCGCCTTCTGCACCACGGCGGCCGTGACCACGGGCACCGCCGGGCTCGCGCGACCGCTGGGTGCCGTGTTCGAACGGGCGATCTCCGAGCCGAACCCGCTCCACAGGAGTCCCGCCCCGCCGACCAGCAGGGTGAAGCCGATGGCCATATAGACGCGCTTCATAAGTCTTCCCACTCCGTCCCCCTGACCCGCAGCCTACCCATTCCGTCTTAATACTTTCGTTGCAGCCGGGCCGGGACAAAACCAGAACCCGCCGCATTTTCGCGATGGACTAGACAATTGTGATCAACTGTCCAAGGCTGCGGGGTTTCCCCGCTGTCACAATGCTGCATGCACGTTGTGAGCCAGATCAGGCCATAAGTATCTGGTATTATGGTACCCTAAAACTGCTTGCCGAGGATCATTTTGACCACCCAGTTGTCGGATGCTGACGTATAGCCGCGGCCGATGCCGAAATTCACGTCAACCGGCTCGCCCGTATAATCGGTGACCAGATAGAGGATCTGCTGCTGTTGCGAGCGCTGGATGCGGTCGACGCGACCGAAATCCGAGTAGTTCTCGAACCCGACCGCCCACGCATCCGAGAGGATGTAGGCCAGCCGCGCCGCCGGCAGGAAACCGACCGTCCGGTTGTCGCGATCGAGCGACGTGTCGATGATCGGATTGACGATGAACTCGATCGGCTTGACGCGGACGCCGATGATGGGCCGGATCTCCACGTTCCAGCGATGCTCGGAGAAGAGCGGCGGCGCGTAGCCGAGCTCGAAATTCACCCCGTAGAAGAACGTCCGTTCCTCGGCGTGCGGCGACACGAACAGCGTCCGCAGCTTGACGCCGCCCGATTCGGGATTGCCGTGGCGCGTGACCGCATAGGGCGCGTACATGCCGAGCTCCCACCACTCGGTCATGCCGCGCGCCAGTTCCGGCGTGCCGTTGAGCGATCCCTGGGGCACCATGCCACCCGGGAAATCCGGCTTGTTCTTGCCGCTGATCACGTAGTTGTTGTGGAGCTGAAGGCTCCACTGGCCGGGCTCGTTGATGTCGGCGTTATAGACCTGGATCTCGTCGCCCGCCCGGGCGACGGTGGCGAGACCGGCGACCGCCCACGCCGCGAGCAGCGCCGCGGCGGTGTTCCGGCAACGAATCATAACGCGATGAACCATCGTGCGATGAGCCTGATGCAAATGCGTCGCAATAAAATCGGCCGTGCGCCGCGATTGCGGCGCCGGCCAGCGGCGGCATCATCGCAATGGTCTATGCGGCCCGCAAGCGCCGGGCTTGCGGGCTTGTCGCCGGGTCAGGCCCAGCAATCGGCGAGCAGAATATCCCGAGCCGGCGGGCGGTGACGCGGCTCGTCGCCGTTCAGATGCCGGCGCGTCCGCTCGATGAGATCCTCGAGATCGCCGCGATCGACGTGGTCGCGCGCCATCAGGATCTGCAGGACGGGGTCGTCGAGAAGCTCGGCCACCGACGGCTCGGCGCGGCAGTCCCGACGAAGTGTCGCTCTACGGGGTTCGGGTCGTGTGCTCATGGCGGCTATTCTTCCGCCGCCCCGGTACCGCGCGCAATTGAGAGTTTGTATCGGGTCGCGAGAGAAAAATTGCGCCGGGGCCTAAAGACCGGGGCCTAAAAGACCAGCCGGCCGCCGACCAACATCAGGGTGACGGCGAGGCTGATCCGCAAGACCGCGTCGGGAACCCGCGCCGAGATATAGCTGCCCAGCACGATGCCGGGCAGCGAGCCGACGAGCAACGATCCCAGGAGATGCCAGTCGATCGAGCCCATGACCCAATGCCCGACGCCGGCGACGAACGTCAGCGGGACGGCGTGGGCGATGTCCGAGCCGACGATCCGCACCGTGGCTAATCTCGGATAGAGCAGGATCAGGGCGGTAACACCGACCGCGCCGGCGCCAACCGAGGAGATCGAGACAAGGACCCCGAGGACGGCTCCCATCGCCACCGTGAGCAGCGCCGTCCGCCGCGGGTCGAGCTCGCCAACATGCTTCGCATAGAACGCCACGATGGGCGCCCGAAAAATCAACACGAACGCGGTCAGAAACAGGGCGCTGCCGAGGACGATCGTGATCAGCCCGGTGGCGACGCCCCCCTGAATGTCGGTCTTCGACAGCAAGAACAGCGTCAGCGCCGTCATCGGCACGCTGCCGGCCGCCAGCCGGCCGACGATCCGCCAGTCCACTGTCCCGCTCAGCCCATGGATGAGCGTGCCGCCGGTCTTGGTCGCCGACGCATAGAGAAGGTCGGTTCCAACCGCGGTCGCCGGGTGTATCCCGAATAGCAGGATCAGCAGGGGTGTCATCAGCGAGCCGCCCCCGACGCCGGTCATCCCGACCAGGACGCCCACGGCAAATCCCGACATCGAATACAACGGCTCGATCGATCCGAAGATGCTCATGCGGCCGACCCTGGTAGTGACCTGACGCGTAACGACGTGACGGGGGCGCCGCAAAGCGGCAGACGGCGACGCTCAATCCTCGCCGCGGGGTGCTGCGGCCGCAAGCGTCAAATGTATCCCGCACTCCGTCTTCCCGCGGTCGCGCCAGCGCCCGGCGCGCGCGTCTTCGCCGGGTTGCGCGCGGTCGGAGCACGGCAAGCACCCGACGGAGCGATATCCGTCGGCCGCCAGCGGGTGCGGCGGCAGATCGTGGGCGGCGAAATACGCCTCAATATGGTCGGCCGTCCACGACGCCAGCGGATTGATCTTGATCCGGCCGTCGGCGACCTCGATCACGGGCAGCTCGGCGCGCCCCCCGCCGTGATAGCGCTTGCGCCCGTTGATCCAGGCTTCGAAGCCGGCCAGGACCGCGGCCAGCGGCTCGACCTTGCGGATCCGGCAGCAGCTATCCGGGTCGGTCTGCCACAGGGTGCCGGCCGGATCGGCAGCCGCGAGCCGCGCCGGGTCGGGCTGGATGCTGCGCACGTCGCGCAGCTCGAGCCGACGGACCAGGCCGTCGCGATAGCGCAGCGTCTCGCCAAACAGCTTGCCGGTGTCGAGGAACAGGACCGGCGTTGCCGGATCGATCGAGGCCACCATGTGCAGCAGCACCGCCGCCTCGATCCCGAACGACGACACCAGCGCGATCCGCCCGGGAAACTCATGGCGGATCATCTCCGCCAGGAGCTCGCGCGCCATGATCGCCTCGGCGCGGGCGACCAGGCGCGCCGCGCGCGGCGCCGTCGCGGTGGCGAGCGCGGTCATGCCGACCGGCGCCGCGCGATCACCGTCGCGACCCGATCAGCCGCGGGCTGATAGAACACGTCGATCTCGGCGATGGCGGCCCGCCACTGCGCGGCCGCGTCGGGTGCCTCGATCTCGAACGCATCGAAGCCGCAACGGTGCATGAACTGAAGCTCGTCGCGCAGCACGTTGCCGGTGGCGCGCAGCTCCTTGCGATAGCCGTAGCGCTCGCGCAGCAGCCGCGCCTGGGTGAAGGCGCGGCCGTCGACGAATTTCGGGAAGTCGAGGACGATCAGCTCGAAACGCGCGAGGTCGGGCGCCACGTCCGCGAGCGCCTGGGTGTTGGACAGGCGCACCCCGACCGGCGCGTTACGGCGGCTCAGCGCCTCGCGCTCGCTCTGCCAGCGCTGGAACGGGATGAGCACCGGCCCGGCCTCCGGGACCGGCTCGCCGTCAGCCACGCTCTGCCAGGGATCGGCAACGACCTCGCCGTTCTTAAGCAGCGGCATAGATGCGCTCCTTGAACGGGGCCGTGCCGAGGCGGCGATAGGCGTCGAGGAAGCGCTCGCCGTCGCGGCGCAGCGCCAGGTACGTCTCGACCAGCGTCTCGACGGCATCGACGATGCGGCTCGCCGGCAGCGCCGGTCCGAGGATGGTGCCGAGCGAGGCATTGGTCTCCTCGCTGCCGCCGAGCGTCACCTGGTAGAACTCCTCGCCGTTCTTGTCGACGCCGAGAATGCCGATATGGCCCACGTGGTGGTGCCCGCAGGCGTTGATGCAGCCGGAAATCTTGATCTTGAGCTCGCCGATGTCGTGCACGCGGGCGAGATCGTTGAAGCGCTCGGTGATGCGCTGCGCGACCGGGATCGAGCGCGCATTGGCGAGGCTGCAGAAGTCGAGCCCCGGGCAGGCGATGATGTCGGTCGCAAGCCCGATATTCGGCGTCGCCAGGCCGAGCTTCGCCAGGGCCCGCCACACCACCGGCAGATCCGCCCGCCGCACATGCGGCAGCACCAGGTTCTGCACGTGGGTGACCCGGATCTCGCCGAAGCTGTAGCGGTCGGCGAGGTCGGCCACGGCGTCCATCTGCTCGGCGGTCATGTCGCCCGGCGTGCCGCCTTCCGGCTTCAGCGATAAGGTCACGATGGAATAGCCGGGCTGCTTATGGCGCGCGACGTTGGTCTTCAGCCAGCGCCCGAAGCCAAGGTCGTTCAGCCGCAGCGCGTCGAACTCGTGGGTGAAGGTCGGCGCGTCGGGATCGTAGGCGGGCGGCACAAACTGGGCGGCGATCCGCTCGATTTCGGCGTCTGGAACCTCGACCGCACCGCCTTTGATCTGGTTCCACTCCGCCTCGACCAGCTCGGCGAACTTGGCGGCGCCCAGCTCGTGGACCAGGATCTTGATCCGGGCCTTCCACAGATTGTCGCGGCGGCCGGCCTGGTTGTACACGCGGAGCACCGCCTCCAGGTACGACAGGAGGTGCCGCTTCGGCAGGAACTCGCGGATCGTCTTGGCGATGAACGGCGAGCGGCCGAGACCGCCGCCGACCATCACCTCGAACCCGACCTCGCCCGCCGCGTTGCGGTGCATACGCAGCGCCAGGTCGTGGATGCGGAGCGCCGCGCGGTCGTTCGGCGAGCCGCTGACCGCGATCTTGAACTTCCGGGGCAGGAACGAGAACTCCGGATGCAGGGTCGACCACTGGCGGATGATCTCGCTCCAGATCCGCGGATCTTCGATCTCGTCGGGGGCGACGCCGGCGAAATGGTCAGCGGTGACGTTGCGCACCGAATTGCCGCTGGTCTGGATGCCGTGCATCTCGACCTTCGCGAGCTCCGCCATCGCGTCGGCGATGTCCTCGAGCTTGATCCAGTGGAATTGGATGTTGGTGCGGGTCGTGAAGTGGCCGAAGCCCTTGTCGTAGCGGCGCGCGATATGCGCCAGGCCGCGCAGCTGGCACGACGACAGCGTGCCGTAGGGAATGGCGACGCGCAGCATGTAGGCGTGCAGCTGCAGATAGAGGCCATTGCGCAGTCGCAACGGCCGGAACTCCTCCTCCGTGAGCTCGCCCGCAATGCGCCGACGCACCTGGTCGCGGAACTGCTCAACCCGCTGGTCGACCAGCGCCTGATCGTATTTATCGTAGCTGTACATGGAAGGTCTCACGCAGGAAGGCGGTCGGACGGCGGGGTCGCGATGCTCGGACCGAAGGCGCGGATGCGCTCGCGGGTCCCGACCGGCTGGATACTGTCGCCGGCGACGGCGACCTCGATGAGATAGGGGTTCACGACGACGCGGTCGACCGCGGCCTGGTTGGCGACGGCCATCAGACGATTTGCTTCGGCGGCATCGTGCGCGACCGCCCCCTGTGCGATGTCGGTCGACCATTGGCTGTCGCCGGCCAGGTAGATCACGGCACCATCGCGCAGGCGATTGCCGGTCACGATCTGCGCGGCCGGCGTCTTGACGGCTTTCACCATGACGCCACCCGCTGCGGCTCCGTGCCGGCCCAGGCCGCGGACAACATCACCACACTGCCGATCACCAGCAGCGCCGGCCCGCGGCCGGCATGACGCTCCGCCAACGCGCCGAGCTCCGCCAACACGCCCGTGGTGACGCTCTGGTCGGGCCGGGTGCCATTCTGAACGACGGCCACCGGCGTCTGCCGGTTCATCCCGGCGCCGATCAGCCGCGCCGCGATCTCGCCGGCGTTCGACAGGCCCATATAGACCACGAGGGTGCGATCACCCTGAGCCAGCGACGCCCAGTCGATTTCGGGATCGCCCGGGCGAGTGTGGCCGGTCACGAAGGTGACCGCCGAGGCGTGGTCGCGATGGGTGAGTGGAATGCCGGCATAGGCGAGGCCGCCCAGGGCGGCGGTGATGCCGGGCACGGCGACGACCTCGATGCCATGCCGCTGCAAAACCTCCATCTCCTCGCCGCCGCGGCCGAACACGAACGGATCGCCGCCCTTGAGGCGCAGCACGCGCTTGCCCTCACGCGCCTCGCGGACCATCAGCGCGTTGATCTCATCTTGCGAGAAGCCGTGGCGGCCCTTCGCCTTGCCGACATAGACACGCTCGGCATCACGGCGGACGCGGTCGAGGATCTCCGGCCCGACCAGCTCGTCGTAGAGCACGATGTCGGCCTGCTGCATCAGCCGGATGGCCCGGAAGGTCAGCAGATCGGGATCGCCGGGGCCGGCACCGACGAGATAGACGACTCCGGCCTCATCGGCCGCGCGATTGAGCAACGGCAGGATCGCGCAATCGGCGCGAGCGTCGTCGCCGGCGAGGATCGCTTCGGCCACCGGGCTGTCAAAAAACCTCTCCCAGAACCGCCGCCGTGCCGCCGGCGTCGCGAGCAGGCCGAGGGCCGCCTTGCGGAAGCGCTGGGCGAAGCGGGCAAGAGCGCCAAGCCGCGCCGGCAGCAGGGCTTCGATCTGCGCCCGCAGGCGGCGGGTCAGGATCGGTGCCGCGGTGCCCGACGAGATGCCGATGACGATCGGATCGCGGTCGACGATCGCCGGTACGATGAAGCTCGACAGCTCGGGACGGTCGACGACGTTCACCGGCACGCCGGCCGCGCGCGCCGCCGCCGACACGGCTTCGTCGAGCGCCGTGTCGCCGCTGGCGCCGAACACGGCGGTGCAGCCGATCACATCGTCAGCCGCGAACGGGCGCCGGTCCACGCGCAGGGCGCCGGCCGAGGCCAGCTCGGCCATCTCGGCGCCGACGTCGTTCGCGATCACCAGCACCGCTGCCTTGGCGCGAACCAAGAGCCGGACCTTGCGGGTCGCGGCTTCGCCACCGCCGACCACCAGGATCTTGCGTTCGCGCACATCGATGAAGAGCGGCAGATAATCCATCGTCTCGTCCGATACAGAACCGCCGGCCAAGGCCGGCGGGTCCCCCGTTGATCACGTCCTTTAAAGTTGGTGCCTAGCCGGCGGCGAACCAGGAGCTCGGCCACATACAGTCGTCGCTCTCGACGACCGGCGGCGTCGCGCGCCGGGCGGCATAGATCTCGTCCCGCTCGGGGTGCTTCGGCAGATTTCCGACCGCGTTGTAGGACACCAGAAACAGCGGCGGCGAGCGGCGATCGCCGGCGCGATTGAACGCGTACGCCAGATCCGCGTGATAGAAGACGACGCTGCCCAGCGGAGCCGTCAGCGGTACTCCCGCGCCGGACGTGCCGCCCGGCACGCTGTGCGAGCCTGGAGCCACATGGAACACCGGGCCCTGGAGCGCCGGCTCACCGAGGACAACCGCGGCGGTCACGGCGCGCGGCGTGGTCATGCCGTCGGTCGCCGACCAGGTTGCGAAGTCGCGCCGCCATGCGTGGTCGGTCGGCACATCGGCAAACCGTGACACCAACCGCGACTGATGAACGTAGACATCCTCGCCGACCAGTTTGCGCGCGAGTGCCAGCATGCGCGGATGGGCGGCGAGCTTGCGGAACGTGCCCTCGGTCAGATACGCGCCGTACACCGTATTTTCGGGCGCCTCGCCGGCCCACGCGGCACCGTCCGGCACTCGCCCGGGCTGCACGCGCCGAAGCGCCACGATGCGGGCTTCATCGCGCACCCACGCGATCTCGTCGAACGCGAACAGGCGCGGCATCACCAGGAAACCCTGGTCTTGGTACGGCTTCAGCGGATCCGGGAACATGACCATGGTCGGATGCTACCGACCGCGCCGCCAGACGCACGGCATGTTTTCTAAACACTGTCTTTACTTTTTCTGGGGTCCCCGAGGGGGGACCTCGAACGACCGAATTCAGGCGCCGACGGCCATCTTGCGGCCGCTGACGGTAACGGAGGCCGCGGCCTCGGCGCGCAGCCAATCCCGAAACAGCGCCACTTTCGGCAGGTTCAGCTTGGCCTTCGGGCAGACCACAAAATAGGCAAAGTCCACCGGCACACTCATCTCGAACGGCTTTACCAGCCGCTTGTCCGCCAGGTCCGCGGCGGCGAGCGTCGCCTTGGCCAGCGCCACCCCACGGCCGAGGATGGCCGCCTCGATGACCAGGCTCGACTGATTGAAGCGCGGACCGCGCGAAACGTCGACATCCTCCACTCCGGCCGCCTTCAGCCACATCGCCCAGGTCGGGCAGGATTCATCGCCGTCGGGGCTGTCGTCATGCAGCAGGGCCTGGTGCTTCAGCGCCTGCGGCGTGGTCAGCGCGTTCTTGCCCTTCATCAATTTCGGGCTGCACACTGGAAACACCGCCTCGTCCATCAGCCGCTCCACCACCAGATCGCCATAGCGGCCGGCGCCGTACCGGATCGCGAGATCGACGTCGTCGCGCGAGAAATCGGTGAGCTGCATCGAGGCCGACACGCGCACGTCGATTTCGGGGTGCTTCGCCTGAAACCGGTCGAGCCGCGGCACCAGCCATTTGGCGGCAAAAGAGGGGGCCACGCTCACGGTCAAGATGCCGCCGAGGCCCAGGGAATCGATCTCGCCGATGGCCGACGACAGGCGCTCGAAGGCCTCCCGGATGCCGGGCAGACAGGCCTGGCCCGCGTCGCTCAGCAGGAGATTCCGCTTGTCGCGGCGAAACAGCGGAACGCCGAGATGGTCCTCGAGAGTCTTGATCTGATGGCTGACCGCAGCCGGCGTGACGCTCAGCTCGTCGGCGGCTTTCGAAATGCTGAGATGGCGAGCCACGGCCTCAAAGGCGCGGAGCGAATTCAGCGGCGGGAGGCGGCGGCTCATGACCGTTCTATGAATGGCATGTCACACCCCGTCGTTCAAATTTTTCTTAAAGACAACCCTAGATTCTTTGAGTTGCCTACTTACGTGCCGCTCCGCAGGCTTGCGGGGCAATATGGTACCGGAGGCCGACCATGCAGAACTGGGTGGTGCAATTGACGCAAAGCCTGCTCACTATCGCAGGCCTGCTGGGCGCTCTGGCGCTGGCCGGCCTGATTCAATGACGCCGCCCGCCTATCGCCAGAATTCACGCGAGGCGAGCCGCGCCCCCTCCGCCATCGCCGCCATCTTGGCCCACACCACCTGCGGGTCGACCGCCGCCTGCCCCACCCAGGTTCCATAGCCGCAGTCACTGCCGGCGATGACATTCTCGCGTCCGACCAGATTCGCGTAACGGCCGATGCGTTGCGCGATCAGCTCCGGATGCTCGATGAAGTTGGTCTTCGATTCGAGCACGCCTGGGATCAGGATCTTTCCTTCGGGCAGCTTCACCGTCTCGAACAGCTTCCATTCATGCGCATGGCGCGGGTTGGCGGCCTCGAAGGAGATCCCGGCGGGCTTGGCCGCGAACACCAGATCGATGATGTCGCCGATCGGCACGTCGAAGTGATGCGGGCCCTCGTAGTTGCCCCAGCACACATGCATCCGCAGCCGGTCCGCCGGGATATTGGCGAGCGCGTGGTTCAACGCCTCGACGTTCAGGCGCGCCTGCTTGCGGAAGTCGTCGAGGTCCAGACCGGCAAATTGAATGTGCCGCCCCATCGCGAGATCGGGGCAATCGATCTGCAGGATGAAGCCCGCCTTGATGACGGTTTCGTATTCCTGGCGCATTGCCTCGGCGATGGCGAGCACGTAGGCCTCACGGCTCGGGTAGTGATCGTTGCGGAAGAACAGCGCGATAACTCCCGGCGATGCGGCACTCAGAAACGCCTCTTCCGCTTTCGCGGCGCCCAGGGCGGCCTTGAGATTGTCGGCGTCGGCCGCGGCCGCCGCCGCATCGCGGACGCTGATCGGCCCGTTGCAAGCGGGAGTTTGCCGCCGTGAGCGGCCGGGGTCGCCGAAGACCTTCTTGGCGAGGACCGGGAAGTCGTTCAGATCCTGATACTGGAACGCCTGGCTGGTACCGCCAAAGCCGTTCAGCCGGTCCTTGATGTAGGTGGCGTAGCTGGGCTTGCTGACCTCGCCGTCATTCACCACGTCAACGCCGGCCTCCGCCTGCTGGCGCACGATCTCCGAGACCGCCGAGCGAATGCGCGCCTGAAGCTGCAAGCGGTCCACCGGCACGCCCTCTTCCTTGGCGAACATCATGCGGATCAGGTCATCCGGCCGCGGCAGGCTGCCCGTATGCGTGGTGAGAAACCGCTCGGTGCTGCGCTTCATGATGTCCTCCCGGGGCCTTGCCTTGGCGATTGCGCCGAAGCTATCACCGGCCGCGCAGGGGGGACAATGTTGGGTCCCAGGCTTTCCGAGCAGGGCGGCTACGCCGGCAGGAGGGCTCGGATCTCGGGCAGGCACGACCCGCAATTCGTCCCGGCCTTCAGCGTCGCACCGATCTTCTCGCAGGTGTGGGTGCCGGCCCTTGCGGCCTCCAGGATCGCGTTGCGCGACACGCCGAAGCAGACGCAGACGATCGGGCCGGATTCGAGCGGCACCGACGGGGCCCGGCCGGCCAGCAGGGCCGCGCGCTCGTCCGCCGTCACGGCATCCGCGGTGAACAAGCCGGCGAGCCAGTGCTGCGACGGCAGGTCGGGCGTGGCGGCCGCGAACACGCAGGCCTCGATCCGGCCCTGCACCAGCCATGCGGTTCTGTACACGCCGGCGGCGGCGTCCTGGAACTCGATCCGGTCCCCTGCACCGTCCGGCGGGCGAAAGCGCTCGATCACGTCACCAACCGACAGCGTCGACGTCCCGGCGATCTCGTAACGCCAATGCCCCGTACCCGGTGCGACGCTCCAATAGCAGTCATTGCCAGCAGCCATGCGATGACGGGTCAGCGCGAAGGCATACCAGGCCGTCCCCGCCGGTCCGACGCGGACCGGTGTGTGCTTGAGCTCCGGCTGGCCGGACACCGGGTCGACGGCCGGGTTGACCACCGCGTTGACGCGAGCGTCGCGCGCGAACTGGTCGCTCCAATGCATCGGCGCGAACACCTCGCCTTGGCGCTGCCCCGCGACGATGCGGACGCGAGCCACGGCGGAGCCCCAGCGGCTGTCCATCCGCGCCAGGTCGTTGTGACGCAACCCGCTCGTCGCCGCGTCCGCCGGATGCATGTCGATGACCGGCTCGCCGGCATGCAGCATGAGACGCGGGACTTTCCCGGTGCGCGTCATGGTATGCCACTGGTCGCGAACCCGGCCGGTGTTGAACGCGAGGGGATAACCCGCGTCCACCGCATGGAGCGGCGGGCGCGGCGCCACCGCCATGAACTTGGCGCGGCCATCCGACGTGTAGAACCGTCCGTCGGCAAAGAAGCGCCGCTTGGGCTCGGTCGCACCGGCCGGCAGCGGCCACTGCGTGGGCGCCAGCGTGTCGTAGGCGTCGTCGGAAAGCCCGGCCAGGGCGCCGACATCGAAGTCGCGGCGGCCGTCGTTCTCGAAGGCCGAGAGCGACGCGTGCTCGCGGAAAATATCCGCCGGCGACCGATACGAGAACGCATGGGCGAAGCCGAAACGGCGGGCCACGGCACCGACGATCCACCAATCTGCCCGCGCCTCGCCGGGTGGCGGAAGAAACGCGCGCTGGCGCGAGATGCAGCGTTCGGAATTCGTCACCGTGCCATCTTTCTCGCCCCACCCCAGCGCCGGCAGACGGATATGCGCCAGGGCGGCGGTGTCGGTGTCGCGCACGCAATCGGAGACGACGACCAGCGGGCATGCTGCCAACGCGCGGCGCACCTGATCCGCATCGGGCAGGCTCACCGCCGGATTGGTCGCCATGATCCAGACGGCTTTGATCCGGCCGTCTTCGACGGCGCGGAACAGATCGACGGCCTTCAGCCCGGGACGGGTCGCGATGGCGGGCGCCTGCCAGAACCGCCGGACGCGGTCGATGTCGTCGGGACCGAAATCCATGTGCGCCGCCAGCTGATTGGCGAGCGCTCCGACCTCGCGCCCGCCCATCGCGTTCGGCTGGCCGGTGACCGAGAACGGGCCCATGCCCGGCCGCCCGATCCGCCCGGTGAACAGATGGCAGTTAATGATGGCGTTGACCTTGTCCGTCCCCGCCGACGACTGATTCACGCCCTGGGAATAGACGGTGAGCGTGCGCTCGGTCCGCCGGACCCAGTCGAAGAACCGATGGACGCTCAGCTCATCAAGCCCGCACAGCGCCGCCGTCGCGGCCGCATTCGAGCTGGCACCGGAGGCGGCAAGTGCCGCATCCTCGCCGACCGTGTGCTGCTCGACGAACCCCTTGTCGCGGCAGCCGGCGCGCGCCAGATGCGCCAGCAGCCCGTTGAACAGCGCCACGTCGGTTCCGGGACGCAGCGCCAGATGCAGGTCCGCCTCCTCGGCCGTGGCGGTACGGCGCGGATCTATCACGACGATCTTCAGCCCGGCACGCTGGCGGCGGGCGGCGACCAGGCGCTGAAACAGCACCGGATGGCACCACGCGAGGTTGGAGCCGACCAGCACGACCAGGTCGGCGGCGTCGATATCGTCGTAGTTGCCAGGGACGGTGTCGGTCCCAAAGGCGCGCTTGTGCCCGGCGACCGAGGACGCCATGCACAGCCGTGAATTGGTGTCGATGTTCGCGGTGCCAAGGAAGCCTTTGATCAGCTTGTTGGCGACGTAATAGTCCTCGGTGAGCAGCTGGCCGGAGACGTAGAAGGCCACGGAATCCGGCCCGTGCGCGGCGATGGTGCGCGCAAACCCATCGGCGACCGCGGTGAGGGCCGTATCCCAGCTGACCGCGGCGCCGCCGATCTCCGGGTGCAGCAACCGGCCGTCGAGCGCCAGGGTTTCGCCGAGGGCGGCGCCCTTCGAACACAGCCGTCCCCGGTTTGCCGGGTGCTCCGGATCGCCGGCCACGGCCGCGCCGCCCTTCCCGTCCGCGCTGGCGAGGACGCCGCATCCGACACCGCAATACGGACAAGCGGTGCGTACAGCGGCGACAGGTTCGGTCGCGGTCATCAGGCCGCCGCCGCACTGTCGGCGAACGCCTTCCCGAAGATCAAGCTTGTGCGAATGTCGCCGACCGGCCGTTCCGCGCGCATCGCCTCGGCATACCAGGCCCCGTCGGCGGCATCGCCGTAGAGGACCGCACACGTCAATCGTCCGTCGCGCAGCACCAGCTTCCGGTAAACACCCCGGCCGGGATCGCGAAACACGATCTCCTCGCCGCCGCCGGCGGACGGATCGCCGGCAGAGTAAACGTCGATCCCGGCGACTTTCAGGCTCGTGGCCAGGGTCGATCCCGCGTACCGTGCCTCCGCGTCGCCGGCGAGCCGCGCCGCGCACACTTCGACCTGCTCCCATAACGGGGCGACCAGCCCGTAGCTGCGGCCGCGATGCTCGGCGCATTCGCCCACGGCGTGGACCGCAGGGTCCGACGTGCACATCCCGTCGTCGACGATCACGCCGCGGCCGCAGGCAAGACCGGCGGCCCGCGCCAGGTCGACGTTCGGCACGATGCCAATCGCGAGCACGACCAGGTCGGCCGGCAGTTGCCGGCCGTCTTCCAGTCGCACGCCCCGGACACGCTTCGGACCCAGAATCTCGGTCGTCTTGGCCGCCAACTCGAAGGCAATGCCACGCGCCTCCAGCGAGGCTTGGAGCAGGCGCGCCGCGTCGCGGTCGAGCTGGCGCTCCATCAGCGAGGGCATGAGATGCACGACTGTTACGGTCATGCCGCGCCGCCGCAAGCCCTCCGCCGCTTCCAGGCCGAGCAGGCCGCCGCCGATCACGACCGCCCGGCCGCGCCGCGCGGCCGCGGCGATCATGACCGTCACGTCGTGAATATCGCGGAACGTCACCACACCCGGCAGACCGGTGCCGGGGAGTGGTGGCACGAGCGGGTGCGAGCCGGTCGCCAGCACCAGCGTGTCGTAAGCGACCGCGCGCCCGCTGGCGGTTGCGATCTGCCGGCGCTCGCGATCGATACGGCTGACGGTCTCGCCGACGATGACCGTCGTGCCCGCGGCATCCGCCGCGCGCGGATCGAGGAATATCTCGGGCAGCGACTTGTCGCCGGCAAGCACCGCCGACAGCAGGATGCGGTTATAGGCCGGGATCGGCTCGGCGCCGACGATCGTCACGTCGCAACGGTCGGGGGCGCGGCGGCGCATCTCGTCGGCGAGGCGGGCCCCCG
>DASWFO010000300.1:0-37800 GCA_036394195.1 Alphaproteobacteria bacterium | reverse complement strand
GGCGCGAGCGGCATACCAGCCGGCCTCGCGCAGCTTGCGATTGACCGCGACCGCCAGCAGGAAAGTGACCCCGACCGCCGCCAACTGGCGATGCGGCGTGGTCTCGTCGAGCCGGTTGGGATTGACCACGGCGGTCGCCAGGGGCAGGCGCGGCTCGGCGATGTGGTGGTCGACGACGATCACGTCGAGCCCGGCCTCCGCCGCGCTGGCAAGCGGCACATGCGCCGTGATGCCGCAATCGACCGTCACGACGACGGCGGCCCCTTCCGCCTTCAGACGCAGCAGCGCCGGCGCGTTCGGGCCGTAGCCTTCGCGCTGGCGGTCGGGAATGTAGACCCGGACGCGGCCGCCGGCGGCGGTGAAGAAGCGGTTCAGCAGCGCCGAGGACGTGGCGCCGTCGACGTCGTAGTCGCCGAACACCGCGATCGTCTCGCCGCCCTGGACCGCGCGGGCGAGGCGCGACGCGGCGGCGTCCATGTCCTTCAGATGCGCCGGGTCGGGAAGCTGCTCGCGCAGACGCGGCTCGAGGAACGCCGGCGCCGCCTCGGCGTCCACGCCGCGCGCCGCCAGGACCCGGGCAACGATCTCCGGCACGCCGAGCCGTTGGGCGAGCCCGAGGGCCGCGCGGTCGTCATCGAGGCGCGCGCGCCACCGCCGTCCGGTGGCCGATCGCTCGACGCCGAGAAAGCCTGGGACCCCCGTGTTCACCCCTGGGACCCGTTACCTAAGCGACTTGGATGCATAGCTCACCCCCCACCCGCTCGCTGACTTGCGCTGCGTCGCCGGCCTTCGGGCCGCCGACGGGCGCAAAGAAAAGACTTGGCGCGGCCTCCCCCGCAAGGGGGAGGCAAAATGAGTTGCGCTAGCCGGGAGATTCGAGGCCGGGCTTGCGCGTGAAATTATGCGTCGCCTCGATCACGCGCACCGTGCCGGTCTTCGAGCGCATGATGATCGAATGCGTCGAGCCCACGGAGGCGGATCGCCGCACCCCACGCAGCATCGACCCGTCGGTGACGCCGGTGGCGGCGAACATGACGTCGCCGTGCGCGAGATCGAGCATCGTGTACTTGCGATTGAGGTCCTTGATCCCCCATTTCGCCGCGCGCTGCTTCTCGTCGTCATTGCGGAACAGGAGGCGCGCCTGCATCTGGCCGCCGATGCAGCGCAGCGCCGCGGCGGCCAGCACGCCTTCCGGAGCACCACCGCTGCCCATGTAGATGTCGACGCCGCTGTCCGGCCGCGACGTCGCGATCACGCCGCTCACGTCGCCATCCGAGATCAGCATGATTCGCGCCCCGGCTTCGCGCACCTTGGAAATCAGGTCGGCATGACGCGGCCGGTCGAGAATGCAGACGACGAGATCCGAAATGTCGGATTTCTTTGCCTTGGCGAGGCTCTTGAGGTTGGCCTTCGGCGCCTCGTCGAGATCGACCACGCCGTCGGGCAGGCCGCCGCCGACCGCGATCTTGTCCATATAGACGTCGGGCGCGTTGAGGAAGCCGCCCTCCTCCGCCATGGCGATGACGGCGAGCGCGTTCGGCCCGCCCTTGGCGGTGATGGTGGTGCCTTCGAGCGGATCGAGGGCGATGTCGACGCGCGGCCCTGTCCCCTTGCCGACCTTCTCGCCGATATAGAGCATCGGCGCTTCGTCGCGCTCGCCCTCCCCGATCACCACCACGCCCTGAATGTTCAACCCGTTCAGGGCACTGCGCATCGCGTCCACCGCGGCCTGATCGGCCGCCTTCTCGTCGCCCCGGCCCATGAGCCGGGACGCCGCCAAGGCCGCCCACTCGGTCACGCGCACCACTTCGAGCGCCAGATTGCGGTCCATCCGTTCGGCCATCGTGTTCCTCCGCGAGCTAAAGTTTTTCTATCCGGATGGCACGGGGCGGCTCGAGCACGGTCTTCAACGCCTCGATCCGTTGCAGCGCCCGATTCATCGCCGCCTCTTCCGTGTCATGCGTCGTCAGGACGACCGGGACCATCTCGTTCGGGCTGCGGCCGCGCTGCAGCATGGCTTCGAGCGACACGCTTTCGTCGCGCAGCGCCGCAGTCACGTCGGCAATCACGCCCGGACGGTCCACGACCATCAGCCGAATGTAATAGGAGCCGACCCGGCGTTCCATTGGCGACACCGGTGGCAAAGCGAGGGCAGCGACCGGGACGCCGAAGGTCGGCGTCCGCCGGCCGCGCGCGAGGTCGATCAGATCGGCCACCACCGCCGAGGCGGTCGGGCCGGCACCGGCCCCGCGGCCCTCGAACACCGTGCGCCCGACATAGTTGCCCTCGGCGACCACCGCGTTGAACACGTCCTCGACCGCCGCGATCGGCGTTTCGACCGGCACCATGCAGGGATGCACCCGCTGCTCGAGGCCATGCTCGGTCATGCGCGCGATCCCCAGCAGCTTCACGCGGTAGCCGAGCTCCTTCGCGAACTCGAGGTCGAGCGGCGAAATGTGCCGGATCCCTTCGATATGCACGCCGCCGAAATTGACCGCCGCCCCGAACGCGAGACCGGCGAGGATCGCCAGCTTGTGCGCGGCATCGATGCCGTCGACGTCGAAGCTGGGATCGACCTCGGCGTAACCAAGCTTCTGCGCCTCGGCGAGAACATCGGCGAACGGACGCCCTGTGCGACGCATTTGCGTCAGGATGTAATTGCAGGTGCCGTTCAGGATGCCGTAGATGCGGGTGATGCGATTGGCCGCGAGACCCTCGCGCAGCGCCTTGATCACCGGAATGCCGCCGGCGACCGCCGCCTCGTAGGCGAGGGTCACGCCCTTGGCCTCGGCCTGCCTGGCAAGCGCGGTGCCGTGAACCGCGAGCAACGCCTTGTTCGCCGTGACAACGTGTCGTCCGTGGGCGATGGCCGTCTCGCAGACGCGCTTGGCGATCCCGTCCGAGCCGCCGACCAACTCGACCACGATCTCGGCGTCCGCTTCGGCGGCCAGCGCCGCCGCATCGCCGAACCACTTGGCTTTGCCGAGGGCGACGCCGCGGTCGCGCGCCTTGTCGCGGGCGCTGACCGCGGTCACCACGATCGGGCGGCCGCAGCGCCGGCTGACCAGCTCGCCGTTCTCGGCCAACAGCTTCAGCACGCCGGACCCGACGGTGCCCAGCCCGGCAACGGCGATCTTCAGCGGTGAGTCCACGGACATGCGCGTCAGCCCCTCTCACCAGAAGCGCGGTGTCGAGTGCTTGCCTCTCCGCCCTTTGGCGCGGAGAGGGAGGCGAACGTCAGTGAGCCGCGTGAGGTGGGCATTTTCGGGCTGGCAACGATCTGCGGCAGCACCCCCACCTCACCTGACCTCTCCGCCCCCGGGGGCGGAGAGGGACAAGATGAGAGGGGCCATGATCAAGAAACCGCCGCCCGGCTGCCGGACGGAGTGGCGCGCGACATGTTCGTCTGCGCGGTCGCTTTCTGGGACTGAGTCTTCTGCGTTGGCGGCTCCGGCAGCGCGTCGGCCGAATTGAAGAAGGCCTTGATGTTGCGGCAGGCCTGCCGGATGCGCTGCACGTTCTCGACCAGCGCCAGGCGGACATGGCCGTCGCCGTATTCGCCGAAGCCGACGCCCGGCGACACCGCGACGTTCGCCTCCTTGAGCAGGAGCTTCGAGAACTCGAGCGAGCCCATCTGCGCGAAGCGCGGCGGGATCGGCGCCCAGGCGAACATCGACGCCGGCGGGCTCGGCACCTGCCAGCCGGCGGCGGCGAGGCCGCTGATCAGCGCGTCGCGGCGCTGACGGTAGGTTTCGCGGATCTCGACCACGCAATCCTGCGGGCCGTTCAAGGCCGCCGCGGCGGCGACCTGGACCGGCGTGAACGCGCCGTAGTCGAGATATGATTTGATGCGCGCGAGTGCGGCGATCAGCTTGCGGTTGCCGGCGGCGAAGCCGACCCGCCAGCCGGCCATCGCGTAGGTCTTGCTCATCGAGGTGAATTCGACCGCAATGTCCTTCGCCCCCGGCACCTGGAGGATCGACGGCGGCGGCTCATCGCCGAAATAGATCTCGGCGTAGGCCAGGTCGGACAGGACGTAGACTCCGTGCTGGCGGCAGAACTCGACGCATTCGCGGTAGAAATCGAGCCCGACCACCTGCGCCGTCGGATTGGACGGGAAGCTCAGCACGAGCGCGATCGGCGGCGGCACCGAATGCTTGACCGCGCGATGCAGGCTGCCGAAGAAGTCATGCCCGTCGCCGATCGGCAGGTGACGCAGCGATGCGCCGGCCATGATGAAGCCGTAGGGATGGATCGGATAGCTCGGGTTCGGCACCAGGATCGTGTCGCCGGGGCTGGTGATCGCCTGCGCGAGGTTGGCCAGCCCCTCTTTCGAGCCGAGCGTGACGATGGTCTCGCTTTCCGGATCGATATCGACGTTGAAGCGCCGCTTGTAGTACGCCGCGTGCGCGCGGCGCAGGCCCGGAATGCCCCGCGAATTCGAATAGCGGTGCGTGCGCGGGTCGCGGACCGTCTCGATCAGCTTTTCGACGATATGCGGCGGCGTCGGCATGTCGGGATTGCCCATCCCGAGGTCGATGACGTCCAGCCCGCCGGCGCGCGCCTTGGCCCGCATCGTGTTGACTTCGGCGAAGACGTAAGGCGGCAGACGCCGGATGCGGTAGAAATCTTCGTTCATGGTCTCAAACCTAGCCCCGAATTGGGGCCACATTCCGACGCCAGAGTAGCCGAAAAACCGCCCCGCCGCCCGACTCCGGCCGCTCAGTCGTCCGCCGCACAATCTAAGGCCGCGCGCCGCCGTAAGCGACTGTTTTTTCGAGCAATGGCGCGACTTCGGCGGCTTCCCTTGGGGCCCGGCGGGGGGTACGGTGCAGCGCACCATGGCCGAGCCTTCTCCCCCGTCGCCTCTCCCCCGCCCGCCGTCCCTCCTGCGCCGCCTCACCGAAGGGTCGTTTCTCTTCCTGGTCGCCTTCGTCGTCGCCGGCGGCGTCGCCTGCTACTGGCTCCGCGGCCCCGAGGTGTTCTGGCAGACCTCCGAGGAGCATCTCTGGCTGTTGCTGGCCATCGCCCCGGTGCTGGCGGGGGCGGTCCTCCTGGGGGCGTTCATCCAGGCGCTGATCCCGCCGGGATACGTGCGCGCCCGGCTGGGCGAAGGTGCCGGGTTGCGCGGCATCGGCATCGGCAGCGTCATCGGCCTGTTCGTCCCGGGCGGACCGATGATTTCGATGCCGCTGCTGATGGCGGTGATCGAGGCCGGCGCCGACCTCTCCGCCTGCATCGCGTTTTACATGTCGTGGTCGCTGCTGGCCCTGGCGCGGATCATCCAATGGGAGCTGCCGCTCATGGGATGGCGGTTCGCGCTGATCCGCTTCCTGTCGTCGGTGCCGCTGCCGCTGATCGCCGGGCTGATCGCCATTCCGCTGTTCAAACGGCTGCCGCACTGCCGGAAATCGGAGTATCCGCCGTAAGCGATAAACATTGATGCGCAACTCACCCCCCACCCGCTCGCTGACTTGCGCTGCGTCGCCGGTCTTCGGGCCGCCGACGGGCGCGAAGAAAAGACTTGGCGCGGCCTCCCCCTCAAGGGGGGAGGCAAATGATGGCCGCATCACTCTCTCTCACCTCCCCCTTGAGGGGGGAGGTCGGCGTGCAAGCGCCGGGTGGGGGTGGGCCACAAAGCTCCGCGGATACAGATGATCCTGGCCGCGTGCATCATCTGGCCGATCGTCATCGTCTGCGGCGTGGCCCTGCTGAACGGCCCGCTGTCGCGCCAGCGCCAGGCGTTTGCGCTCGCGCGCAACAACGGGATGTTCATGGCGATCCGCATGCCGCTGGCGCTGGTCGGCGCCGGCTTCGCCGGGACGCTGCTGCCGGCCGACCTGGTGGCGGAATGGCTGGGCGGCGCGTCCGGATGGATGGGAATCCTGATCGCCTCGATCGTCGGCGCGTTCGTGCCGAGCGGCCCGATCGTGTCGTTCCCGTTTGCGCTGGCGCTGGCCAAGGCGGGGGTCGGCATGCCGCAACTCGTCGCGTTCCTCACGTCCTGGTCGCTGCTGTCGCTGCACACGCTGGTGGCGTGGGAAATCCCGGTGCTCGGCGTGCGCTTCCCGGCGGTGCGCTACATCTGCTCGCTGGTGCTACCGCCGATCGCGGGCGTGCTCGCCGCCCTGATGACCGGCCTGATGGCTCAGTAGTCGACGAAGACGTCGTAGACGTCGGCCCGCTGCGCGGCGCCGTCCGTCACCGCGATCCGGTCGATGGGCAGTCCGGCCCCGGTCAGGATGCGTTGCATCGCCTCCGTGCGCGCCTGTGCCTGCCCTGGGGATGACATGTCGCGCGCGTACTGCGCCGGCACCAGACGCACCCGCCCGGCATTGGCCACCGCGAAGGACGCCGCCTCCTGCAGGACGCGTTGCGATGTGCTGCTGGGAACCGTGCCGGCGCGCGCAAAGCTCACCGAGCCTCGGCGTTCCGACGTGGTGAGCACCGGCGCCACCGGCGGGACCGGTGCCGCGGCCGCGACGGCCGGCGCCGCCCGCGCCGGCGCGGCTGGCGGCGGCTCCTCCACGGCGGACTCACCTGGTTGCGGCGGTTGCGGGGCCCGAGTGACCGGGGCGGGCGTCAGGTTCGGTACGGGCGGCGAAAGCAACGCGTCGATCGGCCCGGGCGGCGCGCGCGGTTCAGCGGGACGCGCAGCCGGGGATTGTGCCGCCGGCGCAGCCGTCGGTGCGGGCGTCGGCGCCGCCGGCGGTCCGGGAAACTTGCCCTCGGTCCTGAGACCGGTATCCGCACTCACCGAGGCGTTGCGATCGGCGGTCAGGGCCGACAATTGACGCTGCCGCTCGGCGCGCGTTTCCGGGGTGTCGCGCGGCGGCGGCGGCGGCACCGTGCCGAGATTGGGGAACGGACGGCCTTCCGACGGCGGCGGGTCGACGATCGGCGGCGGCTCCTCGGGGGTGTCGCTGAACCAGTTCTTGACCTTCAGCTGCGCCGTTCGCGACCATTCGACCGGGTTGTATTCCGGCGGAACTTCGCTGCAAGCGGCCACACCGACCGCGATCAGGAGGAGAAAGATCCGGGCCGGCGATTTTGCGTTGCGGCGAGTGCGCCGCAACAACGACGCGAGTTCCATCACATGCTTCCGCCGCAGCGCACCCAAGGAATTTTCCGATGAAATGCCGGCCAGTTTCGTATAGAAATCTTAAACATTTCCGACCTTTATTGTGCGCTTCGGCGACCCCATCTAAGGGTACCGCATCGCGATCGGAATCGAGCACACGAGCATAGGGTTTGCGTCATGGCCGATCAATCAGGGCCGCTGCCGAAACGAGCGCCTGGCGCGAAAGCGCCGCAGGCGCCTGAGGCGGCGCCTGACATGAAGCTGCCCGATCCGGTCGAGCTGTCGCGAATCATGAGCCGCATCGCCGAGCAAAGCCACGGCCTGGTCAGCGGCTTTCTGACCCGTCAGGCGCCGCAACAGGTCGAGACCCCCGATCCGCTGAATATCGGCCAGGCGTTCTTCGACATGACCGCCCGCATCATGGCCAACCCGATGAAGCTGGTGCAGGCGCAGATGTCGCTGTGGAGCGACTACATGTCGCTGTGGCAGTCGACCGCCCGCAAGATGCTCGGCGAGCCGTCCGAGCCGGTGGTGACGGCCCCGCCCGAGGACCGGCGGTTCAAGGACTCGCTGTGGGACGAGAACTACATCTTCGACTACATCAAGCAGTCCTATCTGCTGTCGGCCCGATGGATGCAGTCGCTCGTGCGCGACGTCGAAGGGCTGGACGAGAAGACAGCGAAGAAGGTCGATTTCTATACGCGGCAGTTCGTCGACGCGATGGCGCCGAGCAACTTCGCGGTGACCAATCCCGAAGTGCTGCGCGCGACCATGGAAAGCGGCGGCGAGAACCTGCTCAAGGGCCTGTCGAACCTGCTCGACGACCTCGAGCGCGGCAAGGGCCGGCTGTCGATCAAGATGACCGACCTCGAAGCGTTCAAGGTCGGCGAGAACATCGCGGTGACGCCCGGCAAGGTCGTGTTCCAGAACGATCTCATGCAGCTCCTGCAATACGAGCCGACCACCGAGACCGTGGCCAAGCGGCCGCTGCTCATCATCCCGCCGTGGATCAACAAGTATTACATCCTCGACCTGCGCGAGAAGAACTCGTTCATCAAGTGGGCGGTCGGCCAGGGCCACACGGTGTTCGTCATCTCGTGGGCCAACCCTGACGAGAAGCTCGCCACCAAGACGTTCGACGATTACATGGTCGAAGGTCCGCTCGCCGCGCTGGACGCGATCGAGAAGGCGACCGGCGAGCGCGAATCGAACGTGATCGGCTATTGCCTCGGCGGCACGCTGCTCGCGTCCACGCTGGCCTGGATGGTGGCGCGCAAGGACGACCGGATCCAGAGCGCCACGTTCTTCGCCTCGATGGTCGATTTCGAGGAGGCCGGCGAGCTCGCGGTGTTCATCGATGAAGAGCAGCTCGCCTCGCTCGAGGAGAAGATGAGCGAGAAGGGCTACCTCGAAGGCCGCGACATGGCGATGACGTTCAACATGCTGCGCGCCAACGACCTGATCTGGTCGTTCGTGGTGAACAATTATCTGCTCGGCAAGGATCCGTTCCCGTTCGACCTGCTCTACTGGAACTCGGACTCCACGCGCATGCCGGCAGCGATGCACAGCTTCTACCTGCGGCAGATGTACCAGGAGAACCGGCTGTCGGCCGGCGAGATCAAACTGCTCGGCACGCGCATCGATCTCACCAAGATCAAGCTGCCGGTCTATATCCTGTCGACGCGCGAGGACCACATCGCGCCGTGGCGCTCGACCTATGTCGCCACACAGCTCTATCGCGGGCCGGTCGAGTTCGTGCTGGCGGCGTCCGGGCACATCGCCGGCGTGGTGAACCCGCCGGCCGGCGGCAAATACAGCCATTGGATCGGCAAGAGCACCCCGCCCTCGCCCGACGACTGGCTGGCCGCGGCCGAACAGCATCCCGGGTCGTGGTGGCCGCACTGGGACGGCTGGGTCAAGAAATTCGCCGGCGAGCAAGTGCCGGCCCGCAAGCCCGGCGACGGCAAGCTCAAGGCCATCGAGGCGGCGCCGGGATCGTACGTGAAGGTCCGCGCCGTCTAGGCCGCGGCGCCGCGCGCTCCGCCTGACCGGGCCGGCCGGCCGGGCGACCAGACGCCCCGGCCGCCGTGGTATGGTTTTTTGCCGCCGCCAGAGCCGGCCTTTGAACAGGGTGATTCTCCGTTGACCAGCAGCCGCCTGCCGCCGTTGCAGGCCCTCCGCGCGTTCGACGCCGTCGTGCACCACATGAGCTTTGCCAGGGCGGCGACGGCCTTGTCGGTCACTCCGGCCGCCGTCAGTCACCAGATCAAGGGCCTCGAGGACTGGCTGGGGGTGAAGCTGTTCCGCCGGCTGAGCCGCGGGATCGAGCTCACCCAGGAAGGCGAAAACCTGGCCCCGGATGTGCGCGACGCGTTTTCACGCCTGGCGGCGGGCGTCACCCGGATCCGCGAGGACAACATCTCCGGCGTGTTGCGGGTGAGCGCCTCGCCGTCGCTCGCCTCGAAATGGCTGGTGCCACGCCTCGAGCGCTTCAGCCGGCGCCACCCGGAAATCGACATCCGCCTGAGCGCGAGCCCGGTGCTGGTGGATTTCGCCCGCGACGGCATCGACGTGGCCCTGCGCTACGGGACCGGCCGCTATCCGAGCTGCACCGTCGATCTGCTGTTCCCCGCGGAGGTGTTCCCGGTGTGCAGCCCGACGCTTCTCGCGGCGGGCCCGCCGCTGCGCGAGCCGCGCGATCTGAAGCAGCACGTCCTGCTTCACGACACGAACAGCGAGGTCGAGGGACGGCTTCCGGACTGGCAGGCGTGGTTGTCGAAGGCGGGCGTCAGGGACGCCAATGTCAGCAAGGGTCCGCGCTTCAACAACTCCTATCTCGCCATCGATGCCGCCATTGCCGGCCAGGGCGTGGCGCTCGGCACGGCGGCACTGGTCGCGGCCGATGTCGCCGCCGGCAACCTGGTTAGGCCGTTTTCGCCCACCTTGAGGGGCGACATGGCGTATTACGTCGTGGCGCCGAAGGCGGGCTCGAAGCGGCCGAAGGTGAATGCCTTCCGGCGCTGGCTCCTCGCCGAGTCAGGACATGCAGCGCCCGTCCCGGTCCGTCCGCGGCCCGCGCGCGCCAAGCGTCCGCCGGCGAGCCGGACGACGAGCGGTCGCCGCGAGGCCTAGGCGTCGGCGCCGGCGGGACGTCGGCCTCAGACGCGGATTTCGAACCCAAGATCGATGTCGCACGCGGCATGGCCGCCGCGCACCCCCCAGTTTTCGGCCGGGACTTCGACCAGAACGATCTTCACGTCCTTCGCCGGCACGCCGAACGGCTCGAGGTTGCGCACGATCGCCTTGTACAACTTGCGCTTGGCCTCGAGCGAGCGCCCGGCGAACATGGTGATCTCGATGCGGGTGAATCTCTCGCTGAACGCGGGCGGGATGACGAAGTCCTCCGGCGCATGGGCGACAAACCGCAACACCTTGTCGTCGGGCGGGATCTTGATCGTTTCGACGAGCGCCGAATGGATCGCCTCGATGAAGCGTGCCTTCCGCTCGCCCACCCAGCCGCCGCGCACCTCGATCAACACATCCGGCATGATCAGACTCCCTGGTTTGCCCGGCGGGCAAATTCCCTCGTGCCCGGCAGAGACTAAATGACCGCGGATCGGAACGGCAAATTAGATTCGCCGCCGGCGAGGTGAGTTCGGCTCATGTCGCTCCGGGGTTTTCTAAATCGACATCCGGCGGCGGTTGTCCGATGCTTCGGTCAACAGCCGCCGCACCGGCGGAGCGTCAAGGGGGCCCGCATGCGAACAGATTCTCCGCGCAGCTGGATCATCGTGGTGACGCTCAGCGGCGCCACCTCCATCGCCTATATCGACCGCATCCTGCTGTCGGTGGCCGCCCCCGCCATGATGGCCGATCTCGGCATCGGCGCCGCCAGCACCGGCGTGCTGCTCTCGGCGTTCTTCTGGTCCTACACCATCATGCAGGTGCCGGCGGGCTGGCTGGTCGACCGGTACGGCTCGAAACAGGTTCTCGCCGCCGGCTATGCGCTGTGGTCCCTGTCGTGTGCCATGACCGGCTGGGTTACGTCGTTTGGCGGGCTGATCGCCTCGCGTCTCGGCCTGGGCATCGGCGAATCGCCGGTGTACCCGGCCGGCTACAGCCTGGTGGCGACGACGTTCTCGGAACGGCATCGCGGCCTGGCCAGCGCCATCTATGCCGACGGGGCAAAGCTCGGCCCGGCCATCGGGGCGCCGCTCGCGGGATGGCTGATCGTGAGCTACGGCTGGCGGACCATGTTCGTGATCGTGGGACTGGCCTCGCTCGCCTGGCTGGCGCTCTGGTGGCCCGTCGCACCGGCGCACGAGGTCAAAGCCAACGCTCCTTCGCAAGCGCGGGCCAGTCGCGCCGAGCTGATCCAGCTTCTGAAGACCCGCGAGATGTGGGGCATCATTCTCGGGTGGTTCGGTTATCTCTACGTGTTCTTCATCTACGTGACGTGGCTGCCCGGCTATCTCGTACTCACCCGCGGCTTCACGATCCTGAAGGCCGGCTGGTATTCGTCGCTGCCGTTCATCGTGCAGTTCATCTTGAGCCTGGTCGGCGGCTGGGCCGCGGATGCCATGATCCGCAAAGGCGCTTCGCCGACGGTGGTGCGCAAGACCGCCATCGGCATCGGCCTTAGCTTGGGACTGGCGATCGTGCCGGCCGCCGTAGCCGACGACGGACAAACCGCGCTGATCCTGTTCCTGACGGCGCTCGCCGGCATGGGCATCGCCTCGGCCAACATGTTCGCCCTGCCGCCGGCGATCGCCCCGAAGGGGCGCGGCGGCCTGGTCGGCGCGATCCAGAACTCGGCGGGAGCGCTCGGGGGCGTCCTGGCGCCGATCGTGACCGGCGCTCTCTACGACCGCATGCATTCATTCACCGCCGCCCTTTTGGCGGCGGGGGCGATGCTGGGCGTATCGGCGTTCGGCTATCTGATCCTCCTGACGCGGGTCGAGCCCCTCGAGGTGGCGCCGGCCGTCCCGGGCGACGCGGCTCTGGCGCCGGCGCGGACATGACGTCGGTGGCAAACCAGGCTCCGGTGGCGCTCGATCTCGATCACGTCGGTGTTGCCGTACGCCGCCTCGATGCCGGCCGCGACGCGCTCCTGCGCCTGGGGTTCCGGCTGACTCCGCGCAGCCAGCATCGCGGCGCACGCACACCGGGCGGTCCCGTCGAGGAATGGGGATCGGCCAATCACTGCGCCATGCTCCGCCAGGGCTATATCGAACTGGCCGGTCTCACGGACCCGAGCAAGTTCAGCAACGTGAGGAGCCTCGTCGAGAAATACGAGGGCACCCATATCGTGGCCCTGGAGCCCAAGACGGCGGAGGCCGCGCATGCGGAGCTGACCGCGCGCGGCGTGCCGGTCGACGCGCCGCGCGATCTCGAGCGCATGGCGGCCTACGGCCCCGACGAGCGCGACAGCCGACGCGTCGCATTCCGCAATCTGTATCTGGCACCCAGCGCGTTCACCGAGGCACGGCTGATCTACACCGAGCATCTGACCCGCGACGTCATGTGGCAGCCCCATCTGATGGAGCACGCGAACGGCGCGCTCCGGCTGCGCGACCTCTTCCTGTGCGCGCCCGAGCCGGAGGTCACGGCGAAGAAGCTGGCGCCGGCGTTCGGCGTCGATCCGGCGGCGACCGCGGACGGCGAGCATGTGCTTCGCTTCGCCAACAGCGCGGTGCGCGTGCTCAGCCCGGCAGCGTGGAGCAAATGGGCGCCCGGTGCGAAGCTGCCGCCGCTGCCCGCCCCGGTCGGCCTGGGCCTGCAGGTGGCGTCATGGGGCGCGACGCAGGACTTTTTCCGCCGCCAGGACTTCAGCGTTAACGCGTGTCCGACCGGAGGAATCTGGATCGGGCCGGATCAAGCCTGCGGCACTGTGATGCATTTCTCCGAATGACCGGCGAGCCGTCCCGGCCGATCGCACGCCGTTAACTATCTCGACCTAGCTCTTCTGGCCTGAGTCTGCGCGGCCAGAGCGCACGAGACGGCGCTCCACGCGGCCCCCGTTTTGTCGCAGGACTCTTCGTTCCACATGGCAGAATAATTGTGCGCACGCGTTGCTGCGCCGCAGCATCACGATGGATTGTTGTTACGCACGCGGCGTCTGAAAGCGCTAGATTCGAGAGTCCAATCTCGCTAGTTTTTGGCATGACACGTGATTCGGCCCCAGCTGCATTCCGCGGCAAATCGCGGGCCACCCCTCGACGCGCGAAGCCCCGCTTCCTACATTTGCCCCCACAATAATGAGGCAGAGATCACACGCTTATGCCTCGCACGAAGTCCGCTATCGTCAGTGAAGAACAGAGAGCGCCAGGAGACGCCATGAACCTGCACACGAGCCGCCGCACGACGAACGCCAAGCTGATCAGTTGGGTGGAGGAGATGGCGGCGCTCTGCAAGCCCGATCAGATCTACTGGATGGATGGCTCGCAGGAAGAATACGACCGGATGTGCGCGCAGATGGTCGAGCGCGGCACGCTGATCAGACTGAATCAAGCCAAGCGCCCCGGCTGCTATCTCGCCCGCTCGACCCCGTCGGACGTGGCGCGCGTCGAAGAGCGCACCTTCATCTGCTCGCGGAACAAAGAAGACGCCGGCCCGACCAACAACTGGGTCGCTCCCGACGAGATGAAGCGCACATTGCAGCCGCTGTTCGACGGCTGCATGCGCGGCCGCACCATGTACGTCATCCCCTTCAGCATGGGGCCGCTCGGCTCGCCGATCGCGCATATCGGCGTGCAGCTCACGGACTCTCCCTACGCCGCGGTCAGCATGCGCGTCATGACCCGCGTCGGGCAGAAGGTGCTCGAGGTCCTGGGCGACGGCAAATTCGTCCCCTGCCTGCATTCGGTCGGCGCACCGCTGAAGCCCGGCGAGACAGACGTGCCGTGGCCGTGCAACAAGCTCAAATACATCGTGCACTTCCCGGAGGACCACACGATCTGGTCGTACGGCTCCGGCTATGGCGGCAACGCGCTGCTCGGCAAGAAGTGCTTCGCGCTGCGCATCGCCTCGATGCTCGCCCGTGAGGAGGGCTGGCTCGCCGAGCACATGCTGATCCTCGGCGTGGAAAATCCGAAGGGCGAGAAGACCTATGTCGCGGCGGCGTTCCCGTCGGCCTGCGGCAAGACCAATTTCGCGATGCTGATTCCGCCGAAGGGGTTCGACGGCTGGAGGGTCACGACCATCGGCGAGGACATCGCCTGGATCAAGAAAGACAAGGACGGCCGGCTGCGCGCGATCAATCCCGAATACGGCTTCTTCGGCGTGGCTCCCGGCACCTCCAACAAGTCGAACCCGAACGCGCTGAAGATGCTGTCCAAGAACACCATCTTCACCAACGTCGCGCTGACCGACGACGGCGACGTGTGGTGGGAAGGCATGGACGGCGCGCCGCCGGCGCACGCCATCGACTGGCAGGGCAAGGATTGGACGCCGAAGAGCGGCACCAAGGCGGCGCACCCGAATTCGCGCTTCACCGTCCCGGCCTCGCAATGCCCGAGCATCGATCCGGCGTGGGACGATCCCGCCGGCGTGCCGATCTCGGCGTTCGTGTTTGGCGGCCGGCTGAGCAAGACCTTCCCACTGGTCTTCCAGGCGTTCGACTGGTCGCACGGCGTCTATCTGGGTGCGACACTCGGCTCGGAAGCGACCGCGGCGGCGGACAACCAGGCCGCCATCCGGCGCGACCCGATGGCGATGATCCCGTTCTGCGGCTACAACATGGCCGATTACTGGGCGCACTGGCTGAAAATCGGCAAGGGGCTCGCCACGCCGCCGGCGATCTTCCGCGTGAACTGGTTCCGCAAGGACGGCTCCGGCAACTTCATCTGGCCGGGCTTCGGCGAGAACATGCGCGTGCTGAAATGGATGGTCGACCGGATCCACGGCCGCGTCGATGCGGTGGAGAGCCCGTTCGGGCTGATGCCGCGCCACCAGGACCTCAATTGGGCCGGCACCGCCTTCGACAAGTCGTCCTTCCACGCCATCACCGACATCGACCGCGAAGAGGCGCGGCGCGAGGCCGAGGACCAGAGGAGCTGGTTCGATACGTTCGGCCCGCGTCTGCCCGCCGAGATGGAAACGCACCGCCGGGACCTCCTCGCCCGGGTCGAAAAATCGCCGCCGGTGTGGCGCGCCCCCGACTGAAGGCGCGCGGACTCGAGTCCCAATCCGGGGCCGGCCACACCGCGCCAGCCCTTTTCCTCTAGGCCCATTCCACGGGCCCTCACAGAGTTAACGGAAAAACTGTGGGAACCTTTGCCCGGCAAAAATCCCTTGGCCCATGCGGAGTCGTATGAATTGCAAGGGCGAATGTCATAAAAAGTTCACTGTTCTCAAATAAAATAGTCTTGCGCATTGGGAGCCTTTTCCCCTAATTACCGTTCCTGAGACGCCAATCGCACGTGCCAAGGCCCCCTCGTGGGTACAGTAACGACGTGTACGCGCCTTTTCGGTCGAGCCGGTCGACAGTGGGCCGGTACCTTAAGGGAAGTGGATACGATGGTTCCTGGGCACGACTTCGCGCCCTATCCGCGCATCGACGGGTAAACGTTCCTGCGGCCGGCTGAGTTATTGCCGGACCGCCCGCGTTTCCGTCTTTCCACGATAAACGCGCCACTCGCTAAGCACCGGAAAAGTCCGGATTGAGTGTGCGTTCTTCGAGTTCTCCAGCACCCACGCTCGAAGTGTATGCGCGAACAGGGGGTCGACATGGAAAAGAAGCACATCACCTATCCCGGCCGCATTGTGATGGTCGGTTTCGGATCGATTGGCCAGGGCGTTCTGCCGCTGATCCTGCGCCACATCGAGATGCCGCGGCAGAACATCACGATCGTGACCGCCGAGGAACGCGGCCGCGAGATCGCCGCCGAATACGGCATCCGCTTCGAGCTCCGCCCGATCACCCGCGCGAACTATCGCGACGTGCTGACGCCGCTGCTCGGCCGCGGCGATGTCCTGCTCAACCTGTCGGTCGACGTGTCGAGCGTGGCGCTGATCGAGCTGGCCCAGGCCCAGGGTGCGCTCTATCTCGATACCTGCATCGAGCCGTGGGCCGGCGGCTACACCGATCCGGCGCTCAGCCCGTCCGAGCGCTCGAACTACGCGCTGCGCGAGAGCGCCTTGGCGCTGGCACCGCGGCTGGTCGGCGGCCCGACCGTGCTGTTGACCCACGGCGCCAATCCCGGCCTGGTCTCGCATTTCGTCAAGGAAGCCCTGCTGAACATCGCCCGCGACACCGGCCATAAGACGCGCAGCCCGCGCGACCGGATCGGCTGGGCGCTCTTGGCGCGCGATCTCGGCATCAAGGTGATCCACATCGCCGAGCGCGACACCCAGGTGGGCGGCAGGCCCAAGGCACCGGGCGAGTTCGTCAACACCTGGTCGGTCGACGGCTTCGTCGGCGAGGGCTCGCAGCCGGCCGAGCTCGGCTGGGGCACCCATGAGCGTCACTTCCCGGAAGACGGCCAGCGCCACGGCTTCGGCTGCGACGCCGCGATCTACCTGGAGCGGCCGGGGGCGTCCACGCGCGTGCGCACCTGGACGCCGCTCGAGGGCTCGTTCCACGGCTTCCTGGTCACGCACAACGAATCCATCTCGATCGCCGACTACTACACCCTGGACGAGGGCGGCACGGTCCATTATCGCCCGACCGTCCACTACGCCTATCACCCGTGCGACGATGCGGTGCTGTCGCTGCACGAGCTGGCCGGCAAGAACTGGGCCCTGCAGGCCACCAAGCGCCTGATGATGAAGGAGATCGAGACGGGCATCGACGAGCTGGGCGTGCTCCTGATGGGCCACCAGCGCGGCGCGTATTGGTTCGGCTCGCGCCTGTCGATCGACGAGGCGCGGCGGCTGGTGCCGCACAACAATGCGACCAGCCTCCAGGTCACCGCGGCGGTGCTGGGCGGCCTGATCTGGGCCATCGAGAACCCGCGCTCGGGCGTCGTCGAGGCGGACAATATCAATCACCGCCGGGTGATGGAGATCGCCCGGCCGTATCTCGGCGAGATGGTCGGGGTCTACTCCGACTGGACGCCGCTGGACGGCCGCAGTCCCCTGTTCCCGGAGGCGGTCGACCCCTCCGATCCCTGGCAATTCAAAAATTTCCGCGTCGCCTGAGCGGCTGGACGCAAGAGGAACCCAAGATGACCAAAAAAATCGCCCAGTTCGTCGCCGAGCGACGACCGCAAACCCCCTGCCTGATCGTCGATCTCGACGTGGTGACCGACAACTACAAGAAACTGCGCGCCGCCGTGCCGCAGGCCGGCATCTACTACGCCGTCAAGGCCAACCCGGCGCCGGAGATCCTGAAGCTGCTGACGAAGCTCGGCTCGAGCTTCGACACCGCCAGCGTCAACGAGATCGACATGGTGCTGGCCACCGGGGCGTCGGCCGACCGGATCTCGTATGGCAACACGATCAAGAAGAAGGCCGACATCGCTGCCGCCTACGGGCGCGGTGTGCGCCTGTACGCGCTCGATTCCGAGGCCGAGCTCGGCAAGGTCGCCGACGCGGCACCCGGGTCGCGCGTGTTCTGCCGCATCCTGACCTCCGGCGCCAACGCCGAATGGCCGCTGTCGCGGAAGTTCGGCTGCGACGCCGCGATGGCGAAGAAGCTGCTCATCGAAGCGGCCAAGCGCGGCGTCGTCCCGCACGGCGTGTCGTTCCATGTCGGCTCGCAGCAGCGCGACCCGGGCCAGTGGGACGCGGCGGTGGCGCAGGCTGCCTGGCTGTTCCGCGAATGCGAGGACGCCGGCGTGCAGCTGACCATGCTCAACATCGGCGGCGGATTTCCGACGCGCTATCGCCGGACCATTCCGACGATGCCGGCTTACGGTGCCGCGATCGAGGATTCGCTGCGGCGGCATTTCGGCAACCGCATCCCCGATATCATCGTCGAGCCGGGCCGGCAGATGGTCGGGAGCGCCGGCGTGATCCAGACCGAGGTCGTCCTGATCTCGAAGAAGTCGGAGACCGACCGCAAGCGCTGGGTGTATCTCGACATCGGCAAGTTCGGCGGCCTCGCCGAAACGATGGACGAAGCGATCCAGTATCCGATCAGCTCGCAGCGCAAGGGGCCGCTCGGCCCGGTCGTGCTCGCAGGCCCGACCTGCGATTCCGCCGATATCCTCTACGAGCGGGCGGACTACCGGCTGCCCGAGGACCTCGAGATCGGCGATACGCTCGAGATCCGCGCGGCGGGTGCGTACACGACGACCTACGCCTCGGTGGCATTCAACGGGTTCGAGCCGTTGAAGACGTACTGCATCTGAGCTCCCGCCCATGGTGACCTTCACGCAGGAGCGGGACGAGCACGGTCCCGCCATCGAGCGGCTGCTCGACGCCGCGTTCGGCGAGGCGCGCCCGCATAAAACGTCGCAGCGCCTGCGCGACGGGCGGGTGCCGCTCCGCGAGCTGAGCCTCGTGGCACTGGACGGCCAGGAGCTCGTCGGCACGGTCCGGCTGTGGCCGGTCCTGGCCGGCAGGCGCCAGCGCCGCGCCCTTCTCCTCGGCCCGCTCGCCGTCGATGCGCGCTTGCGCGATCACGGCGTCGGCGGCGCCCTGATCCGGGAAGCCGTCGAGCGGGCGCGCGAGGCCGGCGAGGCCGCGATCATCCTGGTCGGCGATGCGCCCTACTACGCCCGCTTCGGCTTCTGCCCCGATCACACGACCGGGCTGTGGCTGCCCGGGCCGGTCGACCGGCGGCGCTTTCTCGCCCGCGAGATCAAGCCCGGCAGCCTCGCCGGCGCCAAAGGGCCCGTCCTGCCGCTCGCGGCGTGACCGACCTTCGGCGTTGACCCTGGGCGCCGGCGCCGTACTGTCGAGCGATGGCGCGGACGGTCCCCTGGGTTCTTCTCCTGATCGCGATCGCTGCCGCGGTTGCGCTGGGCCGCAATCCGCGCCTGAACGTCCTGGTGCCGCACGGCGAGCGTGAGCTCGTCGTCATGGACTTCTCGACGCCGTTCCCGCTGGATCCGCCGCCCGAGGGCTGGGTGCACCGCCGCTTCTGGACCCGCCCGCCGATGCAGATGTCGTTCGCGGAGAAGGACGGCGTGCCGGCACTGCGGCTCGCCACCAGCTCCAGCGCCTCGATGCTGTTCCGACATGTCGACGTCGACCTGCAGGACTATCCGATCCTGGCGTGGCTGTGGTATGTCGAGCGTCCCCTCCATTCCGAAAGCGACGAGCGGACGCGCGAAGGCGACGATCACCCGGCGCGGCTGTTCCTCGCCTTCCAGACGGCGGCGGGCGAAAGCCGGCGCATGGAGATCATCTGGGGCAACAAGCTCAGGGCCGGCGACTACAAAGTCATCGGCAGCTTTCCGCACTACGTCGCCAACGGCGGCGACGATAACGTCGGGCATTGGATCAGCGAGACCGTCGACCTGCGCCCGATCTATCGCCACATCTGGCCCGATGCGGCACCGGCGCATCTCGTCGATCTGGCCCTGTTCTGCGATTCCGACGAGACCCACGGCGAGACCGTGGCGTATTTCGCCGACGTCAGGCTCGCCCGGCCGTAGCCGGAACCCCGAAAGACCGCCAGAGGCCGTGCCGGCTCTGCGCGTAGGCCGTGGCGCCATAGCGCGATAACAAAGGGCCGCTCCGCGAGCCCAGGGCGAGCACCGCCTTGGTGAGTCCGTCGGCAACGACGCAGCGCTCCGCAACGACCGAGACGAAACCGTCCCCGCCGACCGCCCGCCGCCGCCGGCCATCGACATGGCGGCGGTGCGATCGGCCGCTGCTGCTGGCAAGGCTGCCGTTCGAGAGTTCGATCATCGCCGCTGGCGCCGGTGCGCGCGGCGAGTCCGTGCGCAAGAGAACATGCTCGCACCCCCGCCCCGCCACCCGCAAATCGCCGCCGGCGTTGACGCAGGCCTGTGCGGCACCACGGCCGAGCAGCCGCTCGACCGCCAGATCGACCGCATAACCCTTGGCGATGCCGCTCAGGTCGATCCACAGCCGGCGGTGAAACCGGACACGGCCGTCGGCGCCGACCTCGATATCGCGCCACGAGGTGCGAGGGTCGGGCGCCCGCTCGCCCTCGGGCCGCGGCAAGGTGCCCCAGGCGACCAGCTCGGCCGCGACGGTGACGTCGAAGGCGCCGTCTGACGCCGCGGCCAGGGCGCACGCCCACCGCAGCACGTCGGATGTGCGCGGATGGACCGCGACCGGACCGTCCTGCGCCGCGTGATTGAGCCGGCTCACGTCGCTGCCGGGCGCCTGGAAGCTCATCAGGCGATGGACGAGGCCGACATCCTGGAACGCCGCGTCGATCGCCGCATGGGCCTCGTCCGCCGGGAGCCCGCCGACCCGGACGGCGACGGTGGTGCCCAGAAGCGGGCGGCAGCGTTCAACGAGCGGCGGGTGCGATGACGAGCGCATACGTCGCCAGAAGCCGCTTGATGCCGTCGGTCACGTGGCGGCACGACAGCGTCGCCCCCGAGATGTTCTGGATGTCCGCCTCAAGCTTCAGCCGGGCGCCGTGCCGCTTGCCGTCGAACTGGCGGCGCCACGCCGCGTCGCGGATCTGGCCGCCGTAGTTTTCGCGATATTCGAGGATCTCGACGCTCTTGACCGCACCCTCGTCGTCGAGCGCGAGCGCGAACGGGATGAAGTCATGCTTGCCGATCACCTCGTCGACGATGAACCAGCCGCCGGTCGACGCGCGCCACAGCTTGAGCGTGGTGTTGCGGACACTCACGTCCGCCGCTTTCTCGATGGCGCGGACCTGATCGCGGGTGAGCGTGCGAACATCAGCGGTGAACGTGGCGCCGGGAAACATCAGCGCCTGCGCCTGCTCGACCGTGAGGTAGACGGCGGCCTGCGCCGGCACGCTGAGGGTCACGGCTGCCAGCGGAAGCAGGAAAAATCGGTGCGACATTGTCATCTGCAAATAAGTCGCAGTTGCATCAAGGCTGCAGACTTATAAAGGGCTTGGCGGCGCCCGGCAAGCGCCGCCGCAGCAAACCTGTCATTGCGAGGAGCGTAAGCGACGAAGCAATCCAGCGGCCTGGATCGCTTCGCTTTCGCTCGCGATGACGGAGACGGCTATGGCCGCTCCGTCACTTATCCGAGCAGAGATGCCCGGCGTGGCCCCAATTTTCCTTCGGTACGTCCTCGAAGATGACGTGCAGGGATTCGGGCTTGGTGCCGGCGATCTTCTCCATATCGCGCGTGAACGCTTCGACCAGATGCCGCTTCTGATCGAGGCTGCGGCCCGACCACATCGACACACGAATCACTGGCATGCGCTTCCTCCTTGGTGTTCGTCTTTGCTCTTTCGCTTCTACGGAAACATGGCCTCCTGCTGCAGTCCAGTCGTCTCGGGCAGGCCGAGCATGACGTTCATGTTCTGGATCGCCTGGCCCGAGGCACCCTTGACCAGATTGTCCTCCGCGCACAGCACGATCGCGCGCCCGGGAACCCGATCGGCGAATACACCGATATGGGCGTAGTTCGAGCCGCGCACATGCCGGGTTGCCGGCGAGACGCCGTCGGCCAGTACCCGCACGAACGGCTCGCCTTCGTAGCGTGCTTCGAGCGTGCGCCTGAGATCGGCAGCCTTGGCGCCATTCGCCAGCCGGACATAGATCGACGCCAGGATGCCGCGGTTCATCGGCATGAGATGCGCGGTGAAGTTCACCACCACCGGCTTGCCCGCGGCCTTCGACAGCCCCTGCTCGATCTCCGGCGCGTGCCGATGCTTGGCGACGCCGTAGGCGTGGATGCCTTCCGACACCTCGCTGAACAGCATCTCCTCCTTGGCGGCGCGGCCGGCGCCGGTCATGCCGGATTTCGCGTCGATGATGATGTCGTCGACGTCGATCTGCCGCGCCTCGACCAGCGGGATCAGCGGCAGCTGCGCCGAGGTCGGGTAGCAGCCCGGATTGGCGACCAGGCGCGCCGCCTTCACCGCCTTGCGCTCGATCTCGGTGAGGCCGTAGACCGCCTCCTTCTGCAGACCGGGGGCGCGGTGCGCGTGGCCGTACCATGTCGCATAAGTCTCGATGTCGGCGAGCCGGAAATCGGCCGACAGGTCGATCACCTTCAGCCGCGTCGGCAGCTTGGCGATGACCTCCTGCGTCGTGCCGTGCGGCAGTCCGCAGAACACGAGGTCGACCGCGTCCCAGTTCGCCTCGTCGATCTTGATCAGCTTCGGCAGGCCGAGATGGCCGAGATGCGGAAACACCGCCCCCAAAGCCTGGCCGGCGTGGCGGTCGGCGGTCAGGAGGCGCATGTCGGCGCCAGGATGGTGTGCCAGCAGTCGGATGAGCTCGGCACCCGTATAGCCGGACGCGCCGAGAATTCCGACCCTGACCTTGTTCGATGCCGCGCTCATGGCGAGCTCCTTGTCCTCTGATCGTAGCAAAAAAGCGTGCCGCGGATTAGACAATAGGGCTGCGAGACGACCGGCGACGCGGTCCCGCAAGCCAGCACTCATCGTCGTCGGAATGGACCGGCATGTATTCGATCGTCACCCCCAACCGCAACCGGCTCGACACGCTGGTCCAGGTCGTGCCGAGCTGGCAGGCCGCCCCGCTGGTGTCCGAGATCGTGATCGTCGATTTCGGCAGCGATCGGCCGATCGGCCTCGCCGATTTCCCCGACCGCCGGAAGCTGAAGCTGGTGCAGGTCGGCGCCACCGAGGAGTGGCGCATCGGGCTCGCGATCAATCTCGGCGTCGACCACGCCGCCTGCGATGCGATCCTGAAGCTCGATTCCGACATCGAGATCACGCGTCCGGACTGGCTCTCCGACCTGGCGCTCGACGGGGCCTTCTATCGCGGCCGCTACACGACGACGGTGTCCAATGGCCAGGCGGTCTTTCTGAAGCGGCACTGGCAGGCCATCGGCGGATACAACGAATGGCTGTCCGGCTACGGCTTCGACGATTCCGATTTTTACATGCGGATGCGCCGCAGCGGTCTCGAAGAACGCGCGGTCGAGCCCGATGTGCTGCGCGAGCTCCAGCATTCCCTGGACTCCCGAACCGCCCCCACAATCGCCACCGAGTTCTTTCAACTCAATCCTCCGGATCCCAAGGCCCGCATGGTGTTCACGGCGAGCCGGAACACGTATCTGGCCTATATGTGCGGCTGGTCGCCGCAGATGCGCCGGCGTTACACATCGACGCCGCTCGCCGACAGCGTGGTCGGCCTCGAGCTCGCTGCCCCCGGCGAGGCGTATCGCAAGGCCAGCGCATTCGCGAATTTCCTCGGCCTCGTGCGCATGACCGGAGCGCCGGAGCATACGGATCTGCTGGGGGCCATGATGGCGAGATTCCTGTCCGAGGATGGCGGGCTCTGAAACGAAAAAAGGGCTGGCAAACCGCCAGCCCTTTTCGATCTCGCCGTGAAGATCGCGGCTAGCGTTTCGAGAACTGGAAGCTGCGGCGCGCCTTCATGCGGCCGTACTTCTTGCGCTCGACCACGCGGCTGTCGCGGGTGAGGAACCCGACCTTCTTGAGCACGCCGCGCAGGCCCGGCTCGTAGAAGGTCAGCGCCTTGCTGATGCCGTGCCGCACCGCACCGGCCTGACCCGAGAGGCCGCCGCCGGTGACCGTCGCCACGACGTCGAACTGCTCGCTGCGATTGGCGACCAGGAACGGCTGACGGATCAGCATCCGGAGCACCGGCCGCGCGAAATAGACGTTGCCGTCACGGCCATTCACCGAGAAGCCGCCCTTGCCGGGCTTCAGCCACACGCGGGCGACGGCGTTCTTGCGCTTGCCGGTCGCGTAGGAGCGGCCGAATGAGTCGCGCTGGGGCTCGGGCAGATCGGCCGCGGGCTGGGCGACCTGCTGGGCCGCCGAGGCCATGGCGAGGTCGGCCAGGGTGCGCGTGCGCGTCACGGGCGATCCCCGTTCCGGCCGCTCGGACCTGTCGCGCGGTCCGCTACCGGTCCTCGTGGGTCTCTCCGCCATGACTTACGCGCTCCTCTTGTTCTTCGGGTTGAGCTTGGCGAAATCAATCGTCTGCGGGTTCTGCGCCTCGTGCGGATGCGTGGTCCCGGCATAGACCTTCAGGTTACGCATCTGCTTGCGCGCGAGCGGACTGTCCTTCTTCATCATCCGCTCGACCGCCCGGACGAGCAGCCGCTCCGGAAATTTGCTGCGCAGCGTCTGCTCGGGTGTCCGCTCCTTGACGCCGCCGGGATGGCCGGTGTGCCAATAGAACACGCTGTCGGTCATCTTGCGGCCGGTGACCCGCACCTTCTCCGCGTTGATGATGACGACGTTGTCGCCGCAATCGACATGCGGCGTGAAGCTCGGCTTGTGCTTGCCCTTGAGACGCAGCGCCACGAACGAGGCGAGGCGGCCCAGCACGACGCCGTCGGCATCCACCAGGATCCACTTCTTGGCCTTCGCCGCCGCGGCCGGCGTCAACGAAACGGTCGACATGACTTCATCCCAAATGAGGCTCGGGGGACCCCCCTCCCTAAACCCTAGGGTCGGCCCGCCGAAGGTCGCGGAATATCTACCGCCAGTCGCTGCAAGTCAACCGCAAAAAGCGCTGGCGCATCAGCGCCTTTACTTAGCGGTATTATGATAAGAAACCGCTAAGCCCCGGTCTGTAAGCCCTTTTTCAGGACCGGCTGCACGGATTGCGGCGGGATCGAATAGGTGACGGTCACATGCGCCACCGGCTCGGCGTCGCCGTCCGAAAACAGCATCACTTCACCATAGGCCAGACGCTTGCCGCAGCGGATGAGTTGCGCCTCGGCAATGACGTCACGCGCCGGCGGCCGGCGCAGGAAATTGATGTTGAGGGTCGCCGTCACGGCCAATTCGGCCTGCTCGATCAGATTCATCAAGGCGCCATAGACAGAGTAATCCGCAAGGGCCATCAGCACCGGCCCGCTGACCGTACCGCCGCTCCGCGTGAACTCGGGCCGGAACGGCACCCGGACGCGGGCGGTGCCCGGACCCAAGGCCTCGACGTCGAACGCCAACAAAGCCACCAAAGGCGTGCTCTGGCGCGTGCGCTCGCTGAATTCGCGCGGGGTCATGGGCGGCATGGGATCTCCCGATGAGAAAAGCTCATCCCTCGGCTGAACGATACTAAACATTGATCATTAATTTAAACATTGTTAAATTTCACGGGCAATGGTGGCGATCCCCGAACCCGCCGAGACGCGCCGCGAGGCCAACCGGAAATTCCGGCGCGATGCCGTGCTGGCCGCCGCCCACAAGGTGTTCGGCGAGGCCGGGCTGGACGGCGCCACCATCCGGGCGATCGCGCAGGCCGCCGGCTACACCCCGGGCGCCGTTTACTCGTATTACCCGACCAAGGAAGCGATTTACGCCGACATACTCGCGCACTCGCTGGGCGCCCTGCGGGCCGCCGTGGTGGGCGAGATGGAGCGTGCCAGCGACGGCGAGCCGAAGCTGCGCGCCGCGATCCGGGCGTTTTTCGAGTATTACCGGCAGCGGCCGCAGGAGCTCGAGCTGGGCCTGTACCTGTTCCACGGCGTGCGCCCGGCGGGGCTCGGCCGCGACCTCGACCGGTCCCTCAATTCGCGTCTGATCGCGGTCATGCGGCGGATCTCCGCCGCGATCGCGCAGGTCGGCGGCCTCGATCCCCTCGCCGCCCATCGCGAAACCGTCGCCGCGGTCTGTCACGTGATGGGGGTCTTGCTGATGGCCAACACCGGCCGGCTGAAGATCTTCGACAGCGAGCCGGATGGGCTGATCGAACACTATCTCGACGGTCTGATCGCGCGGCTCGGCCGCGCCTGACCGTGTCATCAGGGAGGATCGCGATGGCAAAGCAGGACAGCGTGCGCGTCGAAAAGGACGGCCCGGTGACGACCGTGATTCTCAACCGGCCGGAGGTGCGCAACGCCGTCGATCCGGCGACCGGCCGGAAGCTGGTCGACGCCTTCCTCGCCTTCGAGGCCGATCCCAAGGCCACCGTCGCCGTGTTCTGGGGTGCCCGCGGTGCGTTCTGCGCCGGAGGCGACCTGAAGGCGCTGTCGAAATCAAACGGCAAGCAGTGGATGGCCGATCTCAAATACCAGGAGACCGGCGACGGCGAGTTGCCGCCGGGGCCGCTCGGTCCGTCGCGGCTGCAGCTGGCCAAGCCGGTGATCGCAGCGGTCGCCGGTCCGGCGGTCGCCGGCGGCATGGAGCTGGCGCTGTGGTGCGATCTCCGGGTGATGGAGCGCGATGCGTATTTCGGGGTCTATTGCCGGCGCTGGGGCGTGCCGCTGATCGACGGCGGCACGGTCCGCCTGCCGCGCCTGGTCGGCATGGGCCGGGCACTCGACATCATCATGACTGGCCGCAAGGTCACGGCCAAGGAAGCCCTTGCCATCGGCATGTGCGACCGGGTCGTTCCCAAGGGCAAGAGCCGCAGCGCCGCCGAGGCGCTCGCCCACGAGATCGCAAGGTTCCCGCGCGAATGCATGCTCGCCGACCGCAACTCCGCGCATCGGGCCTGGGGCATGCCGCTGCGCGAGGCGATGCGACAGGAGTATTGGAACGGCCAGTCGTGCCTGGGGAACGAAGGCGTCGGCGGTGCCGGCCGTTTCGCCGGCGGCAAGGGCCGCCACGGCGACTACAAGAACATCTAGCCCTGCCCGATGCTCTCCGGCCGCTTGCCAGCGAGGGCGCGCGGCGCCACATTGAGGGCCCCGGGAGACGACGCGTGACCGCCCAACCCAGCTCCGCCGCTAGTGACTCATTGCTGCTGCGCCAGGATCGCGACGGCGTGGCGACTCTCACACTGAACCGGCCCGCGCAGCGCAACGCCTTGTCGGTGGGCCTCATGACGGCGCTGCAAGCCGAGCTCGACCGGATCAAGGACGACCACAGCGTGAAAGTGGTCGTGATCGCCGGCAACGGTCCCGGATTTTGCGGCGGCCATGATCTCAAGGAGATGCGCGCCAACCCGGGCCGCCAGTCTTACGAAGCGCTGTTCCAGCAGTGCTCGCGCCTGATGATGTCGATCGTCCGACTGCCCAAGCCGGTGATCGCGCGGGTCCACGCGGTGGCGGCCGCCGCCGGCTGCCAGCTCGTCGCGACCTGCGATCTCGCGGTCGCCGCCGAAAGCGCCAGGTTCGCGGTCAACGGCGTCAATATCGGCCTGTTCTGCTCGACCCCGATGGTCGCGCTGAGCCGCGCCATTCCGCGCAAGCCGGCGATGGAGATGCTGCTGACCGGCGATCTGATCGACGCGCGCACCGCCCTCGCCCACGGCCTGGTGAACCGGGTGGTGCCGGACGGCGAGCTGGACGTGGCGATCGCTGAGCTGTGCGGCAAGATCGTCGCCAAATCGCCCTACGTGCTGGCGATCGGCAAGGAAGCCTTTTATCGCCAGGCCGAGATGGGCCTCGAGCAGGCCTACGCGTATGCCAGCCAGGTGATGGCGACGAACATGCAGGCGCGCGACGCCGAGGCCGGGATAGACGCCTTCATCGCCAAGCGGCCGATGCCGGATTGGCAGGGCCGTTAACGGCTGTCCGCTAAGCGGCGGATTTCACACGGCAAAACTGTGCGGAAACGCACGTTTTTTTAACCAGTGTTAATGTAGGCTGGAGCCTGCCGAGTCGAGACCGCCGGCCAGAGGGGCAGCTGGACGCGGCGGTCCGTCGATGAAAGACGCCATGCATGCCTGACCGCAAGGTCCTGCTGACCCCGACCCCGCGCTCAACGCGCCAGATCGCCCGTGAAGTCGTCACGCAGGACGAGCTTACCCGGGCCGCCCAGCAGCACGAGGATTTCATCTACTCGCGCCGCGGCGGCCAGCGCATGCACTTCGCCGGCCGCGATCTGTCGCGATTGAACCTGTCGGGCTTCAATCTGCAAGGCGCGGTCTTCACCGGATCCGCCTTCATCGAGGCCAATGTCGCGAACGCGATCTTCGATTCAACGATCCTGTTCGGCTGCGACCTCAGCGATGCCAATCTCCAGGGGACGTCGCTGCGCGATGCCGACCTGCGCGGCGCCTTGTTCCGGCGCACCAACCTCGCCGGCGCCAACCTGTCCGGCGCCGACTTGCGCGAGGGCCGCCTCGCCCACCGCGACCGCGACAAGGGCTTCAAGGAAATCGTCTACGACGAGGTCGGGCCGGCCGACATGCAGGGCGCCAACATGACCAGCGCCAACCTGTCGCTTGCCCGCCTCGCCGCCACCGTGGCCGACCGCGCCGACTTCACCGACGCCAACATGCGCGGCTGCCGCCTGGCGCGGGGCAACCTCAAGCGCGCGATCCTGCGCGGCGCCGATCTGTCACACGCCGATCTCAACGGCGCCAATCTGCGCGGCGCCAATCTCCGTTACGCGGTGCTGGTCGGCGTCGACCTCACGACCGCCGACACCACCGAGGCCGACCTCACCGGCGTGCTCACCGACGCGACGCGCGGCAAATCGCTCGACATGCTGCCCCGGCCGCTCGACCAGCTGCTCGCTGACCACGACCGCTTCGTGCGCTCGGCCGGCGCCGAAGGCCGGCCGCTCGACCTCTCGGACTACGATCTGCGCAAGGCGCTGGCACTCACCCGCTTCTCGCTGGCGACCATCAAGGCGCAGGGTGCCGTGTTCTACGGCCTGGACCTGCAGAACGTGCGGCTGCAGGCGGCCCATCTCCAAGGGTCCGATTTCCGCGCCTGCCGGCTCGCCGGGGCCGATTTGCGCGGCGCCAATCTCAGCGAAGCCCTTCTATCGCATGCCGACTTGCGCGACTGCGACTTCAGCGCCATCCTGGTCCGTGAGGCGGTCGCACTGCCGACCAAGCTCATCCAGGCCGAGCTGCGCGGCGCCGATCTCCGCGGCGCCAACCTGAAGGGAGCCAGCTTGCGCGGCGCCGACCTCACCGGAGCGCGCCTGGAGGGCGCGCAGCTCGACGGCGCCGACCTGGCCCACGCGATCGGCGCCCCCGAAGGAAAGACATGACGTCAGCGCCGAACCCCGCCGCCCCCTCGCCGGTCAACCACGACGCTTACAGCGACGATTATCTCCGCGGCATCCTGCGCCGCGTGCGCACCATCGCCATGGTCGGCGCCAGCCCGAACTGGAACCGGCCGAGCTACTTCGCGATGAAATATCTGCAGCATAAGCGCTACCGGGTCATTCCCGTAAACCCGGCGGCGGCCGGGCAGACGATCCTCGGCGAGGCCACCTACGCGGCGCTCAAGGACATTCCCGGGCCGGTCGACATGGTCGACATCTTCCGCAACTCCGAGGCCGCCGCGTCGATCACCGACGATGCGATCGCAATCGGCGCCACGGTCGTGTGGATGCAGCTCGGCGTCCGCAACGACGCGGCAGCGCACCGCGCCGAGGCCGCCGGGCTCACCGTGGTCATGAACCGCTGCCCGAAGATCGAATACGGGCGGCTCCACGGCGAATTGTCGTGGGGCGGCATCAATTCCGGGATCATCTCCGCCAAGCGCCGGCGCCACGTGTAGCGCAGATTCCGGTTAACCAAATCACCCACATACGAAGCATCCAGAGAATTCAACCACAGAGACACAGAGCGCACAGAGGTAAGAGGCTCTCTTGCTCTTCTCCGTGACGTCTGTGTCTCACGCCGATGGGCGGCAGCGTGCCCGCCGAATTCCCCCTCGTCACCCCTGCGAAAGCGGGGGTCCATCGTGCCGATTGAACCATGGACCCCGGCTCGCGCTTCGCTTGGCCGGGGTGACGATCGTCCTATCTGTGATCTCTCTGTCTTTGTGATAAAAAAGATTCTGGGGAGACGGCTACGCCGTCCTGATCTCGATCGGGCGGAAGCCCTCGACATCGCCGATATCGGTCAGCACGAGCAGGATTCCGCCGTCCGGCGTGCGCAGATCGCGCGCCAGGATCCGATGGCCTCCGAGCTCGCGCAGCACGACCTCGCCGGTCGCCGCGCGGTGACTGGCCATGCGCTCGGCGAGGACCTCGGCGGCCCGCCCAGGCGGCGACGGAACCTCGCCGAGGCGGATGCATTCCCAATAGAATTTCTCGAAACTGACGCCGGGGACCAGAAATTTCGCGGCCCGACCGGCACGCTGCCGGTAAACCTCGTTGCACACGACGAAGCGGTCCTCGGGGTCCCAGAACGAGAACCCGTTGGTGCCGTGCTCCATGGCGTACAGGAAGCGCATATTGGCGCGGGCCGAGACGCTGCGCGCCTCCACCACCGCCGTGATGTCGCGCGCGACACCGCGATAGCCGACGAATTCGCCGTCCGCCGCGAAGCGCGGCATGCCGCTGAGATTGAGGTGCGCGATGCGCCCGGACGGCGTGCGCACCTGGCACAGAAATTCGCGGAACATGCGCCGGGCGGTGATATTCGGCTCGAACTGCGTCCAGCTCGGATCGTCGGGGTGTGCCACGATCAGGTCACCGAGACTGCGCCCCAAGGCGTCGTGCACCGGAAATTCCGTCTGGCCGCGCCCGGCACGGGAGACGTAGGTGAACCTGAGCGCCGGATCGGTCTCCCAATACCAGTCCGACGCCGCCTCCGCGAAATCGCGAAACCGAAGCTCGCTCTGCTCGCGCCGGCGCATCTGTGTCACCAGCAGCCCGATCAGCACCGCGATGATCGTGTCGGCGACGATCACCCAGCCGGCGGCCATATAAGCCTCCCGCCACCAGTCCGCCAGCACGACCGACGTATCGAGCACGGTGCGGACGACGACCGGAAACTCCTCGAGGCCGGCATACCCATAGAGACGGTCTACATGGTCGGCGGCGCTGACGGCCCGCGCCGAGCCGGTCCGCGACCTCGCAAACAGCGCGGGCAGGACCTTGCCTTCGACATGGCGACCGATCCGGCCTTCGACCCAGGGATAACGAGCGAGCATCACGCCGTCGTTGGTCAGCATGGCGATCGCCGCGTTGGGACCGAGATCGATCGCCGCATACAGGCTGGCGAGATAAAGCGGGTCGATCCCCGCGACCACGATCCCCTCGAACCGCCCCTCGGCATCCTCGACCCGCCTGGACAGAAGCAGGCTCCAGCGGCCATCGAGGCGGGTGCGGAAGGTCGGGGTCAGCAGCACGCCGCGGTGCCCTGCTTCATGGGCCTTGAAATACGGGGTATCAGCCAATGACAGTTGCGGCGGCGGATTGCTGCGCGCGCTGGAGATGGACTGGCCGTGGGCATCGACGGCGAACAGGTTGTTGAGCTGCGGCAACGTCGTCACCATCGCCTGCAACGCGCGGTGTCGGCTCTCGCCGTCGCTCGGCCCGCGTTTGAGGTCGTTGATCAGGTCGAGTAGCGCCAGATCGGCGCCCTTCAGGACCGCCGCCGTCTGTTCGGACTGGCTGAGCGCCAGCCGGCGCAGATCCGCCCTGGCCTTGTCGAACGCCGCATCGCGCATCTGCCAGAGGACGAGCCCGAGAGCTACGAGCGACCCGGTGATGAGCACGGCGCCGAACCAGATCAGCAGGCCGCTCGGCGAGCGCGAGATGCCGCCCTCGCGCGGCACGATCACACCGGGCGCGGCGGTTTCGGCCAAACGGTCGTCCGCGGGTTGGGCGGCTTGAGGTGCATCCCCTGTCATGCGGGCCGATTATAGCGCCGCCCGAGCCCGGCCGCATCGGCCTCTGCCGGCCCCCTGTCCGGCGTGTTAAGACACCAGAGCAGCCCTCCGCGAGGACCCGTTTCATGCCCGACGACAAGCCCCACAGCTTCGGCTTCGAGACCCGCGCCATTCATGCCGGTGCGACCCCCGATCCGACGACGGGTGCGCGCAGCACGCCGATCTACCAGACCACGGCCTACGTCTTCGACGACGTCGACCATGCCGCCTCGCTCTTCAATCTGCAGACCTTCGGGTACATCTACAGCCGGCTCACCAACCCGACGGTGGCGGTGCTCGAGGAGCGCCTCGCCAATCTCGAGGGCGGCCGCGGCTGTGTCTGCGCCGCGTCCGGCCACGCCGCCCAGCTGCTGGCGTTTTTTCCCCTGATGGACAACGGCGACGAATTCGTTGCCAGCCGCAACCTGTACGGCGGCTCGATCACCCAGTTCACCCACACGTTCAAGAAATTCGGCTGGACGGCGCATTTCGTCGATCCGAGCGAGCCCAAGAATTTCGAAGCCGCGCTGACGCCCAAATGCAAGGCGATCTTCGTCGAGGTCCTGGCCAATCCCGGCGGGGTCGTGGTCGACTTAGAGCCGGTCGCCGAGATCGCCCGCCGCGCCGGGATTCCGCTGATTGTCGACAACACGCTGGCGACGCCCTATCTCTGCCGCCCCTTCGACTGGGGTGCCGACCTGATCGTGCATTCGACCACCAAGTTTCTCTCCGGCCACGGCCATTCGATGGGCGGTGCGGTGATCGAATCCGGCCGCTTCGATTGGGCCAAGAGCGGCAAGTTTCCATCGATGAGCGGGCCAGATCCCGCCTATCACGGTCTCACCTTCTCCGAAACCTTCGGCGATTTCGCCTACACGATGAAAACGCGCGCGGTGGCGTTGCGCGATCTCGGCCCGACCATGGCGCCGTTCAACGCGTTCCTCACCATCACCGGCGTGGAGACGCTGCATCTGCGCATGCAGCGGCACGTCGAAAACGCGCAGGCCGTCGCCGAGTTCCTGGAGAAGCACCCGGCTGTCGCCTGGGTTTCTTATGCGGGTCTCAAATCCAGCCGCTATCACCAGCTTGCGAAGAAATACATGCCGCGCGGTGCCGGCTCGGTGTTCACGTTCGGCGTGAAGGGCGGGTATCAAGCCGGCGTCAAGGTGGTGGAGACCGTCGAGCTGTTCTCGCACCTGGCCAATATCGGCGATACGCGCTCGCTGATCATCCATCCGGCCTCCACCACCCACCGGCAGCTCACCGAGGAGCAGCAGATCAAGGCCGGGGCCGGGCCCGATGTCGTCCGTCTGTCGGTCGGCATCGAGACGGTCGACGACCTGATCGCGGACCTGGATAGAGCGTTGAAGGCGGCGGGCTCAGTTTAGGCACGCTCTCGTGAATGACCTCTCCCGTGGGGAGAGGTCGGCGCGAAGCACCGGGTGAGGGGGTCAGCCTCGACAGGCACGACCGCTCTCACCGTGGACGCTGCCCCTCACCCGCTCCCGGGGTGCCGGGGGCTTCGCCCCCGGAAAAAGATTCCGGGCGCTCGCGACCTCTCCCGGCGGGAGAGGTGAATAATCCAGCTCACACGAGATACGTCGAGACCTCGATGAGGTTGGCGTCGGGGTCGCGGATGTAGAGGGAGCGCATGCGGCCGGTGGCGCCGGTGCGCTCGACCGGCCCGGATTCGATCTTCACGCCGCAGGCTTTCAGGTGCACGCGCACCGCCTCCAGCGACTTGGTGGTGACGAAGCAGAGGTCGCCGGAGCCCGGGGTCGGCCGGATCGCCTTGGGCTCGAATTCGTGGCCGGCCTGGTGGAGGTTGATCTTCTGCCGGCCGAAATGCAGCGCCTTGCGCTTGTCGGGCCCGAAGGTCCGCACCTCCATGCCGAGGACGCGCGAGTAGAAGTCGCACGTCTTGTCGATGTCGCGGACGGTCAGCACCAGGTGATCGAGGCGATCGATGGTGACCGGCGCCGACATGTGCGCCTCCATTTATTCAGCCGGCGCCGCGGCGACCTGCGCGGTGGGCTCGGCCCTATCGTTCGGCAGGAACACCGCCGAAATCGCGACCACGGCGGCCAAGCCGCCCATCAGCGTGAACAGGCTGTCGAAGCCGCCGGTGGTGTCATGAATGTAGCCGATCAGCGGGATGGCCAGCGACGCAACGCCCAGCGCCAGGACGAATTTCGCGCCATAGGCGGTGCCGCGCCATTTGCCCGGCGAGAAATGCGCGAGCAGGCCGTTCTCGGCCGGGATGGTCGCGTAGTTCGAAAACACCATCGCGACGGTCAAGGCCAGCAGCGGCCAGCCGCCGACCGTGGCCGCGAGCAGGATGAGCGGCGTCTGGACGATGAACCCTACCATATAAACCCGCTTCATCGAGAACCGGTCGGCCAGGCGGCCGCCGACATACTGCGACATCGCGCCGAACAGATAGACCACGGTGACGAGCGCGCCGGCGCCGAGCACGCCGTTGCTCCCGACGTCGGCCATCCGCTCCGCGAACACCTTGGGCAGCATGATCATGTAGGCCGCACCGATGAGGCCGGTGCACAGCATCGTGAGGGACAGGACGAAGAAGGCGCGCACGACCGCGCCGCGCGACGGCTCCGGCTGCGGCTTCAGGTCGACCCTGGTGTCCGCCACCCGGCCGGCGGCCCAGGCGGCGGCCAGCCCGGCGCCGACCAGCATCGACGTGAACCCCGGCACGATGAACGCGGCGCGCCAGGAGATGAAATCGGTCAGAGCGCCCGCGATCAGCGGCCCGATCGCCAAACCCACCGATCCGAAGATGCCGTTGACGCCGAGCGCCTTGCCGCGATTGACCGCGGCGCGCACCAGCCAGGCCATGCCCACCGGGTGGTAGATCGAGGCGAAGGTCCCGATCAGCGCCAGGCCGAGTGCCAGTTCCAGGGGGCTTCGCGCGAGACCTGTGAGCACGGCGGCGGCACCGGCGCCGATGAAAAAGACCACCATCATGCCGAGCGTCGACCAGCGGTCGCCGAGCCAGCCCGCCGGCAAGGCCGCGACGCCGAACAGGACCTGGCCGCCCAGCATGAGCGCGATCAGCTCGCCATACGGCAGGCCCCATTCGTGCTCGAGCCCGAGTACAACGGTAGGGTAAAGGATCGTCAGGATATGCGAATAGCTGTGGCCGACGTTGGAAAATGCCTGCGCAAGTCTCGCCGATGGCCTAGCCATGCCTGGATGGTGCCATTCGCGGCCGGCGGCAAGCAAGGTTCGCGGCCGCAATCGCGGCATGCGTGAAAGGCTTAGCTGGGAGCTCCCAGCTTCGCCGTCTCGGCCCTGAGCCAGTCGAGATAGGCGGGGTTGCCGTCCAGGATGGGCAGCGACACCACGCACGGCACGGTGTAGCTGTGCAGCGCCTTGACCCGCGCGGTTACGGCGGCGACCAGCTCGGCGCGCGTCTTCACGATGAGCACGGCCTCGCGGTCTTCGGTGAGCTTGCCCTCCCACCAGTAGACGGACTCCATGCCGTCGATCACGTTGGCGCAGGCGGCGAGCCGCTCTTCGACCAGGGTGCGCCCGATCTTCTTCGCCTCCTCGCGCGAGCCGGCGGTGATGTAGCACAGGCGCAACTCCATCCGGGTAAGCTACGCCAAGAGATGCGCTGCGCAAACGGCGTTTTAACCAGATGAGCGTAGGCTTGGCGAAACTCGACCGACCCCATAGGATACCGGCTCGCATGGGCAAACCTTCGGACCCGATCCCGTTCCGGCCGCGACGCCTGACCGTCGTCGAGGGATCGTTATCGGGGACGGACGCGGCACCGGTGCCGCAAGCCGCGGCGACAGCGCCGCAGCCCAAACCCAAGCCGCGCGGCCTGCCGTCGTCGCCCGGAATGCCGACCGATGTGCAAAAGGGCTGGCTCGCGCGCGGCCTCACGCAACCCGGCGGCAAGCTGCCGCTGTTCGACGACGGCGGGAAGCGGATCGACACACGCACCATCCGCGCCTGCATCGACCAAGGCTGGGCGGAGCCGTGGTTCTCCAACCCGCTCAAGCCGGACTGGCTGGTCTGCCGGCTCACCGAGGCCGGCCGCACCGTCGCCTCGCAGCCCTAACCTTGCGGCCTTGAAAGACAACGTTCTTTGGGCGGATGGACTTAACCATACCGCGTCGTTAACATTTTGAGCGAGTCGGTTTCCAAGGAGCCGGCGGCCGCCTGTGGCGGCGCCGGCACAGACAGGACATGACTACACACCGGTTCGAAGTCGCGATCTACAACGAGACGATCAAGAAATCCGTCCGCGAGGGCGAGCCCAACCGCACCGGCCTCTCCGACGAATGGGCCGACACCCGCTACATCGAAGTTCGGGCGGACACCCCCGACGCGGCAAAGCGGAAAATCCACGTCCGCTATCCCGAGCACCGTGGCTTTGTCGTGCTCGAGGTGCGGCAGATCGACTGAATCGGCGCGCCGCCGCGAGCCCATTCCTCAGCACGCGGCGAGCGTTTCCCTAAAGCCCCTCGCGAATGAGGTGTTGGCCATGAGCACCGAGCAAATCGAGAGCGAACGGCGCCAAATCGGTTTCTTCCGAAGGGCCATTCCGCCCGATCTGTGCGCCCGGTGGATAGATCCCGCCGGTCATACCGGGACCGAGAAGAGTTTGGCGTACGAGGAACACAGCGGCAACCGCTTCGGCGTCGATGTGGCGCGGAGAGATGCCCGCATTGTGAAGTCGTCATACCAAGCCGAGATCAATCGCTGGGTGGAAGCCCTCATCCGCCGGACCATTGCTCCGTTTCACCGGTTCCACCTCAGGGATTGGGAACAGCCGCAGTTGCTGCGCTACGTGCCTGGCGGCAAGCACGAGATACACGCCGATTCCGAAATTTATGAAAACGGATGCTGGCGGCAGGTCCTCGAGAGAGACTATTCGCTCGTCGTTTTTCTCAACACGGATTTTACGGGCGGCGGCTTCGACCTGCCCAATCAAGACCTGCACATCCATCCGGAAGAACCCGGCAGCGCGCTTTCATTTCCCAGCGACCACCGGTTCTCCCACGCCGTCATACCCGTCGAAGCCGGGCTCAGATATACGATCGTGAGCTGGATTCGAAAACTCGGCGTGATGATGTGGCTGGCCATGTCGTTGGCGGAGTGGTCGATTGAGACATCCGAAGCCGTGTTGTGGACCGTGACGACCGTTGCGTGACTGGCAAGGCCGCTGTTGGCGCGAGCAGTCGAATTTCCGGGTCGGCGGTTGCACCCGAAGCATCCACTGGCGATATTGCTGGATATATGGAAGACCGCCATGACGGACACGTCGCAGAAACGAGCCCTGAAGAACTATCGCAAGCGCCTTAACAAGCGCGGCATGGCCCGCCTCGAGGTTCTCGGGCTCGATGTGGATCGTCAGCTGATCCGGTCGCTGGCGAAGCGGCTCGCCGAAAACGACAGCGACGCCAAGCGGATTCGCACGACGGTGAGCAGGACCATCCACGGCGAGGTGCCGGAAAAGGGACGCATCCTCGCCGCATTGCGACGCTCGCCTCTGGTCGGGGCGGATCTGGAGGTTACCCGCTCGGTGACTTATGGCCGCAAGGTTGACCTGTGACCCGCTATGTCCTCGACACCAACGTCATCAGCAATATCACCAAACCTGTTCCCTCCGGGGCGCTCACCGCGTGGATGGCGAACCAAGCCGATGAGGACCTCTTCATAGCGTCTCTGACGGTCGCCGAGATTCGGCGCGGGCTGCTGGAGAAACCAGCCGGAAAGAAGCGGCGCGAGTTGGAGGACTGGTTCGCCGGGCCCGAACGGCCCCAGGCTCTGTTTGCCGGCCGCGTCCTCCCCTTCGATGAGGCGGCTGGGCGCGGCTGATGGCGAAGGGAACGGCCACGGGGCACCCGCGCAGTGCGCTCGACATGATCATTGCAGCCATCGCCGAGGCGAATGATTGCGTTGCGGTCACTGACAATGAAAAGGACTTTGCCGGACTGAAGTTCGTCAATCCCGTGCGGACCGCGACATAAATGACCGTAGAGACATAAATGACCGTAGAGAGGGCGGAAATGGTCGGAGCGGCGGGATTTGAACCCGCGACCCCCAGTCCCCCAGACGCGTTATTTATCAATGATTTAGACCTGTATTTTGGGTCTTAGGTTTGATAAACGGGGCGCGTTTTTGTGGTCCGGTACAAGCGACAAACC